>CAMDEX010000005.1 GCA_945897075.1 Litorilinea aerophila
GCATCATTTAGCCCTGGAAACTCTGCATGAATAGCATACAGATCGATCATTGTGGTAAAGAATGCATCCTGGCTACTATCCTCCTTAAGACGGCGCATGATATCGTTTTTCATCGGTAAATAGGCGCGACCACCCCCGCGATGAATCCATCCCTTCTTCTTTGCGTGCGCAATTAAAACTGGCTTTTGCATCAACACATTGTATTGAGCAAGATGGGGCTTCAAAACTGTGTCAGCAAAAGTCTGTTCAGTTTGGCCCTCGGCAAAAACGTGGAGACGAACCATCAGTGCGGCCCCCCACCGATCACATTTTTTTCCCAGACTTCTCCCAGCGTGTACTCATCAAGCCAGACTTCTAGTTGGGTTGGTTCCAGCCGCGTAAACGTTGATTCTTTTCCTCTGCGATCGACAGCAATCACGTCTTCGGGATCGAAATTGTCTAAGAATGAACTCGATTGGGTGCTTATCAATATCTGAGTACCCAGCGACGCTTTACCAAACAATGCTGCGATTACATTCAACGCGTATGGATGTAAACCCAGTTCTGGTTCATCAACGAGAATCAGGTGAGGTAATTCACTGGTTGGCTGTAAAAGTAATGTGGTGAGGCATATCGCGCGCAGCGTACCGTCTGAGAGTTGGTGCGGCCCAAAGACACGATCCGATCCCTTTTCCCGCCAATTTAGGATCACACGCTGCGATTCGTCAGGACTTAGCTCGAAGTCATCAAAAAATGGCGCAATCAGCCGCACGGTGTTCCTGATGCGGTCATACGCGGAGTGGGTGTTTTCGTTGCGATATCGCAAAAGCATGGCAGCCAGATTTCCTGCATCTGGCATCAACCAACGATTGTCGCCCACATAGCAAGACTGACGAACTTCAGACGTCGAAGATGTATCGTGAAAATGGTAAACTCGACAGCGATTGAGAAGAAATTTTAAGACTTTTGCAGTCTGATTCCCTCCCTCAGCCATACTATTCATTAACGTTTCCTGGTGTCCGGAACCAAACGTATCTCTTTTGGGAAATTGGGTGCCCGTTTGTTGGAAACTCCCTGCCTCGTCAGCAAAAATGAGTGTGTCCCCTGCCGCGTGGAACAAACGCATCGTATATGTGTTCGTCCCCTGCTCGACATCGAAAACCAGACATGCCTCTATTTGAGGGGTAATTTTGGGGCCGTAATGCAAGAGTGACTGCGCCCGTCCAGCAGAACCAATAAATTGTTGCAAGCGCCCGGCCATCATTTCATTTAACATCTTAAAAAAGGAGAGCAGGTTGCTCTTACCCGCTCCATTTGCACCGATGAGAATGTTCAACGGCCCGAGTTCAAGTTCCAACGACTTTATTGACTTAAAACCTTGAATGCTAATTTTTCTCAGCATACTTTGGCAACCCCTTACTCCGTACCGGCAAAAAATCGACGGTAAATGCGTTAGTCGTTGGGCACTACACGTAGTGCGTTGTGCGTAGACCAATTGTCACTAATGAAGATGTGCGTTTTCATGCCAGCCGTCTGGAATGAGATGAAGAATCTCTTCAATCAATACCGGCAGGTTTGGCTTCGTAAAACTCATAGCAGGGGCAGGAATGCGATTGTGCTTTATATCTGGCGGCACGTGTTTGTGATGGGGGTGTGTGCGCTGCAGGCTCGGTTCACCAAGATTCCGGCAATGAGTAGACGAAAAGCTCGTAATCCTCAATGGTACGTAACGGGTTACTCACGCTGCCACTCGCATCAATTCCGAAAGGCCGACTCTGCGCGGTTGCAGACGATCCACCTCATTGCGATATTCAGCTTGTCGGGTTAGCCACGTTCGATAGACACTGGCCCATTCACCAAAATCGAGTACCCAAGAGTCGTCATCCGGCTCCTCTCCGCTTGCGTATGCTGCGTAGAAAGTTTCCGAGCGCACCCCATACTGCCGCTCGAAGGCTAGAAGTTCCTGCTCTAACGCGTGAATGTCTATGAGAAATTCTCGCAGATTCATGTCAATCCCCTCTACATTTCTTACGCCCGCACATGGAAATCCCCCAACACCACCCACTTGTACGTCGTCAGCTCTTCCAGACCCATCGGCCCGCGCGCGTGGAGTTTCTGCGTGCTGACAGCTACCTCTGCGCCCAGGCCAAACTGCCCGCCGTCGTTGAAGCGCGTGCTGGCATTGACAAAGACCGCCGACGAGTTGACCGCATCCACAAAGCGGTTGGCGTTGGCCCAGTCGTTGGTCAGAATACCGTCGGAGTGATCCTGGCTGTGTTCCTGGATATGCTCCACTGCCTCGTCCAGCGAATCGACAATTTTCACGCCCAGAATCAGCGCCATCCATTCCGTGTCGAAATCCTCCGGCCCCGCGGCCAGGACGGTTGCGCCCTGGCCTTGCAACAGAGGCAGCGCGTCCGCTGTGGCGCGCAGTTCCACCCGCTCCTGGGCCATACGCCGGGCCACTTTGGGCAGAAACTCGGCCGCAATCTGCCGGTGAACGAGAATCGTGTCCAGCGAGTTGCAGACACTGGGCCGCTGCACCCGGCCATTGACGATCACATCCAGCGAGCGTTCCTGATCCGCTGAAATGTCCACAAAGAGATGGCAGATGCCGATGCCGCCGGTGATGACCGGGATGGTGCTCTGCTCGCGGCAGAGGCGGTGCAGACTGTTGCCGCCACGCGGGATGAGCATATCCACATATTTGTCCATTTTAAGAAACTGGCTGACCAGCGCCCGGTCCGGGTCGCCGATGTATTGGACGGCCTCCAGAGGCAGGCCGACCTTTTCCAGCGCGGCCTGAATAACGGCGACGAGGGCCAGATTGCTGCGTAGCGTCTCTTTGCCCCCGCGCAGAATGACAGCGTTGCCCGTCTTCAAGCACAGGGTGGCAATGTCAATCGTCACGTTGGGGCGGGCTTCGTAGATGACGCCCAGCACGCCCACAGGGATGCGCCGCCGACTCAAGCGGATGCCGTTGGGCAGCATCCGGCTCTCTATCTCTGCACCCACCGGGTCGGGCAACCCAGCCACATTGCGCGTGTCATCGGCCAACGCCTGCATCCGCTTGGGCGTCAGCAGCAGGCGGTCCAGCAGCGCGTCGCTCAGCCCGTTGGCCCGTCCATCGGCGATGTCCAGGGCATTCTGGGCAATTACTTCCTCGGCCTGAGACTCCAACGCATCGGCAATCGCCAGCAACGCCGCGTTCTTCTGGCGGCTGGTCAATAGCCCCAACTTGCGGCTGGCTGCCCGCGCCGCTTTGCCCATTGCAAGTAGATCGACAGTCAGAGTGGTTCCGTTGTTATTACGTACTGCGAGTGTCATTGCTGTCTCCTATCTGGGAAATTAGGGACTGGGGATTGGAGACTGGGGATCGGAAAGTGTACCCAATCCCCAGTCTCCAATCCCCAGTCCCCGATCTCCTCTATCCCAACAAAATCAGATCATTCCTGTGTACCGCCACCGGGCCGTAATCGTAGCCCAGTCGCTCGGCAATGGCTGAGGACTGGCAGCCGCGGATACGTTGCAGATCGTCGCTGTTGTAACGGCTGACGCCGCGCGCCAGAGGCGGGCCGCCATTTTCGCGCACGAAGACCGTATCGCCCCGCTCAAAGCTGCCCTCGACGGTCACAATGCCCGCGGGCAGCAGGCTGCGTCCACTGTGGCGCAGGGCATTGGCCGCGCCCGCATCCACCAGCAGAGAACCCCCAGGCGCTTGTCCGGCCAGAATCCAATGCTTGCGCGCCTCTACCGATTCCAGCGCGGGGAAACGGGTGCCCACCTCTTCGCCCGCCACAATGCGGTGCAGGACGTTGGGCATACTCCCCGCGGCGATGACGACGGACGTGCCGGCGCGCCGGGCAATGTCCGCGGCCTGGAGTTTTGTGATCATCCCGCCCACGCCCAGCCCGCTCTTCGATCCACCGGCCAGCGCGCGCAGGGACTCGTCAATCGTATGCACTTCGCGGATCAGTTCGGCTGCCGGGTGGGTGCGGGGGTCGGCGGTGAAGAGGCCGGGCTGATCGGTGAGGAGAACCAGCAGCTCCGCGCCGGCCAGCACAGCCACCAGCGCCGAGAGATTGTCGTTGTCGCCGACTTTGATCTCTTCGTTGGCGACCGCATCGTTTTCGTTGACCACCGGCACAATGCGCTGTTCCAGCAGGGCGGCGAAGGTGTCGCGGGCGTTGAGGAAGCGGTGGCGGTTCTCGGTGTCGGCGCGGGTGAGCAGAATCTGCCCGACATGGACGCCGTAGATGTCGAAAAAGCTCTCCCACATCCCCATCAGTCTGCTCTGGCCCACCGCGGCAAACATCTGTTTGTTGGCAAGCGTGGTGGGCAGGTCGGGGAAGTGGAGCGCGGCCCGCCCCGCGGCCTGTGCGCCGGATGTACACAAAATCACCTCGTGGCCGTCGTGGTGGAGCTGGGCACACTGGCGGGTCAATTCCACCATCTGGGCGCGGTTGAGTTGGCGGGTGCCCCCGGTCAAAACACTGGTTCCGAGTTTGACGACGATGCGCTGTGACATAGATAATAGTATAGCGCAGAGGGGATGCTTTTTTCCAATCAAATCGCCCCTGGGAGTCCAGGGGCGATTTGAGCAGACTTCACATTGAAAACTGTTTATGGCTTTGGTTTTGGTGCCTCTGCGGTCAGTGTGGCAGCAACAGATGTAGCGATGATACTTTGCACATCCGGTGTGGGTGTAGGAGCGCGCGCGGTTAGCGTCGCAGCGATGGCTGTGGCGATTACACTATTCAGGTTTGGTGTTGGGGTGGATGTTGCATTCGCCCTGGGGGTGGGAGTCGCCGTCCGCCTTGCCGGGGCCGATGGCGTCGAACGAACAATCGGCACATCGGGGGCGTTGTCAATCAAAGACGCCGCAATCCAACGCTCATCGCGTAGTTGATACCATCTGCCATCGGCTGTCTTACCCACCGGTTCAATCGAAGTTCCTGCCCGCGCGACCCCGGTGATGGGGTAATTTGTACCTGGGCCGGAACGTAAATTTGAGTTGCGATTTGCCGTGGGAGCAAGGTCATTGGATGATTTGGCCTCTTTCTGAAATACGCCAAAAAATGTGCGCCACCCCCATCCCAATTCATAATTTTCAGGCACAGGAGTGAATTCTTTCACCGAGACGACAAACGCATATCGCGAGCTATCAAATTCAGACGGCAATTCAACCCATTGATCATCGGCGGGTTTGTACATTTTGACTCCGAAACGCCCGGCCTCGCCAGGAGGCACTTTCACTGCGTCCACTTCAAATCTGAGTTGAAGTGGCTTCTGAAAGAGCATCTGGTGATCGCCAACCCAAATGCCCAGGGCAAATTCTGTGCCAGGGACAATTCCGGGCGCTTTTCCCGCACTTGTCAGAAGGTTAACCGTATCCCCAATCACGGTGGCGTCATTATGCTGCGCAAAACCTGCCGGCATATTTATAGTTACTGGACCATAGACTTTGTTCCCTCCAGTTTGTGGATTAACCCAGGGCGTCGAGAGTGTAGGGGTTGGCAAGGGGCTTGTCTGACGAAGCAAGGATGGCAGGTTGTCGTTTTCATGGTTTTGATAGGTATTGATGGCCCCAAGCGTCAATATCAAGCAAAGGAATAGCCGCAATACCGGTGATATGGAACGAGGTGCAGGTATACTTGTAGTTGAATAGCGCACATTAACCATGTTCATAATGTCTCTCCTTCCAAAGCATAACTAATCACGAAAAAGGTGTTTGATTTCCATAACAAGGGTTTACAGAGCAAACCTTGTATGTCATCGCGCTGACATGGACCTAAGCTGATAAGATTCAAGAAAGCCGGGCTGATATCTGAACAGGCCGCCCACTCTGCTTCCAATCCAGAGTTCGCTCCTACGCACATCGAAATCTAGCGCGCCGATCTGCGTAAGCGGAAGGTTGTAACGAATCGAAGTCCAAGTACGCCCACCGTTCGTTGTCTTCCAGACTTCGCCGCTTTCCGCAGCAACAAAGAGCGTCTGTGCTCGATCTGGGACAGCAACCAGATCGACCAGGAGGCTATTCTCCAATCCTGAGGACATGGCGGTCCAATGCTGTCCGCCGTCCTCGCTGCGCCAGAATCCACCCAATCCGGCAATCAGATAGATGCGGTTGGACTGGAAGGGATCGAGCGCAATTTTGGTGATCTGAGTAGTAATGGGAACCTCGTACTCTTGCCAATTCTTCCCCCGGTCGGAACTGACATAGAGCCGTGTGCTGTCCGCCGCAACATACAGATGCTCTGCGTTTGCGCGCGTAGCTTGTATATCAATCACATTTTGTGGTGCCGTTATCGATTGGAGTTTACAATCGCGTCGTCCGAAGGTCTCCCAGGTCAAACCCCTATCCAAAGAGTGAAATACGCCGCAGCCATTTGTTCCGGCATAGAGAATTTCTCCACTTTCAATCTCACCGAGTTCTAGGGCCATCGTGTCGCCTAAGAGTGGTTCGGGAATGAGAGGGAGACCTGTCTCGCGCCAGGTTACGCCATGGTCATCTGTCAAGAAAACTGACCATTCGTTTTGGAGGTAGACTGCTGCATAGGCAACATTAGGGTCTTTGAGGGCTGTGATCACATCCCGTACAATCGTTGCGGGTAGTCCCTGGCCACGTCGCCATTGGCTATTATCGTCTTCAAAGTCGTTAGAAAATATAGCTCCGCCATGCGTGATATATACTGGCCCAGGATCGGCTGCGCTAAGCGCGATGCCTTCTACCGGGACCTGCGGTGAGCCCATTTCATGAAAACGCCAGGTGCGACCTCCATCTTTTGTTGTGAACATGCCTGCATCACCAGCTACATGCAGGACCTCTGGATTTGATGGCGAAATCAGTAACCATTGTAATGTTTGTCGAGTAAACGAGTCATCCACTGTGTGGGCCCAAGTTCTACCTCCATCAATGCTTTTCCACAAGACCATTCCGCCGATGCCCCACGCGTTCACATAGATTCGATCGGGCGCGAAAGGAACGACTACCAACGAGTTGATCGCGAAACCAACTGGTGTGGCATTGCTTATCAGGTACCAGTTCTCCCCTCCGTCATCTGACCGGAGTATCTTGCCAGTGGAAGTGCCTGCATAGAGAACCTCTGTTCGAGTCGGTTCCACGGCCATTGCACTGATTCTGCCAGTACCTGGACGGGCAGAAATATTTCTCCAGATAGCATTATCTTGATCATAGGCAACGATTCTCCCATCATCTGTTCCTACCAGAAGCCGATGAGTCTGGTGCGTACTATAGACCATTGATAGCACAGTCAACCCGACAAATCCCTGCTCATCGCTGATGTTTCGCCATGTATCTCCTCCATCGACACTCTGAAAAACTCCACGTCCGTCGCCTGATCCAGCGTATAATGTTTGTGGGTTTGTTGGCTCCATTACCAGAACGCTGATATCACGCGATGTTAGGCCCGAATTGATCTCTTGCCAGCTCTGCCCCTGATCGTCGCTGCGAATCAGTCCTGTAGACTTCTTGCTCACATAGATACGATCGTTCCCCTCAGCGTTGACAACCAACATTGTATTCACAATATTTGCCGTCAAATTTCGCGCCAGGATATTCCAGGTGTCGTTTTCTGGCGTAAGTTTGAGCAATGTCGCAGTGTCGTTGCGATTGGGGCCGGAATTCGTGATTGCGTAAACAGCCTCCAGACCGTTGAGCGGTATCGCCGCCGCGCTGACAGTGACAGCCCCCGCATACAAAACTGGTTCGACGGGCTGCCATGTACCTCGCAAACCCGCTGCTGTGAGCAGGGCAGCGATTACGAGAAACAGAATTGCCGAAGAACTGACCAAGACTGACACAAACAAGGCACGTTTTCGACTGACGGCATCCAATACTTTCTGTTTGCTCGCTTCCAGGAAACTCTGTTCGTCTGAAGTGATATCGTCGTAATTGAGCTTTGCGTATGCCTGCAATTCGGACAACTGTTTGGCGGACGCGAGCCTCACTGAATCCCTGCTTGCTGCTAGCCAGGCCCGAGCTGCCCGTTCCAAAGGGTTTTCATAGGTTAACTGCCAGCGCAGATTGGCCGACCGAATGGGATCAACAAAGCGGTCGTGAACCAACTCAATCCACGCTCCGCCTGCCCGCAGTTCCGCACGAAGCAAAAAACGATCCTGGAGCATTCGCACTACACGATTGGACATCCCCGCTGCCTGTTCTTCGCCCTGATAGATTGTGCCGCGCGTGCCAGCTTCGGTGATCAATTTATTATCAAACCAGGTGCGCAACTGTCGTTCAGACACCGCGACTGTCGGCTCCGCCAGAACAGCCTTCAGAGAATCCTCATAAAAGGTGGCCAGCGCCTGATCCACGTCACCGGCCCCTTGCAAATCCGCCATTTGAATCGGACCGACGGGTTGTTGGGCAATACTCTCCCAGAGTTGATAACAGACAACTTGTAGCTGTACAGGCTCCACATATTGACCCAGACCAGTGCTATCACTTCCATGCACCCGAATGCGACGCAGATTGTTTACCAGCGCCTCGGCTACACCGGCGGCAAAGGAACGGTCCCCCAATTCGGCGGCGGGCCGGCGTACTGCTTCGATGGCAGCAGCCACATCCAGGCGTTCCATATAGAAACGGGTACGCAGACCGCCTGATACAAGTCGGGCATAGGGTTCGAGGGCCGCTACAAAATCCTCACGGAGTGTGAGTACTACCCATAAATTGGGATCGTCTTTTATCGCTTCGTCGAGTTGGTGGAAGAAATCGTTCCGATCTTGCCAGCGATGGAGATGTGTAGTAACAATCTCCTCAAACTGATCGATGATAAGGACATGGGGAGGCTGGTTCTGTGGTTGTGGTGCTTCTGTGATTGTCTGCTGCGCCACCTTTTCATCGTAGAAATAGTGTTCGCCGTCGGCTGTATAAAGACCGGTCAGAAATTCCTTAATCTCCATCTGAGCAAAACGGCTTGGATCAGTAGTTTGATTGGCTGAATCTTGATTGATACTGAGGAGTAAGTTGAATACATAGATATTCGCTACATCTTCGATCCCCTTCTGCAACTCCCCGCCAACCCGGCCGACAGGCAAAACCAGATACTGGGCTTCCTCCTGTAATTGGGGAATCAATCTGGTGTTGAGCAACGAACTCTTGCCTGCGCCAGATTGGGCATAGAAAAGTACCACCCTCTCGGCTACCACAAGGGAAAAGAGGTCGCGCGCTTCCCGTTCGCGACCAAAGAAACGATCAGCTTCGTGACGACCGAAGGTGCGCGGTCCCACATAGGGATTAGAAGTGATCATAGGGGTTGACCCCGCTTGTACTTATGGGCTATGGCAGTTAGGGGCCGCCCCAACCTTCGTATAGCTCCACAATAAATTCGCCGGGCGACTTCCAGACGACTTCAAAGTCAACTCGACGCAAATAATTCTGGATATATTCCCGATTGACAGCGCCCTCGCGCAGTTGAATAGCAATGCTGGCAAGATTGCGAGTACGGAGTGCGATCAACCCGCGGAAGAGTACCCGAAAATCCCATTCGTAAGGGTCGTAGCCTATCAGTACGAGTGAAGAGTCGTTTAATGCCTGTTTGACCCGTGGGGGAATAGACTTGGCATCTTTAGAAATGTTTGCCAGAAAATCCAGGTGATCGTCTTCTGTGAGCACAAGAGATTCGGGATATGAGTCAAGACCATACAGGTGATAGACAAGCGGCTCTTCCGGGGAAGGTTTGTAACCTTCTTGGCGCAGAACTGATGGTATATTGTAAAGACCTTCGTGCCAGAAGCATATTTCTGTCTGTGGTCGTTTATGCATCTGTTCACGCAACGCTACTTCCAGATAATCGTGATAACTGGTAGTGATATAAATGGGTAGTGGCATGGCCGCCAGGAGCAACAGTGGATTCTCTGATGAGGCATTGATAGACGGATAGTTCAGTCGGCGCGCGATTTGGGACGGCGTTAACTCCCGTTCCTGGTTTTTGACTTCTCGTCGGATCTGGCTGCTCACACCCTGTTGTTCTGCCACGTGCTGGAGGGCAGCCTTCAAATACTTTATGTAATATTCCTTTATCCATAAGTCATCCCCCAGACTTTCCCGATGAGGCACAAAGTTGCGATATTGGGCGATCTGGGGTAGAGAATCTCCATTATCTGAGTGAGGGTAGTTGGTATAAGTGGCCCACCACTTGACGACATTTCCGTGGCTACCAAAGACCAAATCATCGGTGAAAGAGTTTCCGACAATGGGCACAACCTTTCCCGACGCGATCCGGTCGATTACATTGGCAAAGGTATCTTTAGGTTGTGGTTCTGGCTTAAGCGGGGTAAAGTCAACTTTCATCTCGACTCCTCCGGCATTTCACAAATTTTCGTTCGTCACAGAGCCATCAAGACACGAAAGCCTCGCCATTCCAATTTACTCTCCGGGTCTGAGGGCAGGCGAGTTGTACAGTGCATCTCCGTAGGCACCTTTTGATCGATCCCAGCGCGTATAACCCGAAAGCGTCCGAGATGGCTATCTGTCTTCTCGTCTTCTCGTCCGTCGTCGTTTCGATAGGGATAGGGGTAGTCACACCGTTCAGAATCACTACCCCAACGCGTAGATGTCCACTCCTCTACACCGCCATGCGCCACAATAGGACAGGCCCTTTCCCATTCGGCTTCAGTAGGTAGTCGATAGGAGCGTCCTGTGACTCCGCTCAACCAACGACAGTAGTCAAGGGCGCTATGCCAACTGACACCGACAACCGGCTGCTCCAATTTTTCGGCGGGTGGTTGTCGTAGAAACCACCCAGACTTGCGAGGAACCTCGGCCTGAGATTCCTGGGCTATATACGCTGTATATTCGCGGTTCGTCACTACATTTGTACCGATACAAAAAGCGCCCAGATAGACCTGGTGGCTGGGACTCTCAGCTACAGCCGCACCTATTTCAACCTCGCACCCCATGACAAATGTGCCAGCGGGGATATACAGAGTCTCCGGCTCAAAGGGCAGCCGCCGAAAATCAGGAGCTTTGCTCCCTTTGACCCCGGGCAGCAACAAATTGTCCCGACTACGCGAAAACAGAACCGGCACCGCCCACTCGTCACTACCAGTCGTGGCCAAAGCCAACCTGGCCTGGGTCAAAGCCGCATCAATGGGATAGCCAGCAGCGGTCGCCTCGTAAAAGGATCGGGCGAAGACCAACGCGCCCGCATCAGAAATGTCTCTCTGCATGGCCAGTGCAGCAGGAACCCCCTGCTGCACCAGAGTTTGGGCTACTCCTGCGTAAACACTGCTGTCGCCAGAGATTGCCCCCTGACAAGCGTTCAGATAAACAAAACGCAAGGATGGGTGATTGTGTAAAAGTATCGCCAGGTCTTGAGCCGAAACGGGGTGAGATTTTCCCTCCTCGTCGTGAAAGACCAAAAAACCTTCACCCTCAGTCGTGTCAAACAACCCGTGTCCGACAAAATGCAGAATGTGGACATCACTTGTCAACAATCTCAGGCGTAGCGTCTGTAGTGTCGGGGGGACTAACCGTTCCAAATAAACCTGATTGCGCATTTGCACCGCTTCCAGCGCTTCAGATAGAGCTACCCATTCCCGCGCCACATCCAAAGGTCTTTCCTCAGAAGGGTTGGCAAGCACGACGAGAATACGCAAAGGTAGTTGAACATTTAGCGTGACGGATTCGGGTTGGCCGAGAGCGAGATAGCGGACAATGGGCGTGCGTTCGGAAAGCGCCAGAAAACGGGCATTGGCAGAGTCATACAAGAGTTCCCAGGGTAGATTAGCTAACTCTGGTGTCCGGTGTAGCCGCAAGTTCAAACGCAAGCCGTTGTCTGCGCTAATGCTCGCCAGGCTACTGCGAAGGCATTTACCCATCGTTCCATAGAAAAGGCCGTCAAAGAGACGTTGCCCCATTGCTTGCATTTGTGTCTTTGAGAGACCCTCATGCCGCCAGATTATCATCTCATCCTCATCTACAGACAGAAGGAATTGTTCTTCAGCCTGTCCACCCGGGGCTTGGAGTACCTCGGCCCGGTAGCTACCAATATCTCTGTGGAAAGAGATGTCGAATGAATGATAGGTGCGAATAGAAGGCATAGGTAGCAAACACATTCTTCGTCGGCCTGCCAAGTAGGCGTGGAGTCCTATCGGTCATACTCACTGCAACATCCAACAGGAAAAAGGATGGAGTACGGTCTGCAAACACGGTACACTGTTCAGCATATAATAGTTGATGGAAAGTTGCAAGCATAGTTCACGCGCCCCGAAATCATCGACAGCAAAGAACAATTCGAGTAAACTTATGGGTGACACCTCGTTTGAATGATGCTTGGGAACTTATCATTCGTAGTCTAGCATGGTTCCAAGGTGTCTTCCCTTATCCCGAACTCAGGTTAATAACAAATGCTGATTGTGGTTTTCTCATGCGTGTCTATCTTACTTAGGTCTTTCGTTCACTTCTTAACACCCTGTTGTATCCATTCAAAAGAAAAGGGAGAGAAACATGCGTAAACTGACCGTATTGTTGACGATTTTGTTATTCGCGTCCCTGGTGCTGGAAGGTTGTGGTGAGAGATCGCCCGCATCGGCTACCCAGGAGGCCGCAGCCCCAACCGGTAGCTACAGTGAGTCCCCAATATTGGCTGATCTGGTGGCCGCGGGCAAGCTGCCACCAGTTAACGAGCGCCTGCCACTAGAACCCTTTGTGGTTGGGCCAGGTGTTCTGATGTCGGAAGCCAACTTACCTAACTGGGAGCCGGGCAAATATGGCGGTACACTACGTTCTGCCCACTTCATCCCGAGCTGGAATCCTGATATCTGGGCAATGATCAACGAACCATTGTTATCAGCGCCCGACCTGCAAACTGATGATATTCGTGGCAATGTCCTAAAGAGTTTTGAGGTGAGTAACGATAATAAAGAATTTGTCTTCCACATGCGTGAAGGACTGCGATGGTCGGATGGCGTACCCGTGACCAGCGAAGATGTGCGTTTCACCTATGAGGACATCTATCTGAACGAAAAACTCACGCCTTCCTTCCCCCGTCACTTTAAGACCGGTTATTCGGCTGCAGGTCAGCCCATGACCCTGGAAATCATTGACGATTTCACCTTCAAAATCACTTTCCCTGAACCATATGGTGGTTTTTTGCGCAATTTGGTGATCGAAAACTGGAGTGGCTACACCGAGTTGATTCGCCCTGCTCACTACTTAAAGCAATATCATATCGACTACGTGACTTTGGACAGCCTAAAGGACGAACTGACCGCGATGAACCTGACCAACGAATGGTGGCAGGTCTTTGCAGCTAAGGTTTGCCAAAGCTGGGAAGTGAACCAACCAAAGTGCATTGACAGCCCGCGGCTTGGCCCCTGGTTACTGGTCCCCTCCAGTGAGTCGGGTCTTCTCACCTTTGAGCGCAACCCCTACTATCACAAAGTGGATACACTCGGTCAGCAGTTGCCCTACATTGACAAGCTGGTTTCGGTGCTGACCGAAGATATTGAGATGCTCAACGTCAATATCTTCGCAGGCAAGGCGGACTTCATGCGCGAGTCCACCGGTCTGGTCAATGCGCCTCTGTATAAAGAGAACGAGGCCAAAGGCGGTTTTACCACTATCCTGCTAGATATGCATGTGGATCCCAGCAATCTCTACATCAACCAGACATTTGATGATCCTATCTGGCGTCAGGTTGTGCAGGATCTTCGTTTCCGACAGGCTGTAAGTCTGGCCATCGACCGGGATGTCATAATCGAGACCCTTTACTTCGGCTTTGCCAGCCTGCCAGAGCGCAGTGTCGGTAAAAACTTTTATACCCAAAATCTGGATAAGGCAAATGATCTTCTGGACGAGATAGGGCTGAATAAGCGAGATGCAGAAGGGTATCGCCTGGGGCCGGATGGCAACCGCTTTGTCTTTCTGATAGAGACTTTTGCTGAAGCTGTAGACTTGGCCCCGGTAGCCGAACTTATCGGCGAATATCTGATGGGTGTTGATATCTTCACTGATGTCAAGCAGATCGATCCTACGCTACGTGACCAGCGCATTTCAGCTAACGAAATGCATGCGTGGACTATGTGGAGCCATGACGAAAATGGGGCTGATCAGCACACCAGTGGGACTATAGACGAGGCCGGTCCTCTGTGGTGGAACTTCATACAGACTGGCGAAGGCGAGGTGCCGCCACAATGGGTTAGGGAAGCTTTCAATCTGGATAAGGCGCGTTGGGGGCTGGTGCCAGGCACTGCCGAGTATAATGCTTTATTGGAACAGGGTTATGCATGGGAACGGGCCAATTTGCCTCTGATCACGCTGGTGGAAAAATCTAAGTACCCACTGATCATCTCAGCCCGAATGGGTAATGTGGTGGCCAACACCGGCTATGCTATTGCACTGAACTTTTCAGGTGAACAATTTTTCTACCGAGAATAGCACACCAAGTTAAATATTTTTACGCTTTGACAGCCAACCGCGTCACGCCTACAATAGAACTGAACGAGATCATCCATCCCCCACCCACCAGGAGAATCCCATGTCCCACTACCGCACAGCCATCATCGCCTGCGGGATGATCGCCCGGGTTCACGCGCGCGGCTGGCTCGGCGTCCCCGGGCAGCCGACCCGTATCGGCGCGATTGCCGACACCAACCCGGACGCCCGGCGCGAATTTGGCGACTTTTTTGATGTGGACGACGAACAGCGCTACGCCGACTACCGGCAGATGCTGGACAAGGAGCGCCCAGACTTTGTGGACGTCTGCTCCTGGCATCAGCAGCACGCCGAGATGGTCATCGCGGCCGCGGCCCGCCGCCCCAAAGCCATCATCTGCCAGAAGCCGATGGCGGTCGATCTGGGCGAGGCCGATGCGATGCTCACCGCGTGCGAGCGCAACGGCGTCAAACTGATCATCGCCTACCAGCGCCCCCACCACGCCGCGTGGATGAAAGCCCGCGATCTGATCCGCCAGGGCGTTATTGGCAAAATCACGCAGATTCAACTGGACGACGGCGGCAATCTGCTCAACACCAACTCGCACAACATCCGTCTGGCCCTCTTTTTGATGGACGAACCCCAGGTGGAGTGGGTACTGGGCGGGGTGGAGCGCACCACCGACCGGGTGGAGCGGGGCTTGCCCGCCGAGGATGCCTGTCTGGGGCTGGCGGGCTGTGACAACGGCGCGACGATTCTGATCCAGGGCAGTCTGGTGCAGGGGCTGGGCCAGGGCTGCCGGGTGATCGGCACAGAGGGGATGATGGAGTTCGACACCACCAGCCACCCGGACGACGTAATCCCCAGCGACGCGCCGATGTATGCGCCCGAAGGCCCCTCGGCCCGTTACAACTACGAGATCGGCGTTGTGCGCTATCTCAACGCCACATCAAACGGCTGGCAGATCGTGGATGCGCCCTGGTATGACTGTTGGAGTCACCAGTGCCAGGAAGCGATTGATTGGGTGGAAGGGCGCATCGAAAAACCGATCAGCGGTGCGGAGCGGGCGCGGGCCGTGCAGGAAGTGATGATGGCTCTCTTCGAGTCGGCGCGCAAACGCCAGCGCATCTATCTGCCGCTGAGGACAAAAGTCAACCCGCTGAAGTTGATGGTGGAGAACGGCGACCTGCCCATCGAGTGGCCGGGGCGCTACGAAAGCCGCTCGCGCATCGTGCGCGGCGAGGCGATGTCCTGGCACGGGTAGGAGGAAACCAATCAACCAATGAACCAATCAACGAATGTTAGTTGATTGGTTCATTGGTTGATTGGTCTTCCCTTACGGCATCCCCACATCCACCGAAATGCGGTCAATGTAATTGTTTGCCACCCCGACAAATTCGTGGATCAGCCCGCCCCACCAGAAGTTTGTACCGACGGGCGGGCGCTCGTCCATCACAATACAGCCGCTCACCCGCCCGGCCTTGCCCGGCAGCAGATACCACTGCTCCACGCCGTCAATCACGCGCTTCTCCAGTTCGTCCTGGCTGCCGATGGCGAAACGGTAGGGAAAATCTACGCCGGTGGTGTCGAAGTTGATGCCGAAGCGCCAGACACCCGCCTGTTGAAACCATTCGGTGTGGCCCTGACCGGCCAGCGTATTGTAATTCTCGCTGAAGCGGTACTCCTGCCCCGGCCAGGGACCCGTCGTGCGGATGGGCACTGTCCCTTCATTGACCACCACCGCGCTGAAGCAGAGCTTCTCGCCCAGAGGCACGCTGACCACCCGGTTCATCTCCGCGGACCAGTCAATCTCGCCCTGGGCCACATCGGCGCGGGGCTTGCCCCCTTCTTCAATCGTCAGTTCGCTGACCACCCGCACCCGGTTGCCCGCCCGGTCGCGGGCCTCCCCCACAATCTGATACGTCCCGTCGGGCGGCGGCTCCGCGTTGAGGTCCACTCCCCCCTCGTAGCGGTATTCGTGATAGCCTTTTTTCTCCGGTTTGACTACATTCGGCCCCTCGGCGATGTGGTACTTGAAATCGGGGTTGTCCGGGGCGATCAGAAAGACCTGCACCGCGTCCACATCCTTCGTCAGGTAGTAGCTGATGCTTACCCAATCGTCGCGCAGACCGTCCTGGTTGGGGCGAAAAATTTGGGGCACGACCGCAAAGTTGTGCAGTTCGGGCACTTGCGTGTCGCCGTTTTGCAGGGTAATCTGGCCGCCGACAGTCTGGCGGCTGCCGTTCTCCTCCACCGCTTCGATCACCCAGCGGTAGACGCCGTCGGCCAGCACCCGGCTGAGAATCTCTACCCGCCCCCCAACTGTCTCCACCACCTGCGGTTCGTCCACCACACCGCCCCAGAGAACGTCGTAGTCACCGGGGGAGCGGCGGCGCTCCTGGCGAAAGTAGAAGCGTTCGCCGGCCGCGTTCTCAAAGTAGATGCTCACATCCGCCGAGCGGCGCAGGCTGTAGTGGATGGCCGTGGCATCGGTATCGCCGTCGGCGTTGGGCGAAATGATTTCCGGCGCGACGGTCACGTTGCGCAGGAGCGGGCCATAGCTCAGATCCAGCCGTCCACAGCCGGCCAGAAGCAGAAGAAAAAATGTCAACCGCAAAGGGCGCAAAAGAAAAGGGCGCATTTTCACTACCGAATCGTCGCTAAAAGGCAGTTTCTCAACTGCTGCCGAAGTGGGAAACTTAACCAGGAAGGCACAAAGACACAAAGAAGAGAAGATATTTTTTCTTTGTGTCTTTGTGTCTTCGTGGTTTCAAGCCAATGCGTCCAGCACTTTGTTCACCCCGTCAATCGTCTCTTCCATCTCTGAATTGCTCAAGAGCGGGTTGACATTCAGCATCACCGCCCGCCCCAGCAGATCGAGGGAGCGGGGGCACATATCCGGCGCGTAGTCGATATCGCGCTTTGCCCAGCGCCAAGGGCCGCCGTCTGCGCTCCATGTGCGCTTCTCCAGCACAGGAAACCAGTGGGCGTAGACGTGGAAATCGCGCCGGTCCGGGCGGTAGACCTGGCCCGCGCTGACATTTTCGGCGTGCAACGCCGCGGTCACCTGTTCAGCCTTCTCCGGCGTCTCTAAGAAGAAAAAGACGTGGATGCCGCTGTCCCCTGCCGGGTCCGGCACGTCGCGGAAGGTGACGCCGCGCTGGGCGGCTGTCTCGGCGATGCCAGCCAGCAGCATTCGTTGCCGGGACTGAATCGCGTCCACCAGCCCGTCCAGCCGCTGCAACTGCACCAGCCCCACGGCCGCGGGCAGCTCCGACATGCGGAAGTTGGCCCCCCACAAAATATCTTCTTCGGGCAAGTCCAGCCGGTTCCAGGCCGAAACGTCGTGGAACATAAAAGCGCGCTGCCAGATGGACTCGTCGTTGGTCGTTACAACGCCGCCCTCGCCGGTGGTGATGATTTTGCTGAATTGCAGGCTGAAACAGCCCACATCCCCAATCGAGCCGAGCCGCCGCCCTTTGTAGCTGGCCCCGTTGCCCTGTGCGCAATCCTCGACCACACGCAGATTGTGCTGCCGGGCCAGAGCCATCAACTCATCCATGCGGCTAGGGCCGCCCCGCATATGGACGGGCAGAATTGCCTTTGTATAGGGGGTGATCTTCGCCGCCACATCCACCGGGTCGAGGGTCAGGGATGCGTCCACCTCGGCGACGATGGGGATGCCGCCCACAGCCAGCACAGCCGTGGCCGTGGCAATCCAGGTGTAGGCAGGCACGATCACCTCGTCCCCCGGCCCGATGCCCACGCCCTGCAAGCCGCAGATCAGCGCGGCTGTGCCGGACGTGACGGCCAGCGCCCGCTTGACGCCGACGGAAGCAGCAAAGGCGTTCTCCAGCGCCTCTGTCTTCGATTCGCCGCCTAGCGGGCCGTAGAAGCGGAAGAGCCGTTTGGAGCGCAGCACTTCCAACACTGCCGCCTCCTCCTCTTCGGCGATAATCATCCCGCCGGGAAACATCGGCGGGTCGGGCTGTTGGCGGGCGGGCGTGCCGCCGTGGATGGCTAATTTCTGCGCGTTTGTCATAAAGATTCCCTTTCAAGGCTGGGCGGTGGGGTGAATACGGACACGGGCCACTTGGACAAAATCAGCGCCGTTGGGCAGACGCAGACGGGGCAAGCCGCTGCGGTTGGCGTCGTAGACCGCAACAATCAGCCGGTACTCCCCCGGCTGTTCGGGCGCGGCCAGCTTTATTATCTGGGAAATCACTTCATTCGGCAACCAGGCGGAGGAGCCGCGCGGCAGCCGTTCGTCCTGTTGCCCCGCCGGGCGACCGTCGCCGTCCAGCCACTGCACGCTCATCGTGTAGTCGGTCTGGGCGGGTGTACCCGACTGCCAGACAAATGTCAGGGGCAGAACGTCGCCGGGCGCAATCTGTGCGGGGAGTTCCGTCTCTGTCAGACCGACCAGAACGATCTGACCACCAAAATTGGCCGACAGCGCCGGTTCCAGCGCGGGCAAGGCAAAGCTGCGGCTGGCGCTCAGAATCGTCACCGGCAGTTCCACCGGGCGGGTGGGCTGGCTGTCGGCGCTCAATTCCAGCCAATACTCCCCGGCGGGCAGATCAGCCGGCACAGGGATCTGATGCACAGTGCGCACGGGCTGGGCCGCGGGCAGAGCGAGAGCGACTGTCACCCGCTCGCCGCCCCACTGGGCAGCGCTGTTGTGGTCGTTCCAATGGATCACCACCTGGCCGATGGAGCGGGGCGTTTCGGAAAACCAGAGGATCTGCAGAAAAATCGGTTCGCCCGCCTGCGCGCTGCTGTTGACAAGGATCGGCCGTACAAAAAGGCCGTCCACAAGCGGATGCCAACTGGTCGGCTGCTCGTCTGCGGGGAGAGGGATGGGCTGGGGCAGGGCAATTGCGACAGCCGCCCGCTTGCCCAAACGTTCGCCCTGTGCGCCGAGCAGATCGAAACCGGCCCAGTCACCGGCGGGGTCATAAACGCCCAGACGCAGTTGGTAGTTCCCCGGCGGCGCGCCCGCGCCGATCCACTCATTGGCGGGGATGCGCCCGGCCACAATCTGCCCGATCTGCCAGCGAAAGCTGGGGAAATCGTAGGCAGCGAGACGCCGGTCGCCGATGCGTGAGAAGATCAGCCCTGCGGCGGTGCGCGTCTCACCGGTCAAGTGCAGATCGGGCAAGGGTTGGGCCGGGTGGGTGAGCCGCCAGAAAAGCAGCAAATCGCCCTCTTTCTCAATCGAATAGCCCAGCAACTCGACAGTATCGCCGAAATCGGCCTGGGCGGGCTGCTGGATGGGGGGCGCGTTGCTGATGGCGCGGGCGTCCAGGTTGACGAAACGGCGCAGCCTCAGCCCCCAGAATTGGGCAGTGACCGGCTCTTCACTCCCGGCACGTTGCAATTGCAGCCCCGCCACATCGCCAGGGTCAATGACCTCCTCCTGCCAGTTCACCAGCCAGGCGCTCTCTGCGCCAAGCAGGGCCGGGCGCAGAATGGCCGCGCTGCTCTCCAGATCCACCACCGCATTCACGTCCAGAATTTCGATTGCGGGCAGACGCACCGCTTCGATATCCGGTGCGTAGTAGCGCCAGATGGGCCAGGCGTGACCGCTGACCAGCACGACCGGGTTGTTGGCGTCCATATGCCCGCGCAGATAGCCGACGACTTCGCGCCACTGGTCTTTGGTAAAGGCGGTGTCTGTAAACCAGTTGCGGTCTGCGTGGATGAATCCGGCCAGCAGCAGTAGTACGAGGAGACCCCCTCCCAACCTCCCCCACAGTGGGGGAGGGGCTGATCTGCTGTACTCCTGGGTCTGGTCAGACGCCGATCCAGTCCCCTCCCCAGGCTGGGGAGGGTTAGGGTGGGGTAAGCCGCGCAAGAATCCCGCCAGCCCCGCGCTCCAAATCAGCAGCAGACCGGGCAACGCCACCATCACATAGCGGGCGTTGAACTTCGGTGTGAAAGAGGCGAGGGTGAGGACGGCGGCGACGGGGACGAGCAGAAGCAACAGAGGGTATTGGATATTGGATATTGTGTATTTCGTATTGCGTAGTACGTAGTGCGTGAACGACTTCCCAATCCCCAATCTCCAATCCCCATTCCCCATTCCCCATTCCCCATTCCCCATTCCGATGACCGCCAGCAGCGTCACCGCGCCGTACATCCAGAGCAGGCGCGTGGCCTGGCCTTCCAAAACGGTCTCGCCGCTGGTAAAACGGATGGCGACAGCGGTCAGGGCTTCCCACAACTTCAGGCTGCCCTCCCAATAGCTGGCGTCCACATCCAGCCGGGTGAGGAGATTGCCCAGCCAGGGAAAATAAAGAAGGAAGACGGCGGCGTTGGCGAGAAGCCAGGGGAAGGTATTGCGTAGTGCGTAGTGCGTAGTGCGTGAAACGTGAGGCATGACACGTGAGGTGCGGGGCAGGTTCAGAAGATAGGCGACATTGACGGCAAGCAGAAGAAAGGCGGCAAAGTAGTGTGTGTAGAGCGCAGCAGTCGCAGCCACAACATACACACCCCACAAAGACCAGCGATGGGGGTCTGTCGGGATTGAAGATTCTGCGTCTTCGCCCCCTTCGTGCCTTTTTCCTATTCCCAATACCCAATACGCAATACCCACCCCCAGCGCCACCAGCAGCGTATACATGCGCGCTTCCTGGCTGTAGTAGAGGAGAAGAGGGTGGCAGGTGGCAAAGAGCGCGGCCAGCAGAGCGGCCAAGCGGCTACCACTCCAACGCAGGGCCAGGGCCGCGAGCAATGGCACAACCAGCAGGCCAAAAAAGAGCGACGGAAAGCGCAGACTCCACTCCCCCCAGCCGGCCAGCCGCCCCCAGCCCGCCAGCAGCGCATAGTAGAGCGGTGGCTGGATGTCATCCGCGGTCCATTGGGTCAGGGAGGCCAGGTCGTATTGGGCTACAATCGCGCTCACGCCCTCGTCGTACCAGAGGCTCTGGCTCTCCAGTTTGTAGACGCGCAGGGCAAAGGCGCACAGAATCAGCGCAAGCAGGACGATACGCCCCGCCGCCCGCCCTGCGCTTACTGCATCTAAAGATTTGGACATATCTCTCGAATGGCATCTACGACGCGCTCGATCTGCTTCTTCGTCAACGACGTGGCGGAGGGGAGATAGAAGCCATCCCGGCAGAGACGCTCGGCGACGGGAAAACGCTGGCCCTTGAATTGCTGCCAGTAGACAGGCTGGCAGTGCATCGGAATAAAGAAAGTGCGTGTCTCGATCCCCCTCTCCGCCAGCGCCACGCGCAGCGCGTCCCGGTTTATGCCATACGCCTGCTCATCCACCGTAATGCCATACATCCAAAAGACATTCTTGGCCCAGGCTGCTTCCGGCGGAGTGGTGAGACCCGGCACATCGCGCAGGAGTTGCGAATAATAGGCGGCGTTGGCCCGCCGCATCTTCACAAAGGATTCCAGTTGTTCGACCTGACCCAACCCTACAGCCGCCTGTAGATTGGTCATGCGGTAGTTGAAGCCGATGAAGCGATGCCAGAAATGGCGCTCGTTGCTGAACGCGTGATCGCGCAAATTCCAAGCCAGCCGGGCGATCTCCTCGTTGTCGGTGGTAATCATCCCCCCTTCGCCCGTTGTGAGGATTTTGTTGCCATAGAAGCTGAAACAGGCGGCATCCCCCAGACCGCCGGTGCGACGCCCTTTGTACTCTGCGCCGTGCGCTTCGGCCGCATCCTCGATGATGTAAATGCCGTGCTTCTGGCCCAGTGCAAGCAGCGGGTCCATATCCACCGGGTGGCCGTAAATATGCACGGGCACAATCGCTTTGGTGCGCGGTGTGATCTTGGCCGCCACCTGTTCCGGGTCCATTTGCCAGTAGGCAGGCTCGTTGTCCACCAGGACAGGGGTTGCGCCGCAATAGGTGACGGCGTTGGCCGTGGCGATCATCGTGAAGGTGGGGATGATCACCTCATCCCCCGGCTGCAAACCCAGCGTGGCCAGGGCCAGATGCAGGGCTACGGTGCCATTGGCGCAAGCGACTCCATAGCGCACAGCGCAGGCTGCCGCAAATTGTTCCTCAAAGCTCTGGATGAAGCTACCGGCAGAGGAAATCCAATTGCTCTTCACCGCTTCTTGCACATAGGCCAGTTCATTGCCAGAGAGCAGCGGTTCACACACAGGGATAATCGGTTGGTGGCTTTTCTCGCCAAAACTGGGGATTGGCGCGTAATAGGCCCTCACCACCGGGTCTTTGGCTGGGATGATGGCAGCCAACTCCCCCATTTCGTCCAAAAAAAGCTGTGCGGGTTGTAACATTCGTTTATTTCCTCAGCAAGCGATATGCCCGGCGGACACCGGTAACGACGAAAATCGTACGTCGGACTGACAGTCCGACGTACAGCAGCTATTTTCACATCAGGCAACACGACCGGCGGACACCGATACCGATGAAAAGCGGACGCAGATTTGCGCAGAAACAACAGATTTGCGCAGATTTTTATCCGCGTCAATCCGCCCTTTCCGCGTGATCCGCGTTCTATTTTCTCATCAGGCGCAAACGTATGATTGTTCCAATATACTTCCGCCCTTTCGCCAGATAATCCCACAGATTGACGCCGGTTTTGCTTACGCCAGCCACCCGCGGGAGGCAGCGATAGGGCACTTCGTGTACAGAGAAGCCCTGTTGCAATGCCCTGGCTAACAGATCGATGCAATACTCGCCGTAGTCGCCGCGCAGACGGATGGAAGTCAACACTGGAGCGCGGGCTGCAATGAAACCACTTGTCCAATCTGTCACCGGCCCGCCTAAGAGCAGCGAAGCAAAACGATTGATGATCCAGCTCAGACCCCGCGCCAGTGCGCCGTGGGCCACATCAACGCCGCCCGGCAGCCAACGCGAGCCGACAGCCAGATCGGCACCATCAGCCAGCAGCGCCAACAGCCGGGGCAGATCTTCCGGCGGCATCGAGAGGTCGCAATCCATCCACGTCACCGCCTCTGCGCCGTAGCGCTGGATGGCCTCGTCAATGCCGCGCTGAAGCGCGCTGGTCAGACCGCTCTCTCCCAGGCGGCGGATGAGGATCAGCCGCACAGCGTCGGGCTGATTCACCTCGGCGGCGATGGTTTCCACCACCTGCCAGGTCTTGTCCGGTGAATCGTCGTCCACCACCAGCACCAGATAGGGCGGATCGACGGCTGCCAGCAGCCGTCGAAGCAACGGCTCGATGTTCTCCCGTTCGTTGTAGGTAGGCAAAACTGTACAGACAAACACGGACAAATCCCACTCGGTTCAAATGGTATCGGCTATGCTCTCTTCTTCTGGTCGCTGTGCCAGACAGAAGAGGCTGGAGCCGATGGGCAGATCGTAGCGCTGCAAAAATGCGGCTTCCATAACCAAAGCAGAGTAGCCGAGGCTGTTCAGAAACCCATCCGACCCGAAAGCGCCGTCTACCCCGGCCAGACCGAACTGCTGGAGCAGACGATGGGCAGCGATCAAAGGCAAGAGCAGACTGTTTGCATAGGTCAGGCGCAGGGGAACAAGAGCGGCTGCCTCCAATGCACGGCCTATCTCAGCGCTGGAATAGCGGCGCTGGGTGCCAAAAGCTGCATCATGGGGGCTGGAAAGCCAGGCAAGCGCGCTGACCCGCAGGAGAAGATAGCCCCCCGGTCGTAGAAGAGACCAGCAAGTAGAGAGCGCCTGCCCAAACTCCACACCGGTCTGATCAAAAACATCCAACGCCACAACCAGTGCGCAGGATTGACCGGCCAGGGGCATCCGGTCCAGGTTGGCCCGAACCAACAGTTCAGCGTCGCGCTGTTTGGCGTGGAGCAGCGCATCCCAGCGCAGATCCAGGCCGAGTAGCGGACGCCCGGGCCAGCGGTGATGCAGAGCAGAGAGGAAATTGCCCCCGCCACAGCCGATCTCCAGCACAGCACCCGGCGGCAGGACCACACCGTCCAGCAAACCCAGCGCAATTGCGCGCATACCCCGGCTCCACCAGTGGCGCTCTTCCACAGTATAGAGCAGAGGCAGGTGGCTGCCTACCCTATCGGCGGCCTCTTGTCCATTCCCAGCTTGCCACATACAGTCTATCTCCTGATGGAAATTGTACCCAATCGGATAGCCTCCACGGCAGGAAGTTGTTGCCCCTGGCGTTGGTAGAGGCCAACCAGGAGCGTGTACTCCCCATCAGCCAAGTCCGACGGCAGGGAAAGCTGATACTCGTCTAGAATCAGCCAGCCAGCCTGCCAGCGACGGGTGGGCAAACTACCATTGCCGGGGGGGCTGTCCTTGCCCGCAATAGGGGCGGTCGAATTCTGCGCCGAGCTGAGCAGATGGATGTATACTGTCCAATCCTCTGCGGGCGCTCTGTCCACCGCCCAGTGGATCTGCACATAAAGGGTATCGCCAGGCCGGGGGGCTGCCGGCAGGAGATCGTAGCCCAGAAGCCGAATCCCGTCGCCCACCTTGCCCGCCAACGCGGTTTTGGGCATCCGGCTGGGCAGCGCGGTCTGCGGGCGGCTATAGACCCGGGCGTAAATCTGCCCTTGTCGGTCATACCATTCCTGCTCTATGCCAGCCCCGGGGAAAACCTCCGGCAAGAGTAAACGGGTGCGGAAATCTTCGTGTTCGATGACTACATAAGCTTCCGGGCTTCCCACGGCTGAGCGACGGGCCGGAAAGATGTGGCGACCATCAAACGAAGCGGGTCTCTCCCGTCCGGTCACAGCCAACCCGAAGGCCAGGGTGGGGTGCTCAGGCTCTCTGGGCGTCAGATAGAGCTGCCTCGCGGCCGGTTGCCCGGCCATCCAGCGGCCCACGTCCCAGATGCCTTCATCAAAGGCATAGTAGAGATCGGGCAGAGCAGCCCAGCGCACAAAATAGGTATGGGCCGAAGCCACGCCCCCGGCCACCAGAAGACAAGCCGCCACGCCTGCCCCGGCCAATTGCAGCGGCGCGCCCCCTCCCCGCCTTTTTGCCCATTCAAACGGCAGGCCCAGACCCAATCCGATAAGAAGAGCCGTCGGTGTACTCATGCCCAGAATGCGGTGAAAATGGGGCGCGTAGTCGGTTAGCAGACCGGGCAGGGCCAGCCCGGCCAGCCCGATGAGCAGCAGACCGTAGACCGGACGCGCTCCCCGCCAGAGAGCCATTGCCAGCCCGACATAAAAAGGCAGGGCCAGCCAGAGATTGAGCGCGGCTGCGCCGGGCAGGTTACGCCGGGGATCCAGATCCCCCACTTGCCCAAAGGGGCCGAACATCCGGGCCGTGGCCCATAGATTGTCCCAAAAACCGGGGTGGGCAGCGCCAAGAGCAATCACCTGCTGAGGGCGGTGGAGCAGAACTTCCGGGTGTTGCCAGAAATAGAGCAGAAGCGGCATGGCCAGCAGCAGCGCCACACCGCCAGCCCACAAAAGCCCCATCCAGCGCACGCGCAACTGGGCAGGCTCTTGCCAAAGCAACAGGGCTGTGACAAGCAAAGCAAGCGGGGGAATGAACCAGGCCGACTGATAGGCGTAGAGGGAGGCCACCATCAGCCCGCCGCTGCCCAGAAAGGCAGACAGGCTGCCTGTGCGCCAGCCCCGCAGGAGCAGCCACATTCCTCCAGCCCAGAGCAGGGGGACAAAGATGGGTTCAATGCCCATCCGGCTGAAATGGATGTGCCAGCGCATGACAGCCAGCGCGCCGGCAGCCAGTAGCGGAAAAAGGGTGGGCAGAGAGTCGTCATAGCGGCGCATCTCTGCGGCCAGAGCGTAGACAGCCAGTACGCCGAGGAGTCCGAAAAAGGCTGCTGTGACGCGCATGGCAGTTGGCCCCGCCTCGCCACCCGCCAGATGGAAAAGGGCAAAGGTCAGGGTATTGGCATAGGCATTAAGAGGCAGAACGCCGAAGTTGCCTTCTAGAAATATAGGGCGATAGCTGGGAGTAGAAAGGATCCGCCAGGCTTCCAAGCCCTCGAAGGATTCGTCGAAGTGGAAGCCTGGCGGAATTGCATCGATCTGCCAGAGACGCAAGAAAGCTGCCACGGCGAGAATTAGCCCCAGGACCAGAAGGTTAGCTTCTTTCATAGTTCAATACAATGAGTCCAGTGAAAAAACCGAGTTTTTTACGGAAATCTGTGATTCCCAGGAGTGAGCCGGTCTCAAAAACTCGGTTTTTAGCCTTTTTTCACTGGAGTCACACAATCGCCAGCCAGTCGATCCAGAAAATTCACCAAAGGTTGATGTGTGCTTGACGCAGGACTTGTCATAATCACTTTTTCATCCACCCACTCGGCCAGTGTATCCTCAATAGCCAGTCAGAACCCGTGTACTCATACGATCCACCCTTTCGGGGGGAGGACAGACCGACCCGTCTGCCCTCCCCCACCATCCCGTCATCCCACCACCAGATTGACCAGCTTATCCGGCACGACAATCACTTTGCGTACCTGCTTGCCTTCCAGCCACTTCTGCACGCCTGCGCAGGCCAGCGCCCTCTCTTCCAGAGACTTGGCCGCCGTGCCCGGGGCCACAGTCAATTTGTCCCGGTTCTTGCCGTTGACCTGCACGACGACGGTCACCTCGTCTTCCTTCGCCTTCTCCGCGTCGCCCACCGGCCAGGCTTGCAGATGGATCGATCCCTGGTTGCCGCTGCGCTGCCACAGCTCTTCGCTGATATGCGGGAAGATGGGGGCCATCATCAGCAGCAGGTTGCGGGTGGCTTCGTCCCAAATGGGCGAGCCGACCAGTGCCGACTCCTTTGCTTTCATCAGCAGATTGTTCAGCTCCATCAGCGCCGCAATCGTCGTATTGAAGCGAAAGCCCGCCATATCCTCGCCCACTTTGACCAGCGTCTGGTGCAGCTTGCGCTCCACCTCGCGCACTTCGTCAGCCGCGGGCGTGGCGGCCAGATTCTCGGCTTTGGCTTCGTCGCTGACGACAGCCCAGACGCGGTGCAGGAAGCGGCTGACGCCCCCAATTGCGCCGGGGTCCCAGGGGCCGCCCTGATCCCACGGCCCGATGAACATCAGATAGCCGCGCACTGTGTCCGCGCCATAGCGGGCCACGTATTCGTCCGGGTTCACCACATTGCCCCGGCTTTTGGACATCTTCTCGCCGTCCGGCCCCAGAATCATCCCCTGGTTGAACAGGCGATCCATCGGCTCGGCAAAGGGGACGATCCCCATATCGCGCATCGCTTTGGTAAAGAAACGTGTGTACAGCAGGTGCATTGTGGCGTGCTCAATGCCGCCGGTGTACTGGTCCACAGGCAGCCAGTAGTCGCCCTTCGCCTTCTCCCACGGGATATCGTCAGCCGTCAGGGCTTCGCCCTTCTTCCAATAGGGGGTGACGTAGGCGTATTGATACCAACTGGAACACATAAAAGTATCCAGCGTGTCGGTCTCCCGCTCGGCGTCGCCGCCGCACTGGGGACACTTGACAAAGCGGAAAGTCTCGTGATATTTCAGCGGGCTTTCGCCGGTGGGTTTGAACTGGGCGTCGTCGGGCAGGACAACGGGCAGATCCGCGTAGGGCACGGGCACGACGCCACAAGCCTGGCACAGAATCATCGGAATCGGTCCACCCCACATGCGCTGGCGACTGATCAGCCAATCCCGCAGCCGGTAGTTGACCGCCTTTTTGCCCTTGCCCGTCTCCTCCAGCCAGGCGGTAACCTTCGCTGCTGCGCCTTTGACCGGCGTGCCGTCGAAGCTGCCGCTGTTGATCATCTCGCCTTCCTCTTTGGAATCCCAGGCGGCGGTCAGTTCGCCCGTCGCGCCCTCCGGCCCTGTGATCACCCGGCGAATCTCCAGCCCGAACTTCTGGGCAAAGGCGAAGTCCCGCTCGTCATGGCCGGGCACAGCCATAATCGCACCGGTGCCATAGCCCATCATCACATAATCGGCAATCCAAATCGGGATGCGTTCGCCGTTGACCGGGTTCACTGCATAACCGCCGGTAAAGACACCCGTCTTCTCTTTGTCCTTCGCGCCCCGGGTCACTTCGTCCAGCCGGGCGGCGGCGGCCTTGTACTCCTCCACTGCCGCGCGCTGTTCGTCGCTGGTGATACTCTCTACCGACGAATGTTCCGGGGCCAGCACCATAAACGTCGCACCCCACAGGGTGTCCGGGCGCGTAGTGAAGATAGTAATCAGTGAACGGTTATCAGTTGCAGAAGTCTCACTGATGACTGATGACTGATGACTGATGACTGGAAAGTAAACCTCTGCTCCCTCACTGCGGCCAATCCAATTTGTCTGCATCACCTTCACCCGCTCCGGCCAGTCAATGATCGCCATATCGGCCAGCAGCTCTTCGGCGTAGTGGGTGATGCGGAACTTCCACTGGTTCAGCTCTTTTTTGATGACGGGTGTGCCGCAGCGCTCGCAGTGGCGGTCGTCACCCCACACCTGCTCGCGGGCCAGCGTCGTATTACAGTTGGGACACCAATCCACCGGCGCAAACTCCCGGTAGGCCAGCCCCATATCGTACAGCTTGCGGAAGAACCACTGACTCCATTTGTAATACTCCGGGTCACAGGTGGCGGCTTCGCGGTCCCAGGCCCACATCGCGCCCATCTGACGCATCTGGACGCGCATCCGCTCCATATTTTTGTAGGTCCACTCTTTGGGATGGACGTTGTTTTTGATGGCGGCGTTCTCGGCGGGCAGGCCAAAGGCGTCGAAGCCGGGCGGGAAGAAGACGTTATAGCCCCGCATACGCCGGTAGCGTGCGCCGGCGTCGCTGGGCGTCATGGCGTACCAGTGGCCTGTGTGCAGGTCGCCGGACGGGTAGGGCAGCATTGTCAGTGCGTACCACTTGGGGCGGCTGGGGTCTTCGACGGTATTGTGCTGGCCGGCGGCTTCCCAGGCGGCCTGCCATTGGGGTTCGATCTCTTGGGGTGTATATTTGTCTGACATGACGGGAATCTCCTGTGTAGGGAGGATTAATTTGTCATTGTGGGTAAAACGTAAAACGTGAAACGTGACAAGCGCAAGTGTGTTGAACGCACTCACGTTTCACGTTTCACGTTTCCGGGATGCCCGCACAGGCGCAAGGGAGTCGTTTCCTCCCCCGGCGCGGGCTATCTAAGCGCGAGCAGACCACCGACGGCAGAGCCGACTGTGGCAAAGACGCAATTGAAAGGATGCCAGCGCGCTTGTGTTTTACACATAAAAGCAGTATATCACAAAATTCCTGGATGTCTACAAAAAAGAGAAAGAAGTTCCTTCACTATTCGACAATTTTCACAACCAGCCCAGCCAGAGGCAAAAGCCCGTCGGGCAACGGGCCGTCTGGCCCTGCGCTGGGCAGCCGTTCGCCGTTCTCCGGGCGATACAAACCGGTGACAATACGATACTCTCCAGGCGGCAGGTTTGGCTGCGTCAGGAGGGTGTGGGTATCCGCAATTGTTTGGCCGGGTAGCCAGAGGGAGGTCGGGTAGAGACCGTCCAGCGGCGGGCCATCCCCCTGTCCATAGAGCGCGCCATCCGGCCCGATCAGATGGAGGAGCACTGTCAGGTCGTTGTTGCTGGCGGCGTCGCTGCGCCAGTAGAGCGTCACGTGGGGCAGACATGCGGCCAACGCCGCCGCCGAGCAGACGATCTCCCGCGCTTCTTCCCCGGCAAAAGCGTAGCCTTGCAAATGGATGGAGTCGCCCAAGCGCAACCCATCGCCGCGCACGGTTGGCTTCGTCTGGGGATCAGCGACGATATGCACAGTTGTAAGAACGTCACCATTTTGCGTCGAGGGCGCAAGCCGTTCACCTGTGCGCGGGTTGTAGAGACCGACCCGCACCTGATAGACCAGCGGGGGCAGATCGACAGGCAATGGGAAACGGTGTTCATCCCGCACATAGCGGTTCAAATCCCAGCCACTGCTGGGGATATCCATCTGGGATTGGGCGTCGCCCGGTGCCTCGTTGTCCGACGTGACACGGGTCTGGAGCGACGACAGCGTATCCAGATGAACAAAAGTGGTGTAATCGGTGTCGAGGGGCTGTTCGGCCTGCCAATAGAGGCGGATGCGCATCCGTTCACCGGGGCGATAGACAGTTTTGCCCAGATCGAAGCCGAGCAGCCGAACCTTTGCGCCGAATACAATATCCCTCGTCTGTTGCGCGGCCAGCACCTGGCCGGCCGGGGAGCGCAGCCGCAGCCAGTCTATACCCCCGTCCACAAAGCCCACTTTGACCGCGAAGAGGAGCAGAAAAAGGAGGGCCATCGCGCGCGCCAGGTGCAACGTCTTCCCACCGCTCTGCCTCCGCACAGCAGCGCGCCTGCCCAACCAGAGCAATACCAACAGTGCAGCGAGTGAGACGGCCAGAGAGAGCCAGCGGTAGGGGGGCAAATGGTAGGCGATTTCAACCCGGTGCTCACCTGCCGGTACATCCAGCAGGAGCAGACCGCTCTCTGCCTCTGGAAAGACGGGGGCTGGGAGGCCATCGAGCGTGGCTTGCCATCCGGGAAAGTAGAAAAGGTGAAAACGCAGGGTCTGGGCTGACGGCAAACGCAGCCGGTAGCCAAAAGAGAGCGCGCCAACGCTGATCCACTCCACTTCGGCCTGGGCAGGGAGGTTGGAGCGATCCAGTCGGTCGGGTGTCTGGCCGGCCAGAATTGTCGACACAAGAGGCGACGTGTGGGGCTGTTCTCTCACCCAAATGGGCAGGTATTCGCCCAAATTTGTGCCGCCGATAACCAGCCCCGTCAATTCAAAACGCAGGTGATCGGCGACCGTCGGGTTGCCATATTCAACAAAAGGAGACGCCGGGTAAAAGAGCGGCGCGACGGGGGTGAAGATCAGCAGCAAGCCCGCGCCGAAAAACAGAGCCTGTCTCCACGCGCTGGCCCGCAGCCAGGCCAAGCGGTCGAGGATCGCTTGTACGCCCACCCCCGACAGATAGGCAACAGCAAGGATGGGCAACCCAAACAGACGCCAGGGGAATTGAGCCAGAGACAGAAACGAGAAGCTCTGCCAGATCGGCTCGGATTCGGGAAGCATCAAAAAAACACTTGCGCCCAATAGGAGCGCGCAGAAAAAGCCGTTGCCCACCACACCCCTGTGCCGCTGTTGCCAGGGCAGACTGAGCAACCCCAGCCCGGCCAATCCCAGCAATGTCGGTACCAAACTGAAGGGAATCCAGGGATTGGCCGCACGCTGATCCAGCCAGGCAGGCCACGCCCACAAATCCGAAAGACCCAAGAAGCGCAGAACAAAGGGGCTTTTTTGTACGTAGTAATCACTTTGTGCCCACGTCCAGGGGCGTTCGATGAAAACAGGCAGCAGAAAATAGGCGGCCAGCCCCACGCCCAAGAGCAGACCGCCCAGCGCATAGAGTGTTTGACGCGTAAACAGGCGTCTGCTCTGCCAGAAGATCAAATAACCCGCCAACAGTCCGATCAACAGAAACCCCTGGAAGAGGTGGGACAACAACCCGGCCGCAGTGACCAATGCCACCCAAACCACTGCCGACCGACTTTGCTCCGACAAGACCCACTGTAGCGCCCACAAGCCCCAGGGAAAAAGGGCCATCCCCAACAATTGGGGATAATTGCCGCCGTAGAGCAGATGCTCGCGAAAGACAAAAGGCGTGTAAATTTGGGCGGCAGCCACGAGCAGCGCGGGGCCAAAGTCCAATGTGCGGCGGGCGAAAAAATAAGCGCCGCAGCAGGAGAGATAGAGGATGGCGATGGAGAGCAGCTTGACGGCTGTCTCGAAGGAAAACCCCAGCAGATGCCAGCCGTCAATCAGAATATAAGGCAGGGGCGGGGCAAAATTGAAGAGAGGGTAGCCGTAGCCAAAGGCCAGATTGGGCGCCCAGGTGGGTAAAAAGACGCCGTGCCGCCAGAGATAGTCCCACTCGACCGCGCGCAAAAGATGAATGTGCGCATCCGCCAGACCGGGCAGACCGGAATGCAGCAGGGGTGAAATCAACAATAGGGGCAGCATCAACACCGCTGCCACTTGCCAACGAGTCGCTTGTGTTGCCTCGCGGGAAGGGGGCGAACCAGCTTGCATGCGCTCTCCTATGCAAATGGGACGAGTCAAATAGTGGTCGGACATTCACCCTGTCTGGGGCAGCGCATCTCTCTGGCAAAATAGTTCAGCAGTGGGTTGATTCTTCTATGAGCAACCGTTGGCCCGCGTCGTCCGGAATCATAAAAAGTGAAAACCGCCAAGGGCTTATCAAGAAATACGTTCCTGATTTCCCCCTTCCGGGAAGGGGTCACAAACTGATTGTACTTGCCCAATCTGCTTGACCCCTTCCCGGAAGGTTGGGAAGTTATTCTTTGACGAGTCCTAAGGCAAATTGGTTCGCTGCGCAATGTGCGCCGTAATCTTTCCGGCCTATCCTAAAGAACCGAGACGACGAATCTATTTCTGCGTTTCACATTTACGTCAGTGACCATTTCTCACAAAGGAGATCAACGATGTTGCAGGAATTCAAGAAGTTTGTCATGCGCGGGAATGTACTGGATTTGGCTGTCGCGGTGATTTTGGGTGCAGCGTTCGGTGCAATCGTCACTTCTCTGGTGAACGACATTCTCATGCCTCCGATTGGGCTGCTGCTGGGTGGGGTAGATTTCTCCAACCTCTTCATCAATCTGTCCGGTGGCACCTACGCCAGCCTGGTTGCAGCCGAAGAAGCCGGTGCAGCCGTCATCCGCTACGGTGTCTTTATCAACAAGATCATCAATTTCGTGATCGTCGCCTTTTCCATTTTCATGGTTGTCAGGGCGGCCAACTCTATGCAGAAGAAGCAGCCAGCAGCCCCTGCCGCTCCTGCGGCACCCTCGGCAGAAGAGAAGCTGTTGGGCGAAATTCGTGACCTGCTGAAAAGCAATAGGGCCAATCCCCGCTAGACTATTTTTGCTCTGAACAAATTTTGCTCTGAACAAAAAAGTGGGTTTCTGCCCAGCCCCTAACCGGTTCTGGGAGCAGAAACCCACTTTTTTGTTCCTGGATCAGAGCAGTTTGCGCGTCTGGGCCAGGGCCGCCGCCTCCCCCATCGTTGGGCGGAACTCCAGCCCCACATAGCCGTTGTAACCGCTGGCGTCAATCGCCCGGAAGAGAGCCGCGTAGTCGTTCTCGCCCCCCAGCAGTTCGTGACGCCCCGGCACGCCCGCTGTGTGGATATGGCCGATCTGCTGGATGTGGCGGTGCAGGTTGTCAATCAGCTTACCTTCCGTGATCTGCTGGTGGTAGAGATCGTAGAGAATCCCCAACCCCGGCGAATCCACCTCCTCCACAATATCGCCAGCCTGGGCCATCGTCGTCAGCCAGTAATACTTGTGATCCACAAAGGGGTTGAGCGGTTCTAGGCAGAGGCGGAGGCCAGCGTCCGCAGCCACCCGGCCCATCGCCTTCAACTTGCGTACCACCCGCCTCCGGGTGATTTCGTAGCTCTCTCCGGCAATTTCGTTGCCAGTGGTGACGATCAGCGTTTTACAGTTCAGGCTATGGGCAACCGCCGCAGCGTCAATAGCGGCTTGGGTCATCCCCTCCTCGTTGCCCGGTGTGGTCAGGGCAAAGCCGGGGTCTATGGCAAAACCGGCCACAACCAGCCCAGTCTCGGCAGTGGCGGCGCGCATAGCGTCCAAGCCTTTGGCGCGCCAGCCCCAGAATTCGTAGGCTGAATAGCCCGCCGCAGCCACGCGGCGGATGCGCTCGTCAAAGGGCAGATTGGTCCAAAACATTTCGATACAAACAGACAATTTGGGCATAGAAAACTCCTGTTGTGGGGGAGAACACGGAGATAGAACACGGATTTCGGAATTGACGAATTATCTGATCCGTCAATTCCGAAATCCGTGTTCTATTTCTTTACCGCTTGCATAAACTTCTTCACTCGCTCCACATTGACCGCGCCGCCCCGCCCGCCGTCCTCGAACGCGCCGCCGACGAAAGCGCCGTCGGCCACGGCCAGGTAATGGGCGATATTCTCGGCGTTGGTGTAGCCGCCGATGACAACTGCCAATTGGGGCGCGGCGGCTTTGACCTGCGCCACCCAATCCAGCCCGGTTGTTAGGTCGGGATGGGCGATGCCCACCGCGTCCACCCCGGCAAAGGCCGCGCTCTGGGCCAGCTCACCCAGGGGCTGCTCGCTGTGGAAGTGCATCGAACCGATCTCCGCGATCAACTGCACCTTCTGCGCGCCGATCTGCCGCCGGTAGTTGAGAATCCCATAGGGATCGCCATCAATCCTGCCGCTGGGGGTTTCGGTACTGCCGAGAAGCACAGCACAGCGCACAAACGAACCGCCGCAGATGTGGGCAATGGCAAGCGATGCCCGCAGATCGTTGCGCAACACCTGCACGCCGATCGCCAGCCGGTCGCCCACCGCGTCCACCACCGCGCGGGTGGTATCGGCAAAGGCTGCTGCCACGACCGGGTCTGCCGCGCCGTTGGGGAATACGCGGTCATCCCGGTTCTGGATCAGTCCGCCGTGCGCGCCGCCCTCGGCCAGGGCCAGCGCGTCGGCCACAGCTTTGGCTTTGACAGCAGCGTAATCACCCTTTGCGCCGTAATAGGGCGTGCCGGGCAGCGGGCCGATGTGGATCATTCCGATAATGGAGGAGGAGAAGGAGAGAGCCATGTAATTTCCAGTGCTTAGCGGTGGGCGAGTGAAACGTGAAACGTGAGATCACACGACCTACACCTCACGTTTCACGTTTCGCCGACCAACTTTTACGCAATACGGCTATCCCTTCAACCCACTCAACGCCACACCCTCGACAAAATAGCGTTGCAAGGCCAGGAAGAGCAGAATGACGGGCAGGCTGGCAACGACGCTGCCAGCGAAAATACGCCCCCAGGCAATCTCGCGCTGGCTGATTTGGGTGGCGACGGCGACCTGAATCACCTGTAGCTCTTTGCGCCCGGTGGCGATCAGCGGCCAGAAGAAGAGATTCCAGATGAACTGGAACTCCAGCAGGCTGACGGTGAGCAGGCCGACCCGGGCGTTGGGTACGATGACGTGGCGCAAGACGCCCAAAAGGGACGCGCCATCAATGATGGCGGCCTCGTCCAGTTCTTTCGGGATTTCCTGGAAAAACTGTGAAAGCACAAAAATTACAAAGGGGCTGGCGTACCAGGGCAAAATCAGCGCCCAATAGGTGTCGGCCAGCCCCAACTGGCGCACGACAATATAGAGCGGCACAATTGTGGCTTCCTGGGGCACAAAAAAAGTGCCCAGCACAAAAACGAGCAGCACATTCTTGTAAGGAAAACTGAGCCGGGCAAAGAAATAGGCGGCCAGTGTGTTAAAAAGCAGTGAACTGCCCACCACCGCCGTGGAGACGAAGGCTGTGTTGAAGAGTGCCCGCCCAAATTGAAAACCCAGCGCCCGCCCCTGCTCCGAAATGCCGAAGATGTCGGCGAAATTTTGCAAAGTGAATTCCAGCGGAATAAAGGTGCGCCAACTGAGCGGAAAAATATATTGGAAGACCTCCCGGCTGGGGCGCAGACTGCCGCCGATCATCCACAGAAGGGGTGTCAAAAAAACGATAGTAATCAAGCAGTAGGCCAGCAGGATGAAAAACCAGACGGCGATCCGACCCAATTGGCTGCGGCGCTGGGAACGGCTGATCTGTTCGATACGGCTGGGGCTGGCTGCGCTCATCTCAATACTCCACATCCGAACGCAAGAAGCGCATCTGCGTCACGCTGATCAGCAGCAGAATGACCAGCAAAATCATCGAGACCGCGGCTGCATAGCCCATATCCTGAAAACGGAAACCCAACTGGTAGATGTAGAAGACCAGCACTTTTGTCGAATCCAGCGGCCCACCCTGCGTCATCGAATAGACGGGGATGAACACCTGAAAGCTGAAGATCGTCTGGGTGACAACGACGAAAAGGAGGGTGCGGCGCAGCAGAGGCAGAGTGATGTGGCGGAAGAGATGCCAACGATTGGCCCCGTCCATCAGCGCGGCTTCGTAGAAGATGGCGGGGATACCCTTCAGCCCGGCCACAATCAGAATTGTGCTGAAGCCCACATCCTTCCAGATGGTGGCGGTGATGACCGACGGCAGCGAGAGATTGGGATTGCTGAGAAAGACCTGTTTGGGCAGCCCCAGTGTGCGCAGCAGCGCGTTGAGCAGCCCGGAATCGGCGTTGAGGATCAGCGCCCAGACCACCGACACGACGACCATTGACATCACGACCGGCGTAAAGACAATCGTGCGCATTGTGCCCATCCCGCGTAGGGCCTGGTTGGTGAAGATGGCCAGGGCCAGGGCCAGGGCCACTTCCAGGGGCAATTTGACAAGCACGTAAGTAAAAGTGACTTGCAGGGATTTGAGCAGAATCGGGTCTTCCAGCGCGCGCAGGTAGTGGTCCGCGCCGATCCACTCCCGGTAGCCGCCCAGCAGACTGTACTGCCAGGTGCTGGCCCGCGCCGCCCACAGGATGGGAATGTAGCGAAAGACCAGAAAGTTCACAATCGCAGGCAGCACAAACAGACCAGCAAAAATATAGTTGCGGGTCTTGCGTTGCTGGATGATTGTCCACCAACTGGGGGAGCAAGTTTTAAGAGTAGCCATGTGTACGTCTTGGTCGTTTAGCCAGTCACGGCTGATTCTCGTAGATGTTCCAATAGCAGAACATTCACGAGAGTTTCGATGGAAACGCCCTGTTTCTGAGCCGTGTGAATCAGTTCCTCTGCGATTCGGGGAAGGATTGCCACGCGTACGGCTCGTTTGTGCGGTGTATCGAAACGTAGCCACTCGTCGTCGTCAGGCATGAAATCTGCTGTGTCCAGCGCGTCCCAAAACGCACTCTCTTCCTCGTAATTTTCAAAAGCAGGTACTTCAAGTGTTTTCATCTTCGTAACCTCCGAAATGCCCGTTTCTCAGCTTCGGTCATATCCCGCGCAGTTATAGGCTTGTACACTGTGCCATAGCGGCTCTCGATCACGACAAACAGGTATCTTCCACTCTCCGATTGTCCATACAGTCGATACCGATTGGCCCCTTGCTGCCGACCCAGAAGGAATCGATCTGCGCAGACTTCCCAGACTTCATCAGGCTCCACGCCATGCAGCGCAATGTGATCGATGCGATATTCGTCCCATTCCAGACGGCTGATGTACATCTCTCTCTCCAGGCTTGCAGGCGAAGGGATGAAGGGAAGAAAATAGTGAATAGTGAATAGTGGATTGCGAATGAGTGCCACCTGCCACTTTCCACCTGCCACGTCCTCCCTTCCTCCCTTCCTCCTGTCCTCCCCTCTCCCTACTCATTCCACCCTTTATATTTCGCCACCAACTGCTCGATCTGCTTGGCCCCGTCGGTCATCTGCTGGGTCACGTCCGCGCCAGAGGCAACGTTCTGGGCGATCTCGGCAAAGACCTGCTGGTATTCGGTGTAGCCCGGCGTCTGGATGCGCGGAATGCCGAACTGCTCGAAGCCCTCTTTGATCAGCGATTGGGGATAGCTGTTGTATTCCGGCAGCTCGTTTAGCAGGTCCAGGCGGGCGGGCAACTGGCGCAGGGCTTCGTAGTAGATGCGGGAACCTTCTTTGCCCGAGGCAAACTTGACAAAGGCCAGCGTCTCGTCGAAATGCTTTGTGTTGGCCGAAATGCCGTAGTGCCAGGAACCCGTGTGGCAGATCTGGCTCTTGAAGTAGGGGATGCCCGTAACGCCCAGCTTGAAATTGCCGTCGGGATACTGGTTTTTGATGTCGCCGATGATATTGTCCGGGTAGACCACAAAGGCAGCTTTCTTCGATTGGAAGATATTGGGGATCGCCTCGACCGGCGTCACCTTCCAGGTCTGGTGCATGTCCTGGTAGAACTGCATGGCCGCGATGGCTTCCGGCGTGTCAAAGTAGCCCTGGAAGGTAAGACCATCCGGCCCCATCCCTGCGTAGGTGGGCGAACCCACCTCGCCCGCAGAGCGGCGCAGGATGCCCTGCTCGTAGTCGCCGGCCCAGGTGCCCTGCCCCCAACGCACGCCCCACACATCCGGCGTGCCGTCGCCGTCGCTGTCAACCGTCGTCTTCTGCCAGGCGTCCAACGCCTCGTCCATCGTCCAGGAATCGGCCAACGCCTGGGGCGGCTGAATGCCGGCTGCGTCGGTCATCTCCTGGTTGTACCACATCAGCGAACAGGACTGCATGAAAGGCGGGCCGAAGAAGACGCCTTTGTAGCTGCCTTCCTCAATAGATTGGGGTGTAAACGCGGCCTTTTCCTCGGCAGTGAAGTATTCATCCAGCGGGATCAACACCTGATTCCAGGCGTAGTGCTTCATATCGGGGCCGTCGGCCTGGATCAGGTCAAGTTCCACGCCCGCGGCCACGGATGTCTCGATCTTCGGGAAGAGGTCCTGGAAATCCACCGCATCGTAGGCGATGGAGACGTGCGACCACTTGCCGCCGTCCAGGGCGCGGAACTCCTCCTCGATTTGGGCAAAGGCGATGGCCTCTACCGGGTCGGCATACTTGAGAAATTTGAGCACCACCGGCTCCTTGGCCGCCGCGGCGGGCGCTTCGCCACCGCTTTGGGTCTGTGCCGCCGGCGCGGGCGCGGCGGGTTGGCAGGCGGCCAAGACCAGCCCTAAAATCGTCACCAACACCAGCAGCCACGGCTGGTTCTTGCGAAATGATCGTTGCATGGGTTCCTCCTCCTGAAAAGACAAACAAAAATGCGCACAGGTCAGACTAAATTTCCACAGAGGAACGTAAGACGTGAAACGTGAGAGCAAGTCGAGTCCTCTCACGTTTCACGATTCACGCCTCGCCAAATATCCAATACCCAATACCCCATTCTTACCCTTCCACCACCTTCACATAGACCTGCCGGTTGCGCGGGCCGTCGTATTCGGCAAAGAGAATACTCTGGCTGTGGCCCAGCATCAGCCGCCCTGCGTGGATCAGGCAGCTCACGCACACACCGGTCAGCGTGGACTTGATGTGGGCCGCGGCGTCGGTGGGGGTGTCGAAAGTGTGGAAGAAGTCCACACGGGTGGGCACCAGCCGGTTCATCTCAAACAGTATATCCTGACTTGTCTTGGAATCCAATGCCGAGTTGATGGTCAGCCCGGCGGTGCTGTGCGGGCAGTAGATGTGGCAGACGCCTTCGGCCACGCCGCTGGCTGCCACCACAGCCCGTATCTGCTCGTCCAAATTGACCAACTCCTGGCTGGCCGTTGTGCGAAAGGAAAGAATTTCAAACATACAATTTCTCCTCGATGCCGATCATTCACCATTCACTATTCACCATTCACCATTCACTATTTCCCCTCCCCACAGCGCCTCCACCTCTGCCCGCGTGGCCACCTGTCGTCCCGCGCCCAGTTTGGAGACGGTGGCCGCGCCGATGGCATTGGCAAACCGACCCGTGCGTTCCGGTGTCCAGCCGTGCAGATAGCCGTAAATCACCCCCGCGTCAAAACTATCCCCCGCGCCGCTGGTATCCTGGACAGTGACAGTATACCCCGGAATCTGTGTGTGCGCATCCAGTGAAAAAACAGCGCAGCCCGCCGCGCCCTGCTTCACTACCACCCATTCTGGCCCAAAACTGAGCAAACGCCGGGCCGCCTCTAGCGGATCGTCGCTGCCTGTCGCCAAGGCGGCTTCTTCCGCGGTCAGCACCACCACCCGGCTGGCGGACAGGGCCAGTTCCAGCCGCTCCTGGCCCAGATTGTGAACCTCCGGCCCCGGATCAAAAAAGATCGGTGTACCCGCGGCCTGGGCGGTGGCGATGGCGTCGAGAACCATTCCCGGCGACAATTCGGCAAAGGCGTAGCCCTCCACAAAGAGCGCCTGGCTGTGACGGATTCTCTCCCGCCAATTATCGGGAATGGTCAAATCCGGGCTGGCCTGCATCCCGCCGATGAATGTGTGTTCCCCCCCCGCCACCAGTGTCAGGACGACGACAGTGCGCTTCTGGGGAGAAATCTCCACTGCCGACACATCCACTCCCTCTGCCCGCAACACATCCAACAGAAAATGGCCGTGGAGATCGTCCCCCACGCGGGAGAGCGCGCCCGTTTTCAGCCCGATGCGGGACGCGGCGATGAGCAGATTGCACGCCCCCCCTGGCTCCAGCACGTGGCCGTGATCGATCTGAAAGCGGCCCGCCTCCACCGGGAAACGGTCAATCTCCACCACAAAATCAACCACCAGATCGCCGACGGCAAGAACGTCAAAAGAATCAACTGTCACAGATATCCCCCAAAACCTCTGCGCCTCTGCGTCTCTGCGGGAGAATTAATTTCCTCTCGCAGAGACGCAGAGACGCAGAGAATAGTTTGTTCAGTTCCTCAGGTCCCGTTGGATTAGTTCCGTATAGCGCTGGGCGTAGTCGGCCAAATCCACCTGATTGGCCGCATTGACTGCTTCTACCCAGGCCAGGGGAAAGCTGCCCGCGCCGCGCAGCGCACCGGCCAGCGCGCCGGCAATCGCCGCGGTGGTGTCCGTGTCGCCGCCCGTATTGGTGGCAAGACGAATGGCTTGCACCGGGTCGCCGTCGGCCAGAACGACGTGGGCCAACGCGGCCGCTGTCATCTCGTAAGCGGGCAGGCCCGTCCCCACCAGATCGTAGATGTCCCGTTGACGCTCGCCGACTGGCTTGTCCGCCTGCGCCAATTCTACCGCAAAACGGATGCGTCGGCTCACCGATGGGGCGATGAACGGATAGCCGTAACGGCTGCCTTTCTCCGCGCCCGTACAAGCGGCGTCGATCAGATCGTCCACAGTGGCGTTGCCCGCCGCGGCCCGGCTCACCGCGCAGGCAATCGCGGCCGCACTGGAAATGGCAACGTCCGTGTTGTGGGTGGGCATAGCCGACTCGTAGGCCGCCTCCACCGTTGCGTCCAGATCGCCCGGATAGCGCAGACCCACCAGCGCCACCCGCATCACCGAGCCGTTTGTCCAACCGAAACGCCCGGCCCGGCCCAACTCCTCGCCGCGCTGCCAGGCGTCGATGGCGGCGCGGGTGCTGGGGCCAATCAGACGGCTGGCGGTCAACCCCAACCGGTCGATGGCGGCGCGGAAGCTGCGGGCGATGCTGGCCGCGTTGGGCTTGCCCCCTTCCAGCAGACTGTCCAGAATCGCCAGGGCGAAAATCGTATCATCCGTATATTCACCCGCCTGCAAGCCGCCGTGGATGGGATGTTCGGCGGGCGGCGCTTGCAGATCGTCCACTGGCGGCTGGGGCAGACAGTGCATCTGCCCCGCCGCGCCGAAGGCATCGCCCAAAGCCTGCCCCAGCAAACAGCCGTAGACCCGGTCGTAGAGTGTGAGTGCTTTTGCCACAGTCGAGGGATTCCCTTCATTTGTAGGTTGGGTTATCGCCGCCAGCAACGAGTGAACTTCCTGTCAGATCACCGGCAATAACCCAACAGGTCTCGAAGCCAAATGACCCGTTGGGTTCGGGCGGTTGATGCAATGGGTTATTCAATGTTTGTATACCGCCCGAACCCAACCTACGCGTTTACAACCCGCCCGCGCCGCCAGAGCAGGACGCCCGCGCCGATCAGCAGGGGTAGCAGAGAAAAGGCATAAACGATGCGCCGGTCAACTGCCCGAATCGTTCGAATCTCCCGGCTGCTGCCCGGCACAGCCTGGCCGTCCGCGGCGATCAACTGGACGCGATAGGCGTTCTGCCCCTCCTCAACCGGGATGGCATAGCCGTAGAAGCTGGGCGACTTCTGCGTGGCCGGGTCAAACGCTTCGATCTGATAACCGAGCGACGCGCCGGGCAGTTGGCGCACAAAATAGGGCTGATTGGCTATCCCGGCCCCTGTCTGGTCCTGGCGCAAGAGTTGCAGTATTGCCCCGGCGTAGGGCGTCGTGTGTACCCAAACGTAACGGTCGGCGCGCAGGCCGCTGGCTTGGGCGTCAATCATCCGTCTGTATGCCAGCTCATTCACCTCAAACTCGGCGAAAGGCTGGAGGTAGAAGGTGGAGCCGGGCAAGGCGTAGACGGCGTTGCCGGGGTCGTTGCTCTGCTCCGGCACAGTCCATTTGCTGGCGGGCATCACACTGTAGCCGACTCCGTAGCGGCGGGGCGCAAAGGCGCGTAGCTGCTTGCGGCTGGTCGGCTGCTCGCTGCCGTCGGGCCGTTCCAGCCAGAGCGTGTAATCGCCCACAGGCAGGTTAAGCACAAATGCCTGCTTCACCTCTGTACTGTAACTGGTAAAGGGCGGCAGAGGCGGCGGTGGGCCAGCGGGAATCGGCAACTTTTCGCCCTTTGTGGCCGCCTGGGCCGCCGCGGTCAGCGCGGCCTGATACTCCTGCTCCAACTGGAATTGGGCGTGCAGAGCCGCGGCATAGGCTTGGCGGGCCTGGTCAAAGGCGGCGTACTGGGCTTGCGCCTCTGCGCCGCTGTGCAAGGCAACTGTCTCGGCTGGCGCGTCGCCATCAAATTGGATGACGTATGCGGTGAGCGCCAGCCGTTGCGTCTGGCCCGCGCTGTCACGCAGCGCCAGCGTCCCCGTCACCAGTTCGTTGCGCGCCAGCCAGTCGGCCAGCAGCCGGTTGGTGATCGGCCAGTCGTAGACGAGTGTGCGGCGCGGGGCCAGCACGTGGCTTGCGTCCGCCAGCAGATAGAGCGTTTCGCTGTCGGGCGGATAGAAAGTGCTTTCGTATTGCACGCCCGCAAAAACCGTCGTGGCCCAGACAAAAGCTGCGCGCCGCTCCGGGGATTGAGCCGCCGCGGGCAGCGCCGATAATAACCACAAAGACACAAAGACACAAAGAAAATAGAAATTTCTTCGCTGTTTCCTTTGTGTCTTTGTGTCTTTGTGGTTCGTTTGACTATTCACGGCCCGCCCCGTTTCAGCGCCCAAACCGCGCCGGCAAAGTAGAAGGTTGCCTGCCCGACGATTGCCCCGCTATGCAAGAGCAGCAACTTCCCATCCCCCACCAGCAGCGCGTCCATGCCCCGGCTCATCTGGGCGAAAGGGGAGAGCCAGAGCAGCAACCCGTTGAGAGCTTCCAGCGTCCCGCGCAGAAAGAGCAGCGGGTCTTGCCGGTTGGCCTGGGACGCCGCCTGCAGAAGCGCCTGTTCGCCAAACTGGGCGACCAGCAGCAGCAGCACAGCCAGCAGAAAGAGGATGAGTGCAGTGCGCGCGGTGCGTCCCCACGCGCCCGCCAGCAGACCAAAGGCGACGACTGCGCCGTTTGTCAGCAGCCCCAATCCCAGCACAACCAGCAAATCCACCTGCACCAGCAGATTTGTCAGCCAGCCCAGACCAACCGCCCACAGCAGCACAACACCGGCAGCTATGCCAAAAAGCGCTGTCTGGCTGTATAGACGCCCCAACAGATAGCTCACCCCATCCACCGGGCCAAAGAAGAGTACCTTCAGCGTCCCCTGTTCCCGTTCGCGCACCAGATGGAGGGTGGCGTGCAGGGAAAGGTAGAGGGAAAGCAGAACGGCGCAGACAAAGACGGGCAGAAAAAAGGGGCGGGTCAATACTAACAGTCCGTTTTCGTCTAAAAAGGCCAGATTGTTCAGCACCAGCGTCGACGCGGCCAGCAGCGCCAAAGCCGTAACCGTATAGACGCCGGGGCTGTAGAGGCTGCTGACCAGCGCCCGCCGCCCCACCTGCCGCGCGGCATAGAGCCGATCCGACAATTGCAGGGCTGACTTCATACGCCAACCCCACCCGCAAGAAGTAGAACGCAGATTACACAGATTGCGCAGATTACGCAGATTGAATCCGTGAAAATCCTCTCCATCCGTGTCAATCCGTGTCCCATTCTTCCTCCACCCAGGGACGCAGGGCAGCGTCGGTAATCGTGACAAACGCATCTTCCAGCGAGCGTTCCTGCGTGCGCATCCCAATCACCAGCGCGCCCTGTCCGTTCAGGAAACGGGCCAGGGCTGGCCGCTGATCCTCCCCCGCAGCGGTTGTCAAAAGCCAACGGGTTGGGGAAAGTTCCTCTACTTTCTGCACAAAAGGCAGACTTTCCACCTGCCGTCGCAAATCGGCAGTTGGTTCGTGCAATTCCACTTCCAACCGTTGTCCTCCACCCAACCGGGCAGCCAGACCGGCCACCGAATCCTCGGCCAACAGGCGGCCACGGGCGATGATCCCCACCCGGTGCGCGGTCTGTTCGATTTCGCTGAGGATGTGGCTGGAGAGGAGGATTGTGCGCCCGCGCCGGTTCTCCTCCAGCAGCAATTCGCGCACCTGGCGGATGCCGTTGGGATCCAGCCCGCTCACCGGCTCGTCCAGAATCAGCACTTCCGGGTCGTGCAGCAGCGCCCGGCAGAGGTTGAGCTTCTGGCGCATCCCCCGCGAATAGCCACCCACCAACACCTGCCGCCGCTCCCATAGCTCCACCCGTTCCAACAGGGAACGGATGGCGGGGCCGGGTTTCTGCATCCGGTAGAGCCGGGCGAAGAAGGCGAGATACTCGTAGGCGGTCATCTCGTCGTATTGCCAGGCGTCCTCCGCCACCACACCCATCCGCCGACGCAGGGCAAAGGATCTGCCATCGAAAGGCTGGCCCAACACCTCTACCCGCCCGGATGTGGGACGGGTGATGCCCAAAATCATCAGCAGTGTGGTGGTTTTGCCCGCGCCGTTTGGCCCCAAAAAGCCGTAGATTTCGCCAGGCCGCACGCACAGATTCAGATCATCCACCGCCGCAAAAGAGCCGTAGCGTTTGCAAAGCTGTTCGGTGCGAATCACGGGAGAGGCTCCGGGTTGGGGAAGAATCATCGGAATCGTCGGTTGCTTTATTATAACGGTGCGGCGCGGGGTGTCAAACGGCGGAGAGACAGGAGGACAGGACTTACGCAGTTACTCCTCGGAACGCCAGCATCCTGCTGGCTGCCGCCAGGGATGGCGGTGTTCCCGGCTGCATAAATCCTGGGAGAAATGGTTTCGGCTTCTGCTGGCTGCGTGCGCTCTCAGAAGTTCGACTTTTATCAAAAGTCGAACTTCTGGAATATAATGTTATACTCATTCTATGAACCACAACCACCGCGCCATTGAGCGCGTTCTGCTCATCACATTTGCCCTCAACCTCCTGGCCACCGCGGCCAAACTGGGCGTTGGCATCTGGACAGGCGCGCTCTCGCTGATCGCCGACGGTCTGGACACCCTCTTTGATGGCCTCTCCAATGTGGTGGGGATTGCGGCTGTGCGCAAGGGCAGCCAACCCCCCGACGCCGATCACCCCTACGGCCACCGCAAATTCGAGACACTGGCCGCGCTCCTCATCGCCACGCTGCTCTTCATCACCGCCTGGGAGGTGGCAACGGCGGCCATTGACCGCCTGCGCCATCCCCAGATGCCCCTTGTCAATCTGTGGAGTATCCTGGCCCTGGCCGCGGGCGGGGCCATCCAGGGCTGCACCGGGCTGTGGGAGATGCGGCAGGGGCGCCTTCTGGGCAGCGAAGTGCTGGTGGCCGACGCCCGCCACACCATCGCCAGCCTCTACGTCAGCTTCGCCGTCCTCTTTGGCCTGGGGCTGGTCTGGCTGGGCTATGGCTGGGCGGATCCGCTGCTGGCCCTGCTCGTGGCCGCTGTGATTGCCAGCATCGGCGTCGAGACGCTTCTGGAAAACATCCCCGCGCTGGTCGATCAGGCGACGCTGGACCCGGCCAGCATCGCCGCAGTGGTAGCCGACGTGGCCGGGGTGGAGAGCTTCCACCGTATCCGCAGCCGGGGCGCGGCCGACGACGTAGCCATTGACCTGCACGTGCGCGTGGATCGCCGTCTTTCGATGCAGGCCGCCAACGCCATCGCCGACGAAGTGCGCCGCCGTCTGCTCGCCCTGCCCGGCGTGACCGACGTGACCGTTCACGCCGAAGCCCAGGGCGGGCCAGAGAGCGCGCTGGAATTGCAGCAGGCTGTGGCTCTGGCTGTCGGGGAAGAAGGATTGGCCCTGCACGAACTGTGGGCGCAGCAGGTGGAGGATCACATCACCCTGCACATACACCTGGGGGTAGACCCCAACATCTCTCTGGCCGAGGCCCACGATCAGGTAGACCGGCTGGAAAGCACCATTCGCAGCCGCCTGCCCCAGGTGATTGCCGTTCACAGCCACATCGAGACAGCCAGCGCCGATGTCCTGCCCTCTTCCCGTGTCAGCCGGGGGCTGCAAGAACGGGTGGAAGCAGTCGTCCTCAGCGCCGCCCAGAACATCCCCGGACTGACCGATCCCCACGATATTCAGGTGCGCCAGGTGGAGGGGCAGCTTTTCATCAGCGCCGAAGCCCTGGTGGACGGCACGCTCTCCGTCAGCGCGGCCCACACCCTAAGTACGGAGCTACAAAACGCTGTGCAAGCCGCCGTGCCCAATGTGGGCGAGGTGCTGGTTCATTTGGAGCCATTGCCGTAAGTCGGACTGGTAGTCCGACCAGCGCATGTCGGACTACCAGTCCAACTTACAATAACTCTTCCAGCCTTGCCCGCAACCCGTAGGTCGGAATGACCACCCGCGCCGCCTGGTAGAGTTGCTTAAATGCAGGCAGATCGATCCGGTCAATGACTGCTTGGCGGGCGATAGCTGGGGGCAGTAGGCTGTGGAAGCGGCCCAGTTCCAGCAGAGGTTCCACGCGGGGCAGCAGCCGGTGCAGCGCGCGTTGGGGCAGACCCGCATCCCAGGCAGGCAAGGACGACAGTGGGCCAGGCAAGTAGAGACAAAATTCGTTGACCGCCAACACAGATCCCCCTTCTCCGTCGAAGTAACCGTCCAGCATCTCGGCCAGCAACGCGCCGTAAAGATCGCCCCAGAAGTGAAAGAGCCACATCCCCTCGGCCAGGGGCACGGAGAGGAGCAGATCCTCGGCCAGCCCCAGCAGCGCGGCCACCGCCCGCCCCGTCTCCAGCGGCACAGCAAAGGGCGTCGTGGCGAAACGCAGTTCGTCGTCCACTGGTCGCCCGTCCTTGCGCCGCACACCCACCCGGTAGCGATCCCGCCAGACCACCTCTAGGATGTGACCGCCCAGCCGCAACGTCTCCCCTTCCACCTTCGAGCGGGCCACCGTCGCCAGCGTGCGCCCGGAGAAGGCGTCTACCAGCAGCAGGGGTAGAGGATCGCCGCCGATGTTGGCATAAATCTCGAACTTGTCCACCAGTTCGTCCAACTTCTCCGCGGCCCGCCATTCCCCCAGCCGACCGGCGCGCAGATAGCCCAGGCGGGCCAGATGGGTGAGGATGGCGCGCAGGCTCTCGTCGTCCACCTCTTCCGGCGCGGCCCGGCGCAGATCAGCCAGACGGATGCCGCCGGTGGGGCTTTGGGCCAGAATGCTGAAGCTCTGCTGCACCAGCACTGACGGCAAGAAGTTGTAGGTCGGACTGGCAGTCCGACTGATTTCGCCGGTCGGACTACCAGTCCGACCTACGGTTTCGGCGATCAGCGCCTGAAAGCGTATCTCTTCCAGCGCGGAGCGGGCCAGACAGAGGACACGGGTGACGCCGGTGCGCCGTCCGCCCCGGCCAATCCGCTGCTGAAACGAGGAGAGCGACGGGGGCGGGCCGATCAACGCCACTTCGTCAATGCTGCCGATGTCAATGCCCAGTTCCAAAGTGGAGGTGCTGACGCAGATGGCGACCGCGGCCGCAGCAAAGCCCTGCTCCACCTCCAGACGCAGAGCCGTGTCCAGATTCGAGTAGTGGGTGAAGAGGGCGCTCTCGAAGGGCAGATTACCGCGCAGAAAGGCGGCGGTCTGCTCCACTTCGCTGCGGCTGTTGCAAAAAATGAGCGACTTGCGCACGCCTCCCTCGCGCGTGGCGCGCAGGGCCAGGGCCATCACCAGATCGTCCAGCCCGTGCAGCGGCCAGATGTCGGCGTCCAACTCGCGCCGGCCAGGGACGCTCACAATTTGCGGTGTACCCCCACCCGGAGCAGTAAGATAGCGGGCGGCGATACCCTCCGGGTCGGGGACGGTGGCAGAGAGGGCGATGCGTTGCAGGTACACGGCTGGCTGCCCCGTCTGCTGCTGGTGATATGTGCGGATGTTTTCGATGCGGCGCAGCAGACAGCGCAACTGATCGCCGCGCGGCCCGCCGTCCAGCAGGTGAATCTCGTCCAGGACAATTGCCTGTAACTCTGCCAGCAGGCGGGGCGCACGGGTCAACAGCGAGTCGGTGGATTCGGGGGTAGTGATGAGTACCGACGGCGGGTTTGTGGTGGAGACCGGGCCGGTGTCGCCGCTTTTCATCGCAAAGGAGATTTCCAACTGTTCCAGCGGCAGACGCAGCCGCTCGTAGAGGTCGCGCACCAGGGCACGTGTGGGGCAGAGGTAGAGGATGGCAAGGGAAGTGCGATTTTCAGAAGTTCGACTTTTGACAAAAGTCGAACTTCTGGTATCTCGAAAGCAATGACGCTCAATGAGGGGGGCAATGGCGGCTTCGGTCTTGCCGCCAGCCGTGGCGGCGATGACGAGAGTGCTGTGACCGTCCAGAATGGGCGGGATGGCGGCTTCCTGCACAGGGGTAAAGCTGCCGTGGCGGGCGAAGAAGGGCGTGTACGTGCGCGGCAGGCGGGATTTGAGGGTGTAGGGGGTGGTCATTGGGAGATCGCAAAGGGTATATGGAATGAAGTCACATCAAATCCCTACTTGCTGTATGCACGATTTGTGCGTACACTCTGTTAAGGACGAATGGATATACTGCAAGAAGAGCGACGACCAGAAAGGCAACCAAACGTGAACAACAACGCTACTTTGCATGAATCGCAGACCGATTGGGAACGGTTGGCCGCTATGACCGACGAAGAAATCGATTTTTCCGACGCGCCGGAATTGACAGACGAACAATTGGCGAAGATGCAGCCATCCGTCGAACTCTTCCCCGCCCTGGCCCAGACAGGCAAGCAGCGCATCACAATCCGATTGGATCAGGAGATTGTGGGTTACTTCAAGCAGAACGCCGACCGTTCGGAGACGAGTTATCAGAGTCTCATCAACGCTGCACTGCGTTCATTCGTGGCCCAGGCGAAGAAAGAAACAGACCTGCGCTCACTGGTGCGGGAGGTGGTGCGGGAGGAATTGCAACGAGCGCGTTAGTCGTTGTGAACAGGCGTCGGACTCTCTGAATCTGGATTGTCAAGCCAACTTTCCAATGCACTGGTATCCATACGCTCGGCAACCAGCCAATCGAAGTGTTGGCCTTTGTCATCGGTGACGAGTGTATAGCCGCGGGAGCGGGCCACGGCGCACAGCAAAATGTCAACGCAATTGCGCCGCCAGTATTCGTCGGCGCTGGTTGCGGGTTCAACTGCTGCTTTCAGGTCAGGCCAGAGAGCGGCCAGTGCTTCGGCGTCAGCAGTTGTAAATGGCAGCAGATCAAACTCGGACTGAGCCACCTGCTGTCGGATAGTATCGATGGCGAATGTTTCGCCCCATTTGTCGGCCACTTGCCGGATGCGTTCGGCGTGAATGATTGTTGGCACGTAGACGCGTAGATGACCGGAACGGATGCGTTCGGTCAGCCGGTTGCGCAGAGAGCGACTCCAGAGGATATTCGTATCTACCAGAAGTTCATTCGTCGCCGCCATTGTCACTCCAAGCCGCTTTCATCTTATTCAAAACCTCCCCCTCTGGATAGATTTCCCAGCGACCGGCTTCACCTTTTACAAAGAAAAGCATATCCCCCCGCTGCAAGTGCAGATCGTCCAGCACGCCCTGGTAGAGTTGAATCTGATTGAGGGAATTGAGCCGCGCCCCGGTCTTTGGCCCCAGGGGTGCGATGGCGAAATGGCGGGCGTGTCTTTGTGGGGTGGCCCGAACAACCTGTGTGCCATTCTCCGCATCAAAGGTCACATCATAAAAATTCTCGGCGAACTCGAAGTAGGGCGAGTGGGTCGAAATAAAGAGTTGTCGCAATTTTACTGCTGGCTCTCTCATCAGCTTGCGCAGGGCCGCCATCAGGTACTCCTGGTATCTGGGAGAAAGATTCATTTCAGGTTCTTCCAGGGCAATGATGGGATAATCATTGAGAAACACTTGGCCTAAAATTAACAACAACTGCTGCGCGCCAGTGCCAAGATTTTCAACGGGCAGACGACCATCGGAACGAATAAAACCGATGTCGATGCGATTGGTTTCTGGATTGATGGCAACATCCAGTTCACCAAAATCAAAGGGGGGTTCGGCCAGAATGCGCTTGATGGCATTCAACTGCCGCTTGCGCGTATAATCTGAACTGTTATGCGCAAAAAAGAGAGACCGTTTCAAATTTGCATAGCTGACTTTGCTCAGGGGTGTCTCTTGATTCCAGTCTTCACCCTGAAGACGGCGAGTCGCATCTATTACATGAAAATCCGGCAGAGAAAGTATCTCCTGACGGAACAGCGACCCACTCCTGTCGATCTCTATTTCCAGACTCTTCGGAGCGTACTCGTCTATTACGACGCCAATCCGCACAGAACCTTCGTACCCCAACCGCCGAAAAGCGGGACCAAATTCAGAGAGAAGTCCTTCGGGATGGAATCTTGGACGCTCCCCGGATGGACTTGGCAATGGAAAGGCGATGGAAGATTCGGTCGTAATTGCCCATTGCCAGAGACGCAATGCCTCAAAGATGTTCGACTTCCCCACATCGTTCAACCCAAAAAAAATGTTGATATCTGACAATCCTTCTACGGTCAGATCGGCGATACTTTTGAAGCCCTGGATGTGGAATTTTTGGATACGCATACGATTTCCTATCCCTGGATGACGGTCACATCTTTGAGACTCTTATCATTCTGCACGCGAAAACATTCAATCTTCATTTTTGCCAGCATCCATGCGCCTTCAATCAATAGTTGGACGCCAGCCCAGTCGAATCCAGTTACGGCGGGCATCGACAATGACGGTATTGTTCATACGGAGGGCGATAACCGTAGCGCGACCAATCGACGTCAACCCCAGAATATGCAGGCTGGCCTCATTCCAGGTGAAATGATCGCTCCAACGGTCACGACGTGGAGAAAAGAGGGGTGTTATCTCGCCGCTCAATGGATCGACGGCTTGGATTTGTGAACCCTTAAAAAGATTGCAGAGATAGCAGGCAAAGCACAAATTTTCAAAAATCGTAGCGCCGCCTTTGCTGCGCGGTTGCAGATGATCGACTACCATTGGGTTGCCGCTGTTGGCTTGGGGAGTACCGCAATAGGCGCAACGGTGATCGTCTATAGTTACCAGGCGCTGACGCAACGCCTTCGACAGATAAATCGCCATGCCGTCATAGTCTTTCGAAGGGGGGCAGCGCGTGACCGCGCCATTGAAGCAGCGCGGCGGCGTGGGCCTTACGCAACATAAATCGGTCAGCTTCGAATATCTGGGATTCCAGATCCAACCGATCCCCCGACGTCAGCGCATCGTCGGCATTCTTCTCTAACAACTCTTGCAGCGCAGCCATATCGGCTGTAGTACGCTGGCTGCGCGCGATGCGCCAGAGCGCGTCGTCATCAAGCCGGTCAAGCGCAGCCAAATCAGCTTGAAAAGCTGCCGGCGACTGCGACCAATCAGGCGGGCTGCCGGCGCGTACAGCGCGTAGAAGCATATCGGTCAGTGATTGCTGGGTGGCTCGGGCCGTCTGTTCCAGGCGCATATACAGTTCTTCGGGCAGAGGCAACACAACATCTATCGCTGGCATCATTCACTTCCTCAAGCGGCAAACCGCGTCTGTGCGTATCGTGCGAACAGATTCAATAGGACAACAGCCCTGCCAATCATTTTACTTTAGCGCATCTGCCCGCGCAACTCGTCCAACAGCGCGGCCACCTCGTACTCCGGGTGCAGGTAGAGCAGATCGTACAACTCCACGGCCAGACGCACCACAGCGCGGATGTTGAGGCGGTCGTTGCGCATGCCCTGGGCCAGGTGTTCGGCCGCGCCGCGGCGCACCTGGCGCTGGCGTTCGCCCACCGCATAGCCATAGGCGCGGGCGTGATAGCCCATCACCTGCTCCAAAAATTGGCCGATCTCCTGGGGCGTGTGGTGCGGCTCCAAGGCCAGCACACGCGTCTCGTCCAGCCAATCTTCCAGGGGCAGGCGGTTGTCACTGCGGGTGACGGTGAAAAGAAAAAAGAGCGACTGGCGGTCGCCGTAGGTCAGGGGGTAGTCCCGGCGGTGGTGCTGGGGCAGGTCAGCCGTGGAGAGACGGGAGCGTTCCTCGCCCAGCGCGGCGTGGATCAGCGCGCTGAAAAAGAGGCTGGCTTTGGGCTGCTGGTAGGGTTTGAGCAGAGAATAGCTCTCGGCTTCGTCAATCAGTATGCACAGCCCGCTGAAACCGGCCAGACGGGCCAGCAGACTGACGCCGCTGAGCAGATAGGCGATCTGGCGGGCGTTGTTGCCCTGGCGGTAGATGGAAGGAAACTTGACTCGTTTAGGCATAGCCCGGTTCATTGACTTCACCCGCGGCCCGCCCATCAGCCAATTCTCCCAGGCCGTCTGCTGGCGGGTGCTGGAAATGTTGCTCAGCGCGTCCAGGGCGAAGGTTAAGGGGTCGTTCTCGGTGGGGGCCAATGCGCGCACTTCGTCGCGCAACCGGGGCACACCGGCCACTGCTGCCAACAGCGGCCCCAGCCCGCGCTCGTCGCTCTCCGGGTAGCGCAGACTGCGCATCAATGCGCCGTAGATGTCGAAGCCCCGGTGGGGCGGTAACTCTTGCAGGTCCAGGCTGACGGCGGCCACGAGAAACTTGCGTTGCAGGGCTTCCTGGGCGGTCAATTCCACAATGTGGCTCTTGCCGTAGCCATACTCGCCGATGATGGCGCGCGCATCGCCGCCGCTCTGGTGGGCCTGGACAAGGGCGCTGCTCAGGCTGGCCCGTTCGTTTTCCAAGCCAATTGTCAACTCGCGGGCGTGCTGGGCCGGGGCCACGCCCACACGCAGCGCCTCGATCAGGGTGCGCGCGTCCAGTTGGCTGGGCGTCATCGGCGTGGGGGCAAAAGCGGTCGTCGGGGCGGGCGCGGGGATGTTGGGCATCTGTCCGTTGAATTCCTGGCGGGGACGGCGGAAACGCAGACCGCTCTCAAAGCGCACCATCCACTCCTCGCCGTTGCGGTAGAGGGCGACGATCTGGCCGGGGCCGTAGGTTGGGTGTTCGACGCGGGTACCGATCATTGGTCTGTCAGGTGTGGAAAGTTTGTTTGTAACCAATCAAAGAAGCGTAAGACGTTCATCTCGCCTGTCAATCGTAATTCGTGACGACTGTCATGGGAATGTGAAATTTCCTCATGCAAATGTTGTCGCCAATCGTCGGCATACTGCATTTTGATCGCTTGTACATCACTGCTATTGTCGAAGCCTGCAATCAGTTGAAGAATTCTTTCGGAGTTTCGAATCAATTCATCGAAATGTCTTCGAGCCGGCCAAGCCACGCGGACTGCTCATCCACCAGAAATTCCCAGGTGTTGAAATCCCGCTCCCATAGCGGATGTGTGGAGCGCAGGGATTCAACGAATTCCTCATCGGTTGTGACGCGGGCATAGAACTGCTCGTAGGGCAATCCATAGACGACCTGAATCTGTGAAATCTCCCGGTGCAATTGGGCAATTCGCGCACCGATACGTTCCGTAGCGTAACGTCGTACAGCTTCGGCCAGCCCATCCTCCGCATTGCCGAGAGATTCTAATACATTTATGTACCTTGCATCCAGCGTAATTGCCGTCACAATTTCTCCTTCCCCATTCCACACTCAAAAATCTTCGCCCGCTTCGTCCACCACTTCTTTGAAGGCGCGTTCCAGCAAATCAGACACCGCCAACTCGGCAGCCCATTGGCGCAGATAGGCTTCGTCCAGCCGTGTGCCTTGCGTATTCATCACTCCCAAAACATCGCGCCACTGGCGCTCTGAGACTTCGCCACCCATGCGAAACCACTCCAACTTTGCCAGAATAATGTCCTCGGCGCTTGTCACCCAGGCCGTGCGCTCCGGCTCGCCCAAGAGGATTTTCCGACCGCGACGTTTCATTTGCATGCGGTCGAAGGCTCGATGCTTTGGCAAGAAGATATCTACTTTGAACATCGTCCCTAAATGGATCAGATTGAACGAACTCCGGCGCTGAATAGCGTCCAGGATGGACAACGGATCGACGTAAAACTGTGCTTTCAGGGCGTTGGCGAATCGGCTGATCTGGTCTGGCTGAATATCGGCCACGATATCTGCATCCAATGTGTTGCGTATCACCCCGTGTGTGATACTCGCCAGAGAGCCACCAATCACATAAGGGATTCCGATCTCTTCCAGTGTAGTTGTCACCAAAAGCGTAATCTCAGACGCATTGAGTTCAGCCATTGCCCGCCTCTTCTTTTTGTTTAATCGGACCGTAAGCGCGCTCTGCCAGCACAGACCCCAGCAACATATCGGCCAGATAGCGCTGCAATTCTTGGGCTGTCGCGTCCGGTCGTCGTTCTCGTAGACCGCTTAGGGCTAATGTGCGCGCCATTCGATTGAGTTGAGAAGCGATCTCCAATTTTTTCCACGTCGGCGCGGAGCGGTAGAAAGCGAACTGAATCGCTTCCACCTCCGGCGTCGTGTCCATATGCATTTCCCGCCAGGTGGGCAACCGTTTCATTCTATCCCCCTGTAACGCAAGCTGTTAGCTTGCGCCGGCGCAAGCTAACAGCTTGCGTTACGTTAATAGGGCGGCGTCTCGCCCCCGCTCAACTCGTCCACCTGGCCGCGCACGATGGCGATGGCCTCGTCTTCGGTGAGCAGGTGCTGGCTGCCCGCGTGCTGCCGGGCCAGTTCTGTGATGAACGCCTTCACGAAAAGCCGCCGGTGGCTCACGTCCAGAAAGACATCGCGCGCCACATTGGCCAGAATTGCTGCGTTGGCCTGCTGGATGGGCTGGTCAAGCGCAGTGTCAAAAGCCATCTCATAGATGGGGATCAGCTTTTCGCCAATCGCCAGGAGCAGATCGTTTTCGTCCAAATCCAGATGATCCAGCGCGATCTGCGGGCTGAAGTGGTTGGCTCGGCTGAAACGGCCCGGCGCACGCACCCGCTGTTGCAGGGCCGGGTAGCGGGGCACAATGTCGTTGATAAACTGGGGCGGCACCGCGTAGACAAACATCGCACCGGGCAGGTCGTCCCGGGTGCGGTCAATGACCTCGCGCAGATTGTCCGTCGCCAGCTTCTCCGCCTTGCCGCCGATGCTGGACATGCGGTCCACTTCGTCAAAGAGCAGAATCAGCCCGCTGTAGGAGAGAGCCCGGATCGTCTGGACCAGCGAGCGCAGCATCCGAAAGGCGTTGGTGCGGCTGATCTTGCCCGTCACGCCCACCTCGCGCAGAATTTTGGTGTCGTCCGGCGTCGTGTTGGAGCCGAGCAGCCAGCGGGACAGGGAATCCAGCCGTTCGTCAAAGTCCCGGATCAGCGCATCAAAATAGGCCAGGATGGCGGCCCGGAAGGTCAGGCTGTCGATGGCCGTGGATTCCAGCGTATCCACCAGCCCCCGGTAGTTGGGGTGGGTCAGCGCATCCAGCGTCGGCGGGCCGCCCAGCACCCGTTCCAGCGTCCCTTCCAGAAAACGGGGCAGACCCGTCTCGTCGGAGATTTCCTCGTTCTCCTCGTGCCAGATCAGATTGCGCGCCACTGCCGCGTAGACCAGCCGCTGGTCGTTGTAGGGCGTCTCTACCGGGCTGAGATCGACTTTTGCCACGGCAAACCCTCTGCTCCAGGCCCGGTCGCGCAGACAGTAGAGAAAGTGGGATTTGCCGCTGCCGTAATCCCCCACCACCATTTTGTACGTTCCGCCGCCGTCCTGCAGATAGGAGGAGAGATAATACTCGTCCAGCGCGTCGAGCAGGGAGGTGTTGCCCGCGTTGAAATGTTGCACACCCCGGGCCGGGGGCGTACCTGTGCTGCCCAACACTTCCACAATGTGGCGGGCGAGGGGGCGGGAGAGGGTAGTCATTGGGTAAGACTCCTGTTGGGGGCTGGGGACTGGGGATCGGGGACTGGAGATTCCCAATCCCCAATCCCCAGTCCCCAATCCCGCTATTCTTCAAACGTAATATCGCCGTAAAAATCCCCGCTCAGCGCAGAGGAGGGCACCCAGACGCTGCGCGCTGCGCTTTCGGCCTGGCTTTTGGTGGCGACGCCCAGACGCAGCCGATAGGACTTGCCGTCCACCGCGACGGTCGCGCCGGCTTCGTTGGCCAGCACCAGATCGCGCACGAAGAAGGGACGTTCGTAATCCTTGAATGTGCCGCGCGAAGGGGCGTTCCAGAAGCGGGCGACCTGGCGGTTGAGTACCAATTTGGCGTAAGTCTCCACCAGATTGATGCGATTGCCTTGCGGGCGACGACCGGATTTCTCGGTCTTTTCGGTCATCAGATCGTTCCAGGCTTTGTAAAGATCGGCCAGAAAAGCGGGCGTCTCGTCCTTGCGTTCGAGAATCGTTTTGCGCTGCTGGTCATAGGCTTTGATAATGCCGCCCAGAGAAAGGGGCAGGGGGTTTGTCAACGCCTCTTTGCCATAGAACCACTGGGCTTTGCGATTGGCGATATCAATTTGCAGCACCAGCCGGTCCACCACCAGGACGGGCGGGCGACCTTCGACTTCTTGTCCACGCGCCTCGAAGCTCTCCTTCAGGTCACGCGCAAACTGGAAGGCCAGGCTGTCGAGAGCTGCTTGGGTGGCCGCGCCAAAGGCGACGGTGGCGCTGTCCAGGGCCGCGTCTTGCAGGCCCGCGGCTTTCACCAGTCCCACAGCTTCCTGCAATTTTGCCAGCGACTTTTGCATCGGCAGCGCGTCCAGTTTTTCCTGGCCCGCCAGCCGGGCCGCCGCGATCAGCGCGCTGCTGGCTGCTTTCAACGCTTTGAATTTGGGGTCGGTCTCGGCTTGGCCAGCCTGCAATGCCAGAATGAGTTCTTCGTTCACGCCTGCAACCTTTCAAGAAAATGGAAATTCATAAAATTTTTCGGATAGTACTATTGTAAGCAGAGAAGGAGAAAAAGCCAAACAGGACTGAACCACCAAGACACAAAGGCACAAAGAAAAGCAAGAAAAACCATTTCTTCTGCTTTCTTTTTCTTTCTTCTTTGTGTCTTTGTGCCTTCGTGGTTGAAGACTTATCCCACATCCAGAAAGCAGCCCAACACAAAATCGCTGATGTCGGTGAGGATGGGTGCGGCGAGGTCGGAGAGGCCGTCGAAGAGAAAGTCCGTGTGGCCTTTGTCGGGATAGACAATCAATTCGTTGGGGATGCCAGCACTGTCTAGCAAAGCGTGGAAACTCTCGCTGATAGAGAGGGGAACGGTCGTGTCCAGGCTGCCGTGGATCAGCCGGGTCTGGGGCATACCGGCAAAGACGTAACTGCTGGGCGAAGCTTTTGGAAATTCTGCTCGCCCCCCATCACTGCCGTCATCACTGGGGCTGTGCCGCCTGTACTGCGCTCGAAAACCATCTGCGCCGGGATGTCGTAGACGCCGGACAGTCCGATGAAGCCGCACAACTCCTGGTTGGTGTGGCCCTCAAAATTGAGCCAGACCTCATCGGTTGCGATTAGCCCGGCCAGGTGGCCGCCCGCCGAGTGACCGGCGATGACTACCCGGCCCGGATCGCCGCCATACTGAGCAATGTTTTCCAATGTCCAAGCCGTGGCCGCGGCCATCTCCTGGGTCATTTGCTCGTAGCCCGCGTCCGGGTGGAGGGTGTAGTCCGGGATGACAACGACGATGCCCCGCTCAATCAGCTTCTGGCCCACCGGGGCAAAAAGTTTGCGGTCGTACTTGTCCCAGCCGCCGCCGTGGATAAAGATGAGAACCGGGTGGTCTTTGCCTTCTGCTGGGCTGTAGACATCCAGCCCCATCCCAAAGCGGGGGCTGTAGGCCACATCCCGGGCCAGATGGGGATAGTCGGCGTAGAACTGCTTGCCCGCCCGGTCCACCTGAAAAAGATTCCAATAGAAGACGATCTCGCCCCGGTTTACAAAAGCCCACACGCCTGCCAATACAAGCAAAAGCGCGCCAATCGACGAAAAAACTCTAGGATTCATTCTCAATTCTCACTCGAATCAAAAAAACAAAGGACACGGATAGGCACGGATCGAAAGGATTTACACGGATTTTCATCCCTTCATCCCCAACTCCGCCAAATCAGCGCGCAAGAAGTAGCGTCGCCAGGCCCGCATCTCCGCCAGCAATTCGGTCAGTTCCGCCTGCTTCTCCTGCAACACCGCGTCTCCCGTCGTCAGCCCGTCGCCGGGCGCGATACGGGCCACGTCGCCGCTCTCCCACTCCATCACCCAGAGGATGCGCTTGGCTTCCAGCCAGAAGAGGGCGTGGCGCACAATCGCTTCGGTGACGCCGATGCGCGCGGCCAACCGGGCGATGGGCAGGCGGCCGTCCTGGGCGAGCGCGTGTTTGCCCATCGCCGCCACGCTTTTCACCACCCCGTCCAGCGAATCGTCGCCGGTCTCCCGCCCCACCAGCCAGAGTTCGGATGGGGCCAGCGTCTCTACCAGCCAGTGTAACACCTCCGCCGAGGGTGGCGCGCTCCACAGCACCAGCGGTCGTCCTTTGGGATAGCGGCGGGCCTGCAAGCGGGAATGGAAAGTCATATCGCCCAAACGCGTTCCTTCAGAGAGCCAAAAGGCGTTCTCGGGTTGAGGAAGATCGGCCCGCTCCACTGTTTGCGCCCGCAAGTCGTGGATGGGCAGACGGGCAGGCAGAGAAGGAGCGACAACCGTCAGAGCGTCGGCTTCTGTTGCCCGGATGTCTTTGTACATCAGTTGCAGCGTGCGCTCGCCTTTATACTCGTTGATATTGAGCGTATAGGCGAAATCCAGCCGACCTTCGGGAAGCTGCGCATCCGCGCCGTTGAACCAGACGAGGGGCTGTTTGTTCTCCTTGTCGTCTTGAAGCACCAGCCGCCGGTGCGTCCCGTCCCGCCCCATTCGCCGGTCATCGGCCAGCGTCAACCCGCGGGTCAAAAAGATCGGTTGGGGGTTGCCGTTGCCAAAGGGAGCCAGCCGCTGCACCTGCTCGACCAGATGCAGGCTGAGATCGACCAGACGCAGCTCGGCGTCAATGACCAGCCCCTCCGGCCCCGCGTCGATGCGGTGGCTGTCGATCTGCCTGCTCAATTCGCGGCGGAAGTGATCAATTTTGTCGGCATCCAGCGAGAGACCGGCCGCGCCAGGATGACCGCCGAAAGTGAGCAACAGATCGGCGCAGGCCGCGATGGACGCGCCGATGTCCACGCCGGGGATGCTACGCGCACTGCCCCGCGCCGTCTCGCCCGGCGGGTTAAGCAGCAATACAACCGGTTTGCCGTACTCCTCAACGATGCGCGAAGCGACGATACCCACAATCCCCGCGTGCCAGTTGGGGTGGGCCAGGACGATGGCGTTGAAGTCGAGGAGATGGGGCTGCTTTTCCAGAATGTCGAAGGCCATCCCGCTGATCTGGCTGGTGAGCAGACGGCGCTGGTTGTTGAGCCTCTCCATTTGGCTGGCCAGTTGCCCGGCGCGGATGGCGTCTTTCGTCGTCAACAGTTCCACGGCCACCGTCGCATCGTCCAGGCGTCCCAGCGCGTTCATGCGCGGGCCGAGTTGAAAGCCGATGGACTCGGCGTCCAGCGTCTCCGGGTTGAGCCGGGCTGTGTGGATCAGCGCCTTCAGGCCGATGCGCTCGGTGCGGCGCAGCCGTTCCAGCCCCAGTTGGAGCAGATAGCGGGCGTCGTGTACCTGTTCAGCCACATCGGCCACAATGCCCAGCGCCACCAGATCGAGGAATTGGGCCGCTTCCCCGCTACGCCCGGCCAGCTCGTAGAGCCGCTGCACCAGTTTGTAGGCCACGCCCACACCGGGCAGCGTGCGCAGGGGATCGCCGGGCGCAAGAAATTTAGGGTTGACCAGTCCATCGGCTCGGCGCACACTCTCCCGCCCCACTTCCGCCGCGGACAAAGCGCAGGCAGGTTCTGTCCCCAGCGGATAATCGGCAAATTCGGCGGTCAAGTCGTGGTGGTCGGTGACGACGACGGCCACGCCCGCGTCCTTGGCCAGCCCGATGCCCGGCCCGTCAGAGATGCCCGTATCGCAGGTCAAAATCAGGTCGGGTTTGCGGATCGGGTCGCTGAGAAACTCCTGCAATTTGGCCGGGCGGATGCCGTGGCTTTCAGTGAAGCGGTTGGGGACGTGGAAATCGATCCGTTCCGGTCCGGCCAGTTCGCGCAGCGCGGCCACCAGCAGGGAAGTGCTGGTCTGGCCGTCCACGTCAAAGTCGCCCCAGACGAGGATGCGCTGCTGTTGTTGGATGGCGTTGTGGAGGATGTGCGCGGCCCGATCCAAACCGACGAGTGCGCTGGGCGGCGCTGGTGTGTAGGCTTCGGTGTCCAGAAAAGGCAGCGCGGCGCTGAGGGTGTCTATGCCGCGCTGGGCCAGGAGTTGGGCGACGAGGGGGTGTCCGCCCACCGCGGCTTGCAGCGCGGGGGAAGGGGGGATGGGTGGGGTGAGCAGCCAAGCGCGCGGTGGCATTGCTATCTCACCTGATTCCACTGGTGAGATTCTATCGCTGCCCTAATTTCCTCTTCTAAGGCATTGAAGGCGTTCAGACGCCGGAGAGCCGAAAAGTCATGGATATTCTCACTCACCCGTCGCGCGTAGGCATGCACAGGAAAGCGACGTTTGCGCCGTCTGTTGAGATCGCAGACCTGTGTCAACAGATCGTAGAGAATATCTTTGGGGTTCGCCAGCTCCTCCAGTTGACTGATAGGGGGCATGGCGAGCTTGCCGCTGTAACGTCTGTTGCCTGCTGCCCAACGAAGCGCGTCCTCATCAATTAGCAGCCAGGCTTCTTGCATACGAACCGGTACTACACAAACTACAGGCGGTGATGCCGCTAGATCACTGAGCGCACGCCTGATCTCATCAACACGCATCTCCCGGCTCTGTGATTCCGCATCGCGATGGACAAAGAGCAGATTGCAAGGATAGACCTCCAGACTGATACGGATTTTGTCAGACAGACTGGGGCGTTTGGGTAGCTGTATCGAACCTAAATCAGCCCAGGCAGAGCGAATGGACAGCGTGACTCCGTTCTCAACCAGCAGCCAATCGAGTATGGGTAGCAGACTTGCATCCGAACTGCCATCGGATACGAGTGTGTAACGGAGATCGTTCATCACATCCTACCCATCCACGTTTTCAATCTGGAGACTCGTCTGTAGGCCATTGTGGGGAACCGGATTCAGATAGGCCAGGAGTCGGCCTTTCATCACAGGTAAATCCTCTGGGGATGTATCTGCGCGCCAAGAATTCTGCAACCATTCAAAGATAGTTCTCTTGTAGCGCTGCCTATTTCTGATAGCTTGCACTGTACTCGCGATGAGCAGACTATCCGGTGGAACGAGATTGACAACAGTTGGCGAATGGGTGTTGATGATTATCTGACGGAGAGGATTGTCCTCGGCCACGGGCATGTCTACGTCAACAGCTATGTCCTGAAGTAGCTGAAGAATCGCCGGAATTCGGGACGGATGAATGCCGTTCTCCGGTTCTTCCAAACAAATGACATCGTGAGAAGTCCGATCCGATTCCAAGACTGCCAAGGCAAGAAAGCGCAAAGTTCCATCCGAAAGCTCGCGGGCAGGATAGATCGTTCCATTCCTATCCTTCACTTGAAGTGTCAGCAATTGACGCTTCTCATCCCGGTCAATACGGACTTCGTACACATCATCAATCAATTCCGATAGCCTGAACGCCACTTGTTCATAGATCCAGCTATCTTCCCCCAGCGAGCCATTGACCGAGCCATTGAAGGATCGATCAGACGCACGAGCCAGATAATAGAGTGTGGCAGGAAGATGAGAGCCATCGGAGTCTATTCCTGGCGGTGTCCGAATATCATCGGGGCTGCGCAACGCAGCGGGTTCTAATTGGAGCAACCGCCAGGACTGCATCTCGCGCCGGGCAAGAAGCGCAGTTGGGCTTTCGGCAGCATTGACAGTTGAAAGAACCGTGCGCGGCAAATTCTCCGCTAGAAATGACTTCGGGCGTCCTCCACCTCCACCTTCTTGACTCAATTTGACTATCCGATTGCCTTCCTTCTCATCGGTCGGAATGAAAGTCGAAATAAAAGATGAAGTTTTCCGACCTTTAACTACTGAGCGTCGCCATTCCTTTGCGCTGTGGGGAAATCTTAAATGCTTGGCTGCATCACTGATATTGATCTGTTCCAATTCTTCCCTTAGCAGTTCAAAAGGGCTAAAGGCAATTAAGTCGTCATCAGAGCGAAAGGCCAATTCGAGAGTATATTTTACAAATGTACTGCTGGCTGTGGCTAACTGACCCAAGTCATCTACGCCTTCTGGAGGGATAATCATTTCCGCCGAAAAAAGCATTGACCCGTCATACTCGTTGCCAACCCGGTGAAAGAGACTCTGGACCGATGACATCTTTTTATCGTCGCCACGAATGGAGGCCGCCGCGTTCACAAAAGTATCGCTTGCCAACCGGCTCAAAAATTGAATCGCGTCGAAAAGATTCGATTTGCCTGTCCCGTTCGCGCCGGCAATGCAAGTAAAAGGGCCAAAGCGAACGTCCACATCCACCAGATTCTTGAAACCGGATACTTTCAAACGCGTAAGCATTACACTTCTCCCTTCCCTACTCTAAAAAGCCAAAGCCTCCACATCGTCCAGCGTAAACTCCAACCCGCTCGCCAAATCTACGACGAAGAAATCGGCGTCGTCCACCTGGGCCAGATCGCCCGCCTCCACGCCCCGGTCGCAGCGGGAACGGTAGACGCAATAGGCGCACAGATGCTGGCGGTTCTGCTCCGTGTCGGGCGCTTTGGGGAAGTCGGGCTGACCTGTGCCGGCGAGAATCTCCCCCAACAGCCCCTGCAAGCGGGTGCGGTTGGCCGCGTGCAAATCCGCGCTGTAACGGAAAATCACCGGCGCGTCGGGCGCGGCGGTGAACCAGTAACGCATCTCCACCTGCGCCGGCGAGAGGGCACCCCAGGGCAGGGAGTCGCTGGCTTCCACCAACACAAAAGGATAGACGACGGTCTGTAACTGCTGCTGCAAACGTTCGCGGCGGGTGGGGCGGCTGGTCGTCTTCCAATCAATAATCACCGCGCGTGCCTGCTCCCCCGCCCGCTCGGCCGCGATGAGATCGTAGCGGGCGGCCAGCCGGTAGCGGCCATTCTCGTTGCCAAAGGGGATGCTCAACACCCGTTCACTCTCCACAAATTGGGTGGGCAGGTCATCGGGCCGGTGGCGGCGATAGGCGGCGAACCACTCGTCCAGGGGATAGTCCAGCGTGGCGGCCAGAAGCTCCGGGTCAAAACCGGTCTCGGCGCGCAGTATGGCCTGGTGAAAGCGGCTGCCCAGACGCATCTGCTCCTCGTAGGCGTCGAAGGGTTTTGTCTCCTGGCTGGGCCAGGGCAACTGTTCCACGTAGGCCAGCCAGAAGCGGCGCGGACAGTTGGCGTAGGCTTGCAGGCTGGATTGGCTGAAGGCAAAGGTGGGCGGGAGTGACAAAGACATCCGTTTGGTTAACCCTCCTCGCTGCCAGACTCAATTTGTTGAAGATGATCCGCTACCGCTTTAGCAAAATCATCGAAATCTTCGAGATTTTCACGAAGAATTTCGTAAACACGAAAATCATCAACCCGTGCATACTGATGGACGATAAAATTCCGAAACCCGGCCAAAGCGAGCATAACAGCTAATAATTCCTTTGAGATGATTTCTTCTTCGGCCAGAACAAAAAAAACATCCCGATTATTTTCTGGATAACGAAAACCTTCAATCGCCGCAACTCTACGCCCAATGTCGAGGCATATTTCTATTGTGACCTGGAGACTTCGCTCAGTAGCCCTACGCAGTATAAGGTTTTCGCGATAGAGATCGAAGGTGGCTGCTTCAGTCTGAAATTGAATTAGCTCGTTTTGATAGGCGGCCAGCATCCGCAGCCTTTCGTATAGGATGTCGTCTTCCACTCAAACCTACCTTTCGAATCTTGGTCACCAAATCTTTGTTGAAAAAGTCATACATTGGCAGCAAATCAGCGTAGTTCTTTCCCGTTTGCACTTCGAATTCGACTCGTTCGCGCCTGTTTCCCTCGTACAGTAAACGTCCTTTGCGTAAGACTTCAAAACTGAGAAGCGGAGAGGCATTGTTCAGCGTAATCACATCCACTTCGCAATCGGCGAAACGTTCAGCCGCGGCGATCAGGTCCAGCCGTCGGCTCAACAGAGGACCGCCCCAGCCAGTCGTCTGCGGTAGCGCGTCTTCGTCCAGCAGGACGGCGATGTCCACATCCGAGCCGGGATGGACGCGGCCCGTTGCCTGGGAGCCGAATAAATAGGCAGCGACGATATCCGGCTGGCTGCGCAGAAAAGCCACCAGCCCCTCTTCATCGAACGGCCTCTGTTGCTCTCTGTTCCGTGTGTCAATCATCCCGGCCTCCCGAAAAGCGCATACACTTCCCACAATCTGATGGCATTGTAGCACAAAGGATCGCCACGTTCAACGACCCGTAGCTGCCATCTCCCGGTAGATGGCCAGTGTCTCTGCCGCAGTGCGTTGCCAGGAGAAGCGCCCAGCCTGGGCCAGACTCTTTTCGCCCAGCGCCCGGCGCAGCCCGTCATCCTCCACCACCCGGCGGATGGCAGCGGTGATGGCGTCCGTGTCGGTGGGATCGACCAGCAGCCCGGCGTCCCCGGCTACCTCCGGCAGGCTGGAACGGTTGCCGCAGACCACCGGCGCGCCGCAGGCCATCGCTTCCAACACAGGCAGGCCAAAGCCTTCATACAGGCTGGGGAAGACGAAAAGCGTCACTCCGCTGTGCAGGGCGGGCAGGTCGGCGTCGTCTACCGGGCCGAGAAAGCGTACCGCGTCGCCCAGGGGCGCGGCCAGGGCGCGGGATTCGGGGTAGCGGTCGTCCCACGCACCGGCGATAATGAGAGGGATATTGGGTATTGGGTATTGGGCATTGCGTAGAAGTGTAAAGGCTTTGATGAGACGGGGCAGATTTTTGTGGGGTTTGTTGATGCCCAGATAGAAGATGTAGCGGTCGGGCAGATGATACTTTGCGCGCACGCGGGCGATCGCATCAGCGGGCTGAGGACGGAAGCGCGGGTCTGCGGCCAGGGGGATCGCCGTCACCTGGCTGGGGTCAACGGGGAAATGGGCTAGCAGATCGTCTCGGGCCGAGGCCGAGATCGTCACAATTCGGTCCGAAGCTGCCAGGGCCAGACGGGTGGCGACCCGAAAGAAAAGCCGGGCGCGCAGGGAGACAGTCTGCGGGTGAAGGAGGGCAATCAGATCGTAGACAGTCAGCAGCGTCGGCAGGCCCGGTCGGTAGGGCATCAGATAGTAGGTGCTGTGGAAGAGAGGGGATTGGGGATTAGGGATTGGGGATTGGGCGAGTTGGCGGAGGAGGCGGGGGATAGTCCACTGTTGGCGCAGGCTGAAGGAGGAGACGGGCGCGGGGACGATCTCCACCTGAGGGCTGGCAAGAGCGGATGGATTCCAGGCCGTAGGGTCGGACGGGTTGCAGAGGATGACCAGCCGCTCGTTATCGGCCAGTTGGGACGGCAACGCCCCGGCCAGGTTGCGCACGTAACGCCCGATGCCGGGGAAGTGGGCGGTGGCTGTGCGCGCGTCCAGGATATAGCGGGTCATACCCGATCCGCCCTATGCGCTATCGCCTCATCCTTCGCAAAGAACAAAGCGTCTTCGCCTATCTCCCGCTCGTGTTCAGCCAGATGATCCTGTAGGACGTGGCTGCCGGCCAAACGTCCCCGCCACTTTCTCCATTCGTCCGACAATGCCAACGGTTGCGGAAGTGGCTTCTCTTTGGTTTGCTGCTCCAGACCGACGATAAGAGTATTCATTACCCCCCCAACTCGTTCTATTCACTGAAACAGACGGTAGAAAATGCGAAAAGACGCTGCCCATATTTTACCGTAATGTTTGAAATAAAATATATGCAGACTCTCGCCGTAGTGCCGGTTGGCAACCCGTCTTTGCGGCTGGCTCTGCCCGCCCAAATGGACGACCTGTACACGGGGATTATAGACCACCTGCCAGCCCGCCAGCCGCATTCGCCTGCACCAGTCCACATCCTCGAAGTAGAGAAAAAAGTTTTCGTCCAGCCCGCCGATCTGCTCGAACACCGAACGGCGCACGCAAAGGCAGGCACCGGAAACCCAATCAACCGTCAGCGGTTCTGTCACCGCCCAGTTGTGCAGCGCAGGCAGCCGGAACAGACGGCCCAATCCCCGGCGCAGGAGATAGAACGGAGACGGGTCAGCGCCGTAGGCGAACGCCTGCGCCTCGCCGGTCGCTGTGCGCAGCCCAGCCGAGACCGCGCCCACCGCCGGGTTAGCGGTCAGATAGTCGGCCAGCGCCTGCAACTGCGCCACACCCGCCAGCGCGTCGCTATTGAGAAGGATGACAGCTTCGCCGCTGGCGATCTCCAATCCCCGGTTGTTGCCCGCCGCGTAGCCCCGGTTTTCTGCCAGGCGCACGAGAGTCACAGCAGGGAAGGCCGCTGCGATGGCATCCCCGCTGCCGTCGCTGGAGGCGTTGTCCACGACGATCACCTGCCAGCCCCGTTCTGTGGCGTCTGGCAGCAGCCGGGCCAACGATTCCAGCGTCAGGTCACGGGTGTTGTAGTTGAGAAGGACGACGGAGACGGACGGCGTCATTGGCGTACCTGCCGATAAAAGTCAACTGTGCGGACAGCCAAGACGCGCTGGCTATATTCCGCTTCGGCCCGTTCTATACCGCGCCGGGTCAAGTCGGCGACCAGCAGCGGATCGCAAAGCAGCCGTCGCAGCCGTTCGGCCAGGGCATGCGCGTCCCCTTCCGGGAAGATCAGCCCGGCTTCGCCGATGACTTCCGGGATGGCCCCGGAATCCGAGCCGATGACGGGCACGCCCACGGCCATTGCCTCCAGCAGCACCCGGCCCAACTGCTCCTTCCAGACCGGCGTTGTGCGGCTGGGCAGAACGAGCGCATCCAATTCTGCCATCTGGCGCGCAATCTGGTTGGGCGGCACGGGCGGCAGAAATTCGACAATTTCCGTCAACCCCGCTTCCTCCACCCGGCGGCGCAGAGCCGTTTCACTCGGCCCGGCCCCGATTATGCGCAGACGCAACGGGCGGGGCAGATTGTCGCCGGCGAGACGGGCGGCGGCGGCGATGAGTGTATCGATCCCCTTCTCCGCCACCAGCCGACCGACGTAACCGACAACGAATGGCCCTGTGGGTGGACGGAGCGGGCGGGGGCGAAAGCTCTCCGTATCCACGCCAACCGCTGGGATGACGGGCGTCGGCCCGCTATAGCCCCGGCTGCGCAGCAAGTGGGCTGCTTCCCGGTTGGCGCAGAAGATCCCATCGGCCGCGGCCAGGGTCAGCCGCAGCACGGCGCGCACGGACAGACCCAGCGGACGGTCCACGTTTTGCCAGGTATGCAGTAGCAGTTTCGCCTGGGGCGCAAAGAGACGACGCGCCAGGGCAATTTGCAGGGCGGCCAGACTGTCCGGCTCCTCTTCGGCGTGGATAATCTGGGGGCGAAAGGTCGCCATGCCGAAGCCGAGGGTGCGGTAGATGGCCCGGTGGGGATCCGCCGACGAACCGAACATTGCGACCGGTCGCTGTTGCAGAGCAGCGCGGTCAACCGTCTGTTGCTCGGCGCGCAGCAGATCGTCCTGCCAGTGTCGGGGCAAGATGTGACGAATCAGCATCCCATCACTCTGGGCGAGATGCTCGACTTTGCGCTGCATAGTTGCGTCCCGGTAGCGGGCAATAAAGAGAATGCGTTTCATTTGGGTTTGAAAGCGATGGCTTCCAAAGTGGCAAATGGGTTGTCCTGGGGTCGGCGGATGCGCTGCCAGCCCCAAGCCGCCAGACGAATGGCCCGCCACAGGATCAACGCAAGCGGCCAGGGATAGGCGCTGCCATTGGCCAGCCCCCTTTGCAGCGAAGCTGTACTCTTTTCCAAGAGAGGCGGCAGTTCGGGCAGCGGCATCACCCCGCGGATGGAGATCTGCGCAAAGCCCGCGGCAGAGAGGGCGCGTTGCAGAGTGGTCGGTGTGAAATAGAGCAGATGGGAGGGCGGGCGAAAGGCTACCCACTTCTCTTTGGCACGCACAGCCTGCCAGTGGGCTGTGTTGGGTGTGGAAAGCATCAGCGCGCCACCGGGCGACAGGCGCGCCGACAATTGGGCCAATACGTCAATTGGCCGGGGCAGATGCTCGATGACTTCCCAAAGGGTAATCGCCTGAAACGTCCCCGGCGGCAGCGCAGCCAGATTCGACACGACGGGAATCCCCAGGCTCTGGGTGGCTGTACGCGCCATCTCCGTTGAAAGTTCGACACCGGCAATCTCCCAGCCGTCGGAGCGGGCCATTTCCAAAAAATAGCCAGCCGCGCAGCCAAAATCCAACAATTTTCCCCGCTGGGGAAAGGCTGACGCAAGCGCGCGCAGACGGCGCTGGAAGTGGGGGCGCAAAGCCTTCTTCATCGCTGTGTAGTCTGCATAGCCCTGGCCCTCTTCACCGGCAAAGTATTCTGCGCGCTGGTAGTGGGCCGCGAGTTGCTCTGCGCCGGGCATCGGACGGACCGCAACTGTCCCACAGGCGCGGCATTGCACCAGCGCATAGCCGTTCACAGAATAGTAAGGGCTACTCTCATCCCTTTCACACAGGGGGCAACCGTATAGGGTCATTGCTATTCCTTTTAGCGCAACTATAATTTTACAGGTAATTATTTGTAGGGGCGCTGCTTGCTGCGCCCGTCTCGTGCGTACCGGGCGCAGCA
>CAMDEX010000006.1 GCA_945897075.1 Litorilinea aerophila
CTTGCTGCGCCCGACGCACCAGAGACGGGCGCAGCAAGCAGCGCCCCTACAGTGCAAATCTTTATCTGAAAACTATAGCTGCACCGCCGAACGCACCCCTACCGCATCGTCAAAGCCATCACGGCCTTCTGCGCGTGCAGCCGGTTCTCCGCCTCATCGTAGACCACCGAATGCGGCCCGTCAATCACCCCATCGGTGACTTCGATGTTGCGGTCGGCGGGCAGACAGTGCATATAAATGGCGTTCTCCTTGGCCAACCCCATACGCCGCTCGTCGGTAATCCAATCCGTGTAACGCTTGCCGATGGCCGCGCTCTCGGCGTTGTCGGTGGTGGTGAGCAGCGCGCCCCAGCTCTTGGGATAGACGATATCGGCGTCCACAAAGCCGGCGTCGAACTCATCCAGCATCTCGAAGCTGCCGCCGTGCTTGCGCACATTGTCTTTGGCCTGTTGCAGAATGTCCGGCATCAGTTTGTACTCCGGCGGATTGGTCAGGCGCACATTCATCCCAAAACGCGTCATCTGCAAAATCAGGCTCTGGGGCACGGAGATGGGCTTCTGGTAGCTGCTGGCGTAGGCCCAACTGACATTAATTGTTTTGCCGCGCGGGTCGCCCACCTTCTCGATAATCGTCATCAGGTCGGCCAGAATCTGGAAGGGGTGGTAGACGTCGCACTGCATATTCAGCACAGGCACGCGGCTGGCCGCGGCCACGTCGTTGATATATTTGTTGCCAAAGTCCCAATCGCACTGGCGGATGGCGATGCCGTCGTAGTAGCGCCCGTAGATTTCGCCGATCTCTTTGGCTGTGTCGCCGTGGCTGATCTGCGTCGTCGTGCTGTCAATAAAAGCGGCGTGGCCGCCCATCTGGGCCATGCCCACCTCGAAGCTGGAACGGGTGCGGGTGCTGGTGAAGAAGAAGAGCAGGGCCAGCGTCTTGTCCTCCAGCAGGGGGTGGCGGATGCCCAGCGCCCGATCCCGCTTGAGTTTGAAGGCCACATCCATGACCGTCTCGATCTCTTCTTTGCTGAAATCCATGTCGCTGATAAAGTCGCGACCGCGTAAATCTGTCTGCATTGATTGGGTCTCCTGTGAAAATGAATAGAGATTCTGTGGTGCGTGGTGCGTGGTGCGTAGTGCGTGGTGCGTGGTGCGTGGTGCGTCAAGCAGTAGTGGCGTTGGTTCCTTTTGCACTGTTTCGCCTCCAACAAACAGATATCCCATCTGATCCCAAACCAGTACACGCACCACGCACGACGCACCACGCACTACGTTCTTACAATTCGCGTCCCCGTCTCCCCTTCCAGCGCCCGTTCCAGATTTCTGGGATCGGTGATCAGACACCAGGCGGCGGGGTTACTGCTCTCTTCCAGAAATTCGATACAGGCGTCAATTTTGGGGCGCATACTGCCTGCGGCAAAGTGGCCCTCCTCCCGGTAGCGCCTGGCCTGGGCAAGGGTCATTGCGTCAATGCTCTGCTGGTTGGGTTTGCCGAAATTGATCGCCACCTGCTCGACGCCGGTGCTGATGAGGAACAGTTCCGCGCCCAACTGGCGGGCCAGGAGACTGCTGGCCCGGTCTTTGTCAATGACAGCCGAGACGCCGCGCAGTTCGCCCTGCGGGTTGCGCACTACAGGAATCCCGCCGCCGCCGCACGCCACCACAATCCAGCCCAGTTCGATGGCCTGGCGGATGGCTGCCAACTCGACGATTTCAATGGGCAGCGGCGAGGCAATCACCCGCCGCCAGCCCCGGCCCGCATCCTCCACCACCTGCCAGCCCGTGCGCTCGAAAATGCGCGCCGTCTCCTCGTCCAGAAAGCCGCCGATGGGCTTGCTGGGGTTGGCAAAGGCCGCGTCGTTTTCATCCACCCGCACCTGTGTCACGACGGTAATCGCCTGCTTCGAGATGCCTCGCTGGAAAAATTCGTTGTTCAGCGCCTGTTGCAGCATATAACCAATCGCGCCCTGCGTGTCCGCCACAATCAGGCTGAGGGGGGTGGTGTGGACTTCGTGCGCGGCCAGCTCGTTGCGGCGCAGGATAAAGCCCACCTGCGGCCCGTTGCCGTGGGTGATGACTGTGCGCCAGCCTTTTTCCACCATCCCGGCGATGTGGCCGGTGGTCTCGCGCACAGCGTCCCACTGGTTAGCCACTTCGGGCTGTTTGTTGTCTTGGATCAGAGAATTGCCGCCGATGGCGACGACGGCGAGGGGCGATTGGTCGGGCATAAGACCTCAAAAGGGTAGAGTTACAATATTAACCCCTCGCCCAGACAGCGAAGGTCGGCCAGAAAAATCTCCTTATCGGGAGGAGAAATCCAGCGGATCAGCCGCCAGTCGTCCTCGGTGGCCGTGCAGAGAACGCGGGCCAGGTCGGCGTGGAAGATACCCGCGGCTTTGCTGTCGGCCCCGGTGATGGCCTCCTCCAGGGAGAGATTCATTTTCGTGCAGAAGCCCCAGATGTCGGCCATATCTTTGGGCTGTTCGCGGTCAATCACAGCCGTGACTTTGTTGGCCAGAATGTTTTCGGCGGTGTCGATGGGGCCAAGCAGAGGGTGTTTGTACACTGTGCCGACGCGAGAGGGCACGTCTTTGACCAGATCGATTCTGAGTTCGACTTCTTCGCGACGCACCGTCAAGCCGACGAAGCTTTCACCGCGCAGACGAATGTTCGTGTGCCAGTCCGGTCTACGGATTAGTGCATCGGTGATCAATTCTGCCCACAAAGCGAAACGGTCATCGTAATTGACAAAAAGGTGCAAATCATCCGAGTACCGGTGATGCAAATAGCCGCGTGATGCCGCGGTTCCGCCCGTCAAGTAGAAACCAGTTTCCAAAGATGTAAGCACAGCAAGCACTTCATCCTGCAAAGGATAGAGGAAATGCTCGTAATGGTTATTGTCCATTGTGAATCAGCTCCGGGTGGTGTTGGGGCAACCACTGAACTAAGAAATCAATGCCGCGGCGGCGTTCTTTCATACGCAACTTATCTCTCCAGCGCGACCAATCCTGCGCAAGCGCAGGAAAGCCGAGCCGCCGGACGATTTCCCGATAGGACGCGTAGTTCAGCAAACGGATTACGGCCCAATCCCGCCCCAGCCGCCCCCGCGTAACTTTCCCGTCCAGCATCGCCTGGAAGGTTTCCTCATCGATGTCGTAATCCCACACATACCAAAGACGCTTGCCCGGCTGGGCTTCTTCTTGCCCGTCCATTCAGTTTCCCGCTTTCCAATCCGTGCAAATCCCTATTTTGGCAGATTTTATCCGCGTTAATCCGCTCGATCCGCGTCATCCGCGTTCTATTTTCCAATCAGCGCGGGCAGCACCGCGTAGAACTCCGTCGCCTTCACCACTTCGTCCAGAGAAACGCTGTCGAGGACGGTGTGCGCGGTCACTTCGTCGCCCGGACCAAAGCCGATGGAGGGGATGCCCGCCTTGCCCGCCCAGTAGATACCGTTTGTGCTGAAATTCCACTTGCCCGGCGCGGCTGCGGGCAGACCGGTCAGGCTGCGCGCGACTTGCCCCGCCTGTACCAGCGGATGGCTCTCTGCCAGCGCCCAGGCCGGGAAGTATTTGTCCACGGGAAAGACGAAGCCGGTGTAGCTCGGCTCGTCGTAGAAGAGCATCTCCACCGTCACATCGCCCCGCTCCCGGTTTTCGGCGGGAATCAGTTGGCGCACCTGCTCGATGACTGCCTCCACTTCTTCGCCAAAAGTGACACGGCGGTCGATGTAGACAGTGCATTGATTGGGCACGGCGTTGAGGCTGGGCGTCTCCACAGACATATCCGTCACCGTAATTTTGCCGTGGCCCAGGAAGGGATGATCACCCAACTGCGGCTCCAATTGGCTCACGCCCTCAATCACCGGCAACACTTTGTAGATGGCGTTGTCGCCCAAATGATTGCTGGCGGCGTGTGCGCTCTTGCCTTTGGCGACGACTTTCATCTCCACCCGGCCTTTGTGCCCGCGATAGACCAGCATTTTTGTCGGCTCGCCGATGACGACAAAATCCGGGCGGATGCCCTCGTGTTCCACAAAGGCGTGGGGCGCGATGCCGTCGCACCACTCCTCCATATTGCCAAAATAGTAGGCGGTCCAACCTTCCAGCAGGCCGAGACGCTGGGCAATCGCCAGCCCGTAGATCATCCCCGGCGTGCTGCCCTTCTCGTCGCACGCGCCCCGCGCGTAAAATACGCCCTCCTCAATTTTGCCCTGGAAAGGGTCCCACTTCCACTCATCCGGGTCGCCGATGCCAACGGTGTCTATGTGGCTGTCATAGACCAGCACACGCGGCCCGTTGCCGATGCGCCCGACGCTGTTGCCCATCGAGTCGAACCAGACTGCATCGAAGCCCAATTTCGTCATTTCGGCCTGTACCCGCTCCCCCACCGGCCCGATCTGGGAATCCATTGACGGGATGGCGCAAATCTCGCGCAGAAAAGTAATGATGTCGTCGCGGTGCTGGGAGACGTGGGATTGGACGGCGGCAATATCAATCGTTGACATAGGAAATCCTTCTGATGGGATGAAGGGTGTAGGCTATTTACTCGATCAAAAACTCCAATTGTCTGACAAGTGTTTACCCCACCCTAACCCTCCCCAGATTGGGGAGGGGATTGTGACGACTCCTCCCCCAATCTGGGGGAGGTTGGGTGGGAGTGAGCAATGAGCAGACAAAAGGAGTATAGGGAGAGGGACGCAAAAAGTCAATCTACCCGTTCGATTCGCGCCCCCAACGCCCGCAACTTCTCGTCAATCCGTTGGTAGCCCCGGTCAATCTGCTGGATGTTGCCGATAGTCGTCTTGCCTTCGGCGGCCAGCGCGGCCAGGATCAGCGCCATCCCGGCGCGGATGTCCGGGCTGGTGATCTGCTGGCCTACCAGTTGGCTGGGGCCGACGACGACCGCGCGGTGGGGATCGCAGAGGATCACCTGCGCGCCCATCGCCACCAATTTGTCCACAAAATAGAGCCGTCCATCGTACATCTTCTCGTGGATCAGCACAGTACCTCTGGCCTGGGTGGCCGTGACCAGCGCGATGCTCATCAGATCGGGCGGGAACGCGGGCCAGGGCTGGTCGTCAATGCGCGGGATGGCGCCGCCAAAGTCCGTGCGCACGCGTAGCGCCTGCTCATCGGCAATCACCAGCGACCAGCCTGTGCTGCTGGTTGCATCCTCTTCCAGCCGCATCCGCACGCCCAAGCGATCCACGAAGACCATTTCCAGCATACGCAGATGTTCGGGAACGACGCCGCTGATGCGCAGTTCGCCCGCTGTGATGGCCCCCAGCCCGATGTAACTGCCGATCTCCATATAATCCGGCCCGACTGTATACTCTGCGCCTGTCAGCCGCTCCTGGCCGTGGATGGTGAGGGTGTTGCTGCCGACGCCTTCGATGGGGCAGCCCATACGCACGAGCAGATGGCAGAGGTCCTGGACGTGGGGTTCGCTGGCCGCGTTGCGCAAGATTGTGACTCCTTTGGCCAGGGAAGCGGCCAGCAGCCCGTTTTCCGTGGCTGTCACCGACGCCTCATCCAGCAGAATGTCCTTCCCAGTCAGGCGTCCGTTCGTCTTCATCTCAAAGCGCCCGTTGTGAACCATCTCCACGCCCAGACTGCGGAAAATGTGCAGATGGGTGTCAATGCGCCTGCGCCCGATGTCATCCCCCCCGGCGCTGGCGGGCACGGCAAAATGGCCGCGCCGGGTGAGCAGAGGCCCCATCAGCGTCAGGGAGCCGCGAATCTGGGCAAAGAGGCGTGGGTCCGGCTCTGTCCCGCGCAGGTTGGCGGCGCAGAGGGTGACTGTATCGCCGGTTTGCTGCACATCTACGCCCAGACCGCTCAGAATCTCCAGCACAGTCTCCACATCGCCGATCTGGGGCATATTGTGGAGAATGACAGGTTCGTCGGTCAGCAGACAGGCTTCGGCCATCGGCATAGCCGCGTTTTTGTTGCCGCTGGGGACAACAGTCCCGCGGATGGGCGAACCGCCGTGGATGACGTAGGATGACATTGGCTTCTCCGGGTCGTGTCAAGATGGAAAGTAATTTTTTAGCCAGGTGCGCAAGTCCCCGGCACTTCAGACAGTGGCGGGGACTTTGGGCCAACGCAGGCGTAAACGCAGCCCAATCGCTATCTGTTCCCGTTTTGCGCTGCGTAGTCCTTGCATTCTAGCCTGCCATCTGGCAGAGCGTCAACTGAAGGGAGAAGAGGAGGAAGGGAGGAAGGGAGAAGAGGAGGAAGGGAGGAAGGGAGGACAGGAGGAAGGGAGGAAGGGAGGACAGGAGGAAGGGAGGACAGGAGGAAGGATCGGCCAAATACCCCAATACCCCAATACCCCAATATCCCCTTATGAACGAATGTTCTAAAACAATCCTTCTGCAACTTCGTCTTTTGCCCTTTGTGTGGTAAAATGGAAGCAATCAAAGTTCACTTTTCTCAATTCTACTCACCTATGCAATCAACCGAAGGAATTGGTTTGGGCATTATTGATAGTCTCTCTGCTGGCTACCGGCTGCTGATCAAGCGCCTGGAACTCCTGCTCTTGCCGCTGCTTCTGGACGCCTTTCTCTGGTTTGTGCCCCGTTTGAGCATCGAGCCACTTCTGCAAAATTTTGCAGCCTTCTACGCCGACATCTTTGCCCAGTTCGGCGCTGCCGCGGATACGTTGGGTCCGGGGTTGGCGGATCTGCCCGTCCAAGTGACGAAAATGATGGATGCGGTGGGAAAGTCGTTCAATCTTTTTGATCTGCTGGTCAGTGCATCGCTCTATCACGTACCCAGCCTATTGGCCACCCTGCCCGGCGTGAAAACGGAACAGACCAATCAACAGATCGCATCGCTGCTCAACGCCGGTGGCAGCGCACTGCTGCTGGGACTGTTGGGGCTATTCTTGGGCGTCGTCTATATGAATCTACTCGCCCGCATTGTGCCGTTGGGCGAAGGCGAAAAGAGCGCCACCCCACCCCGTTTCATCTCCGCGGTTCTGCGCCATTGGCTGCGTTCGCTGGGCTTTTTGCTGGCAATGCTTGTCTTTCTGCTGATGCTCTACATCCCCACTGCGGTCGGCGTGACTGTGCTGATGCTCATCAGCCCGGCGCTGGGCGCGGGGGCAATGATGCTGATGGGCGGGTTGGTGACGGTGATTTTCTTCTATCTCTACTTTGTCACCGTCGGGTTGGTCTTGGACAATCTCAGCGTGCGTGCCGCGGTGATGCGCAGTATTGTGCTGGTGCGCCACAATTTCTGGTCCACACTGGGATTTTTCCTGCTGACCAACCTGATTTCGGTGGGGATTACGCTCCTGTTGCGCGAGATCGTTGCCGTCGGGGTGGTCGGCGTGGCCTTGGGGGCGCTTATCAACGCCTTTGTGGGTACGGGGCTGGCAATGGCACTGCTCATCTTCTACCGCACGCGGCTGATCGTCACATCGGACAAAACGCAGACCCAAAAGGCATAGCCGGGAATGCCGACGGCGGACGGCGGACTTTTGACTGGTATTCTTGTTTGTATATTTGTTCAGGCAATCAAACCTGAAAAACGATAGCGGAGGAACGCGTGGCAAACGGCAATAAGAAAACAGATTTTGTCTACGATGCAGAACAGATTCAGGTCTTGGAAGGGCTGGAGGCTGTGCGCCGTCGCCCCGGTATGTACATCGGCGGCACCGACACCAAAGCGCTGCATCATATGGTTTACGAGGTGGTGGACAACGCCATTGACGAGGCCATGCAGGGGCGCTGTGATCACATTTGGATCACCATCCATAAGGATGAGAGTGTGACTGTCACCGACAACGGCGCGGGTATCCCTGTGGGCATCCAACAGCAGATGGGTATGTCCGCGCTCACCGTCGTGATGATCAAACTCCATGCTGGCGGTAAGTTCGGCGGCGGCGGCTACAAAGTTTCGGGTGGTCTGCACGGTGTGGGTGTCAGCGCGGTCAACGCCCTCAGTACGTGGATGGAGACGACTGTCAAGCGCAATGGCAAAATCTACCGCCAGCGTTTCGAACGGGGCATTCCCGTCAGCGAAGTTGACGAGATCGGCACCTGCGACCCCAACGACACCGGCACATCCCAGCGCTTTTTGCGCGACGATACGATCTTTCAGGTCTTTGAATACGACTGGCCGACCCTAATCACCCGCTTCCGCGAGATGGCTTTCCTGACACGGGGCGTTGATTTTACCTTCGTTGACGAGCGCCCAGAGCCTGCCAGAGAGTTCAACTTCTACTTTGAGGGCGGCGTGCAGACCTTTGTGCGCTATCTCAACAAAAACCGGGAAGTCTTCCACGCACCCATCTACGTGGATATTGAGGTGGAAGGGACGCAGGTCGAGGCGGCCATTCAGTATACCGACGGCTACAACGAGTCGATCTTCGCCTTTGCCAACACCATCAACACCCCGGACGGCGGCTCCCATCTTACCGGTCTGCGCGCCGCCATCACCCGTCAGGTGAACGACTATGCGCGCAAACAGGGGATGCTCAAGGAGAACGACGACAACTTTACTGGCGACGACACCCGTCAGGGCATGACCGCTATCATCAGCGTGAAGGTGCTGGAACCCCAGTTTGAGGGGCAGAACAAACTCAAACTTCTCAACAACGAAGTGCGCTATCATGTGGAAACCGCGGTGGCCGAGGGCGTGAGCAAATGGATGGAGGAGAATCCGCGCGATGCCCGCAAGATCGTTGACAAATGCCAGACAGCCTATCGGGCGCGCGAAGCGGCGCGCAAAGCCCGCGATCTGGTCATGCGCAAGAGCGCGCTGGAAAGTCTGACCCTGCCCGGCAAACTGGCCGACTGCTCCACCCGTGACCCCAAAGAGAGCGAACTTTACATCGTCGAGGGCGACAGCGCGGGTGGCTGCTTCTCCGGTGATACAGAAGTTGCGCTGGCTGATGGACGTTCGCTCAGTTTTGAGGAACTGGTAGCTGAACAGGCCGCGGGGCAGGAGCATTTCTGCTATACGATCCGCAACGACGGTAAAATCGGGCTGCAACGGATTATCAACGCCCGGGTAACCCACAGAGATGCAGAAGTACTCCGGGTAACATTGGACAACGGAGAAATCATCACCTGCACGCCGGACCACCGTTTTATGCTCAGGGATGGAAGCTACAAACCAGCCGTCGAACTCACGTTGGACGATTCCCTGATGCCGCTCTATCGGAAGCTCTCCGACACGAGCGACAGCGGTATCACAATCGATGGATATGAGATGGCCTGGGATCCACGCTCCGAAAGCTGGCTCTTCACGCACATTCTGGCCGACTGGTACAACCGCTGGCAGGGTGTCTACTCGAAAGAGGGCGGAGATCACTGCCATCACATCGACTTCAACAAACTGAATAATAACCCGACAAATATCCAGCGTCTGCCAAAGGAAGAACATTTGGAGTTGCATCGCCTGCATAGCAGTGAAACGCTGCGCAGACCAGATGTAGTGGAAAAGACTCGGGCGATGCACCAAAGCGATGAGTACCGCGCGATGATGAGCCAGCGCATGCAGCAGCCTGAAACCCGGGAAATCCTTTCGGCGCAGGCCAAAGCGCAGTGGGAAGATGATGACTATCGGGCTTATATGGTGGGAAAATGGCGCGAGTTCTACGCGGCCAATGAGACCTATCGCCAGGCGAATCGGGAGCAGCTAGACCGGGCGCAAAGGGCGTATTGGGGGGATGAGGATAACCGTCACGCCCAGTCGGAACGTGTGCGAACCTGGTTCGAGAACAGCCCAGAAGCCCGCGACCGTCATTCCCAGATGGCAAAAACGCAATGGCAGGATGAGGAACTGTTGGAATGGCGGCGACAGAAAACCCAGGAACAGTGGACTTCCGAATTCCGCGAGAAGCGCCGGAAGACGCTGCATCAGACCTATTACCGCAAGACAATTGCGGCCCTGAAGCAGTTCGAGACCGAAGACGGGCAGGTGGATCGGGATGCCTATCGCTCCTGGCGGATTGAAAACCGCGACAAGAGTATCCTGCGTTTCACGACTTTCTGCCAGCGTTACTTCGATGGTCAGGAGGCGCAGACATTCGATGCGATAGCCAATTACAACCACCGGGTCGTGAAGATTGAGCGAATGGCCGAGCGAATGGATGTCTTTGATGCAGAAGTGCCGGGGACGCACAACTTTGCATTGGCGTGCGGTGTGTTTGTTCACAACAGCGCCAAACAGGGCCGGGATCGGCGCTTCCAGGCCATTCTGCCCCTGCGCGGCAAAATTCTCAACGTGGAAAAGACCAGCCTGGACAAGGCGCTGGGCAACAAAGAGATTCAGGCACTCATCACTGCCCTGGGGATGGGCATCGGCGATGACCTGAATGTGGCGAATCTGCGCTACAACCGCATTATTATTATGAGTGTGGACGCGCAAGAGACCTGCTTTGTGCAAGACCCCGCCGGGCAGATTCGTCAGGTGCAGATCGGGCCGTTTATCGACGCGCGGCTGGCAGCGGGTGAGGATGTGTCGGCCTGGCAGGTTCTCTGTTTCGATCAGCAGAGCCAGCGTACCGAATTCAAACCGATCCGCAGCGTCATTCGCCACCCAATCGAGGAAACCCTCTACGAGATTCGCACGGCATACGGGCGCACGCTGCGCGTGACCTCTTCGCACAGCGTCTTTGTCTATGAAAACGGCAGCGTCCTGCTGAAACGGGGCGACGAAGTGCGCGTCGGCGATTGTATCGTTGCGCCCCGCCGTCTGCCCCTGGCCCAGGAAAAGTACACCGAACGCATTGACCTGCTGACCTCTCTCCTGCAGCGTCAGGAAGCGATTGGGAGCGATCTCATCCTGTGGGGCAACGACATCGAACGTCTGCAACAGGCGCGGGTGCGGGCAAAGTATGCCGACGACAGACAGATGACCGAGGCCCGCGTCTCCATCCCGGCCGGGGTGGGCGTGGCTCTGGCCGAACGCCGCCGACAAACTGGGCTGAGCCAGGAAGCCATCTGCGCCGCCGTGGGTATCCGCCAGCCGGTGACTTATTACGACTGGGAAAAGGGCAAGAACCGTCCAACCCTCACCAATTTCAGCCGCTATGTGGAGACCCTCGGCCTGGACGTGGCGGAAACCCTGGCCCAGGTGGAGGTCGGCCCCTCTCGGCTGGATTCGGTGTGGCAGAAGCAGTACACCGGCTCTGGTCACAACGAGGTGCGTCCCTGGCTGCGCCTCTCCGATTTGCAGATGGAGGAGGTCGCTTCCCTCAACGGTATCCGCATGGCACCCGAACACTACGCTGACCAGAAGGTGGGGCGCTATCTGCCGGTCAACGAACAACTGATGACTCTGCTGGGCTTCTTCCTGGCCGAGGGATCGTGCAGCCAACGGGGCGGCGTGCGTCTGGCCTTTGGGCCGAACAATGCCCGCTGGCTGCCTGAGATGCAGCAGGCTTTTGTAGACCTGTTCGGCGTGCAGCCGACCTATTACCCGCCGGCCAATGGGCGGGTCGGTGAATTGAAAGTTGTCCATTCGGTGGTCGCCGCGGCTTTCCGGCTGATCTTCGGCTTCGACGGGGTGCAGGCCCACAGCAAACGCATCCCGGACTTCGTGTTCAACGTCAGTCCTGCGCTGCAACTGGCCTTTTTGCGCGGCTACTTCCTGGGCGATGGGACACTGGCCCCCACCCGCCTTAGCTGGACGACAGTTTCCTCGGAGCTGGCAAGCGGGCTGATGTATCTGTTGCTGGCCCACGGTGTCATCGGATCGCTCTCTGTGCGAGAACCGGACGGCCAGTCCACCGGAACGATTCGAGGCAAAGCGGTGATCACCCGCCACCCGGTGCATACCATCTCGGTTTCCAGCCTGCCCGATCTGGCCGCGCTGGAATCCGTCTGGCAGGAACACGCGCAGGCCCCAGCCCTGCGCGAGTATGTCCAGACTGCCAAGCCCAACCCCAAAAATCATTCCTTTGTGGAGATTGGGGCTGACCTAATCGGGCTGCCAGTGCGCTCGGTGCAGGCGGTGGAGGCCAGCAACGGGATGGTCTACGACTTCTCCGTGGCCGATCACGAGAATTTCATCTGCGGGATGGGTGGTCTGTGCGCCCACAATACGGACGCTGACGTTGATGGGGCGCACATCCGGACGCTGCTGCTCACCCTCTTCTTCCGCTATATGGAGCCGCTGGTGGGGGAAGGACATCTCTACATTGCCCAGCCGCCCCTCTACAAAGTGCAGGTGACCGAGCAACTGAACGGCAAGTCCAAGCGATCCGAGCAGTATGTCTACAACGACGCCTCTCTGCTGGATCTGCGCAAGAAACTCGGCGATGAAAATGTAAAGTTGGAGCAACGCTACAAAGGGCTGGGCGAGATGAACCCGGAGCAGCTCTGGGAGACGACGATGAATCCCGAAAACCGCACCCTCTTGCAGGTGCAGGTGGAGGACGCAGCCGAGGCGGATCGCACCTTCGATATGCTGATGGGCAGCAGTGTGCCGCCTCGCCGCCGCTTCATCCAGACCCACGCCCACGAAGTCCAGAATTTGGATGTGTAGAAAGAGGGACGCAGATTTTCATGATTTTGATTGATCTGCGCAGATCAATCAAAATCATGAAAATCTGCGTTCTGTCTTTTGTTTGTAGCAGAAAGAACGGTTGGCGATGGACAAGACGAGTTTCAATCTCTACCAGCAGCAGTCGCGCAAAACGTGGAATCTGGTGCATACGGATCATCCGATTGTCTACCCCACCCTCGGCCTGGTCAACGAAGCCGGGGAGGTGGCCGGGAAGGTCAAGAAAATTTTCCGCGACAAAGGCGGAGAGATCGGCGAGGAAGAACGTCAGGCGTTGAAGGGCGAACTGGGCGATGTGCTCTGGTATCTGACCCAAATCTGCACCGAATTGGACCTGACGCTGGAAGAGGTGGCAGCCTATAACCTGGAAAAGCTCCTCGACCGCCTGGAGCGGGGTGTCATCCGCGGCGATGGGGATGTGCGATAGGAAGAGTGGACGCAGATTTTGCTGATTTGGATTGATCGACGCTGATTGAACAGAGAGAAAAGAAGCGGGAACGTCCCCAGGACGTTCCCGCTTCTTTTCTTATCATCAAAAATCATCTGTTTCTGCGTTATCTGCGTCCCGCTTTACAGATAATCCCGCAACTTACGGCTGCGGCTGGGATGGCGCAAACGGCTGAGGGCCTGGGCCTCGATCTGCCGAATACGTTCCCTCGTCACACCGAACTTCTTACCCACCTCTTCCAGGGTGTAGCAGTAGCCGTCCACCAAGCCGAAGCGCAACTGGAGGATACGCACCTCACGCGGGGTCAGGCTGGAAAAAATTTCGTCAATCACTTCGCGCAACAACTGCTGGCCCGCGGCATCCTGCGGGCTGTCTGCGTCCTCGTCCTCGATGAAGTCGCCCAGATAGCTGTCTTCTTCTTCGCCCACGGGCATTTCCAGGCTGAGTGGGCGCTGGCTCACGCGCATAATATGTTCTACCTTGCGCGGGGTAACGCCCAGCCCCTCGGCGATCTCTTCGGTGGTGGGGTCGCGACCCAATTCCTGCACAAGCTGGCGGCTGGTGCGGGTCAAGCGGTTGATCTGTTCGTACATATGTACAGGCACGCGGATGGTGCGCCCCTGATCGGCGATGGCCCGCGTCACGGCCTGGCGGATCCACCAGGTGGCGTAGGTGCTGAATTTGTAACCCCGCCGGTAGTCGAACTTCTTCACCGCCCGGATCAGCCCGATGTTGCCCTCCTGAATCAGGTCCAGGAAAGGCACGCCCCGCCCCACATACTTCTTGGCGACGCTGACCACCAGACGGCTGTTGGCTTTGATCAGATGTTCGGTGGCCGATTGGCCGTCGCGCACCAGCCAGAGCAGCTTCTCGCGCTCCTCCCAGTCGTCCATCCCCTCGGAAAGGGTCTGGCGCGAATCCCGGCCCGCTTCCATACGCATGGCCAGGTCTACCTCCTCCTCCGCCGTGAGCAGGGGCACGCGACCGATCTCTTTCAAGTAGAGGCTGATCGAGTCGTCAATTTCGATCTGGCTCAGGTCAAAATCCTCTTCCTCAGTCTTGTCCCCGCTCTCTTTGATCTCCGGGATGGCGTCCTCTTTGGACTGCCCCACGGCGATACCCTGCTCAAAGAGAGTGGCGAAGATGTCCTCCAACTGTTCGATATTGTGTTCTACTTCGGGCATGAGTTTGAGAACGTCGTCATAGCTGACGAAGCCTTTGGCGCGGCCAACCTTCAAGAGATAATCCATTGTCTCCTGCGGGCTGCGCGCGACCGTCTCTTCGGAAGCGTCGGCGTCGGCCATTTCGGAGAGTTCCATCTCCTCGGCCAGCGGCTCATCCGCCTCCATCTCCATCTCCATATCCAACTCGTCCAGTTCTTCTTCTTCCGATGCAAATCGTGTCATGTCTGTCATCGGCATAACCTCCCCTGTGCAAGCGCTGGGTTTGGGCAAAAGTCGGATGCCCACAAATGGCAAGACCCACCGCTACGAATGGTAGCTATCTAATTTACAATAACTTCGCTAACTAGAGCGTAATGGCTTTCACAATTCCACAAATAGTACTTATGCCGCTTCTTTCATATCCCAAATGCTCTCCCGGCGGGCATAGCGGCGGCTACATGCAGGACAAGCCACCGTATTCTCCCCGTCCCACCGCAAGGGCGAGGTGCCACACTGCGGACAGCGCAAGAGCAAATGCGCATCACCCGTCTGGGTAGACGCAACCTGGGATGGCCCGTTGTTGGGTGCAGCCGCCTGTACAAAAACACTGGGCGCAAGCGGAAAGCGCCCCCCTAAACCAAAGAAAGACTGTTCGATCCCAACCAGCCGCGCCGCCGCCACCCGCTCCTTCAGTATTGGTAGACGAAAGTGGGAGACGGCAAACTGTCGGGCAATCTGTAAATCCGCTTCCACCAGCCTTTTCGTCATCCAGTCGGGATGAAAGTCGTAGTTGAGTTGCGCAAACTCTACCGGCTCGGCGGCAAAGGGCGACCATTTCTGGCGGCCCAGCAGCCAGCGGGCGATTGCCTTCAGATTGCGTTTGTTGGCATATTCCAACACCGCCACACTTTGGCTGTGCAATACCCGGCGCAACTGGGCCAACGCTTGGGGTACATCCGCCAAATGGTGCATCACCCGCACCATCACCAGCGCATCCAACACGCCGTCAGCCAGGGGCAGTTCATAGACATTGCCTGCTACGAAAACAAAACGGGGATCGTCACCCCAGCGCGCAACTGCTTCTTGCAGCAGAGTTCTGCTATAATCAAAGAGAACAATCTGCTTGTAGCCCAGGTAGAGATCGGCCAGCCGGCCAAAGCCTGCGCCAATCTCAGCGATTCTGCGCCCGCGTGAGGGCAACAACTGGCCCAATGCGACCCGCTCGACGGCGTCTTCGTATTCCCGACCGCGGCCTCCCCAGAACTCCTTGCGGTAGCCGCTGCCTTCGTAGTCAATTACCGGTGTTGTGTTGCCTACAGTCAGATCAGTCAAGTCATTCTATCCTGCAAGAGATAACCACAAAGGCACGAAAACACAAAGGAAATCAAATCTGGCTCTTCTTCGTGTCTTTGTGACTTTGTGGTTCGGTCGTCTTTCACAACGGTTTTGCAATGTTTCACGTGAAACATTGCGTCTTTGGAAAAATGTCTTTCCATTAAAAAATGCGGGAAGGTCGATCTCTTCCGCGCACTGCGGACAGTATAGCACGCTCCTAAACCGATTTCAATACCCAATTTGCGCTTTTTTGCACGAATGAGCAACGAATTTATTATTATACAGGCAGATCAGTGAGCGCTGATTGAGTAGCCGTCAGAATCCTTCGGATTCTGCGTCTGCGAGGCGTATCGAAATCAAGCGAACGGGTCTGTTTATTCGATTTTCAGGAGGTTTCCATGCGAGAAGCTGTGATCGTCGAAGCAGTGCGTACCCCCGCCGGCAAATTGCGCGGTTCGCTCAGCCAGATCGAGCCGATTTCCCTGGCCGCGCTGGTTCTGCGCGCAGTCGTAGAGCGGGCCGGGATCAGCCCGACAGAAGTAGACGATGTGGTGATGGGCTGTGTCACCCAGACCGGGGAACAGGGAGCCAACATTGGCCGCCTGGCCGCGCTCTACGCCGGTTTCCCGGTGGAGGTTGCGGCGGTGAGTATCAACCGGATGTGCGGCTCCAGCCAGCAGGCCATCCATTTTGCAGCCCAGTCAATTATAGCCGGTGACACCGATGCGGTCATCGCCGCCGGTATTGAGTCAATGAGCCGGGTGGCGATGGGCAGCGATTACCCGCCCCGCTTTCCCGACAACCCGCCCTATCCGCTGCTTCATCAGGGCATTTCTGCTGAACTGATCGCCCAGAAGTGGGGATTCAGCCGCCAGGCGTTGGACGAGTACAGTTACCACAGCCACGTCAAGGCAGCCGCGGCCACGAAAGCCGGCCACTTCCAGCGCGAAATTCTGCCCATTGCAGTTGGGCACAACAGCGATGCCCGCACGCTGGACTACGACGAGGGCATCCGTTTCGAGCCGAATTGGGAGAAGATGGCCGCGCTCAAACCGGCATTCCGGGAAGACGGGGTGATCACTGCGGGCAACGCCAGCCAGATCAGCGACGGCGCGGCGGCTGTGCTGCTGATGGAGCGCAGCCGGGCTGAAGCACTGGGGTTGAAGCCCCGCGCCCGCTTTGTCAGCCGGGTGGCGGTGGGCAGCGACCCGGAACTGATGCTCACCGGGCCGATTGCCGCCACGGAAAAGGTCTTGAAACGGGCTGGACTCTCCATCGGCCAGATGGATGTGATCGAAATCAACGAAGCCTTTGCCTCGGTCGTATTGGCCTGGGCCGCCGAGATTGAGCCGCCGCTGGAACGGGTCAATCCCAACGGGGGTGCAATTGCCCTCGGCCATCCGCTGGGCGCAACCGGGGCCAAACTGATGACGACGCTGCTGCACGAACTGGAACGGACGGGCGGGCGCTACGGCTTGCAGACAATGTGCATCGGTCACGGACAGGCCACAGCGACAATCATCGAACGGCTGTGACACAGACCCGAACCACAAAGACACAAAGACACGAAGAAGAAAGATTGAATTTTGCTTTTCCTTTGTGTCTTTGTGACTTCGTGGTTGTTTTCTTTCTGGCGTTTTGCGCTTTTGACAGTCTGCCAGCCTCGTGCTAGACTTGCACAGTCGCGTCCAATCATTCGGCGATTCCGGTGTATGATGAACCAGAATGAAAGTTGTATCAGCCAATTGAGGAAAAGCCCTGAGCAGTAGCCAGACAGTGTCTGGACCTTTGCGCGTGGGCAGGGTGCAAGTGTTTCACCCCAGCTATGCAAGGCTCTCCGGACGGAGGGCCTTTTTTGTTTGCCATACGAAATCAGCGATCTGTGTGTAAACACGGATAAAAGAGAACACAGACGAATCGAGTTCTTATCCGTCTTCTTTTCCATCTGTCTTTACAAGTATTCTGGTTCCGGCTTGGCCGGGTTAGGTAAAAACTTCTTCCGATGTATACGCCACCCTTCAATCGGGAAAATGATAGCGCCGTCCTGCACCGGATGATGCGGGCCAACAGCTTTGCCACCCTCGTCACCAGCGATGGCGGCGCACCCGTTGCCACCCATCTGCCTGTTCTGCTGCGACCAGAACAGGGCGCATGGGGCGTTCTGGTCGCGCATCTGGCGCGGGCCAATCCCCAATGGCGACATTTTCAGCCGGGGCGGGAGGCGCTGGTCATCTTTCAGGACGCCCACGCCTACATTTCGCCCTCCTTCTACACGCCCGGTTTCAGTGTGCCCACCTGGAATTACAGCGCGGTCCACGCCTACGGCATTGCGCAGATTGTGGATGAACCGGCGGCTGTAATGGCGATGCTGGACGGGTTGGTGGGGGTCTACGAAAATGGCCGGCCCGCCCCCTACGCGCCGGATTGGAGCGACGAGCGGGCCGTCAAATTGACCGGCGGCATTGTGGCGTTTACGATTGAGATCACCCGGCTGGAGGGGAAGCGCAAACTCAGCCAGAACCGCAGTGTTGCTGACCGGCAGGGGGTGATCGACGCTTTGCAGGACGGAAACCCAGACGAACGAAAAGTAGCCGCGGCGATGGCGGCAGACCTGACAGACCTTCAGGAGGCAGATTAAATGTACAAAGCAGGCATTGCCGGCGCGTCCGGCTATACAGGCTACGAACTGCTCAAACTGATCCACCGCCACCCCCAGTTGGAGGTGGGCTGGCTGACCAGCGAGAGCAGCGCGGGCGGCGTCTACAGCGATCTCTACCCGGTGGATTGGGACTATCCGCTCATTTCCCTGGAAGATGGCCTGGCTCGGGTGGGCGAGGTGGATGTGGTCTTCCTCTGTCTGCCCCACGCCGCGTCGATGCAGGCGGTCAAGTCCTTCTACGACACTGGCATCCTGGCTATCGACCTGAGCGCTGATTTTCGCCTGGCTGATCCGGCGATCTACACCCGCTGGTATGGGCTGGAACACACGGCCCAGGAGCTTTTGCAGGTGGCCCGCTACGGTCTGTGCGAACTCTACCGGGAGCAGATCCGGGGCGGACAACTGATCGCCGTGCCCGGCTGCTACCCAACGAGCGTCAATCTGGGGCTGTATCCTTTGGCGAAGGCGGGCTGGCTGGGCGAGCGGGTGATTGTGGATTCCAAGAGCGGCGTCTCCGGTGCGGGGCGCAAACCGAAGCTTGACTATCACTTTGTCGAGGCCAACGAAAATATCACACCCTACAGCGTGGGCTACCGTCACCGCCACGTGGCCGAGATGGAGCAGGTGCTCAACAGTGCCAACGGCACAGCGCACCAGACCCGCTTTCTCTTCACACCCCATCTGCTGCCGGTGAACCGGGGCATTCTCAGCACAATCTACGTGGACGTGCCCGCCGGTGTGACTGAAGATGAAATTCGGGGTCTGTATACCGAGAGTTATGACGGCGAACCCTTTATCCATCTGATTCCAGCGGGCAAGCAGGCCAGTCTGGGCCACACTGTCCACACGAATCGCTGCGCTATCGCCATCACGCCCGCGGACCCGTCGCGGCCCAACGGCACGGAATATATCGTCACCGCCAGCCTGGACAATCTGATCAAAGGGGCGAGCGGACAGGCGTTGCAGAACTTTAATATCGTAAAAGGTCTGGACGAGACCGCCGGACTGCTCTGAAATTAGCCACGGATGAACACTGATAAACACAGATGGGCACGGATTCACTCCGCGTTCATCCGTGTTCATCAGTGGCTCAAAAGACTTTTTGCAATGGAGCCACTGATTGACACAGATATTTTTGGAGGGCCAGGTCTCGGTGGCCGCGGCGTTGCAGTCGCCCTTTCGGGATGTGCAGGTGGTCTACGTGCGGGCGGATCGGGACGACAAGGCGCTGCGTTGGCTCGAACACCGGGCGCGCGAAGCCGGTGTGCCCATCGAACGCAAGACGGGCGAGGCGATAGACGCCCTGGCCGAAGGGAGCAGCCACGGCGGGGTGGTGGCGCTGGTGGGGGAGCGGCGCACTGTCGGGTTGGCCGATCTACTGCCCGCTGACCGGCCCGCGTTTGTGGTGATGCTGGACGGGATCGAAGACCCCTTCAACTTCGGCCAAGCCGTGCGTTCGCTCTATGCGGCCGGGGTAGATGGGCTGGTGCTGCGTCCACGCAACTGGCTGAGCGCGGCGGGAACGGTGGCCCGCTCCTCGGCTGGCGCGTCGGAATTGATCCCGACAGCCATTGCGGAGACAGCCGAGAGTGCGGCCACCTTTTTTCAACAGGCCGGGCTTGCCATCGCCTGCGCGGCTGAAGACGATGCTGTACCGGTTTTCCAGGCCGACCTGACCCGACCCCTTTTCCTGCTCATCGGCGGGGAAAAGCGGGGCATCACCCGCTCTTTTCTGCGCCAGACCGACCTGCGCCTGGAGATTCCCTACGCACGGGAGTTTCGTCAATCCCTGGGCGTCACCGCCGCCGCGGCGATTTTGGGATATGAAGTGATGCGGCAGAGGGGAGAAGGGATGACAGGAAGAAGGGAGGAAGGGATGATGGATGTGCCGTAGTCGGACATCTATCCGATATCCGGTCTGTCAATCGTTTCTCTGCGCCTCCGCGTCTCTGCGGGAGATTATTCGGTTTTACAATCGGTACATTGAAGGAACAAAACGTGACTGAACAGAACAAACCACAAACAATTGAAATAACCCCGTCCGCTGAGGAGCGCTATGTCGTCGTGCTGAAAATCGGCGGCAATGAACTGGACGACGACACCTTTTTGTACGGTCTGGCCCAGGCCGTGCGCTCCCTGCAAGAGGGGGGCAAGCAGGTGGTGATTGTACACGGCGGCGGCAAGGCCATCGCCGATCTCCAGGCCAAACTGGGCTTGAAGACCCAATTTCTCGACGGTCTGCGCATCACCAGCGAGGCGGATGTGGATGTGGTGGAGATGGTGCTGAGCGGGCTGATCAACAAACGCATCGTGCGCGCCCTGCTTAACGAACACATCCAGGCCGCGGGTATTAGCGGCGTGGACAACGGCACTGTCTATGTGGAAAAGATGTGGCATCCGCTGGGCGATCTGGGCCGCGTGGGCGAGATTCAGGACGTGGACCTACGCCTGCTCAAAGCGCTCTTCGCCGCCGATATTGTGCCGGTGATCAGCCCGGTCAGCTTTGGGGCCTTCGACGGCAAGAGCTACAACGTCAACGCCGATCACGTGGCCGCGGCCGTGGCAGCCAAACTGGGCGCGATCCGCCTCGTCTTTGTGAGCAACGTCCCCGGTGTCCTCATCGCTGACCGGGTGATTCGGGCCGTCACCGCGGACCAGGCCGAGTCGTGGATTGCCGACGGCAATATCTTCGGCGGAATGGTGCCCAAAGTTAGGAGCGCCATCGAAGCGGTCAGGAGCGGCGTGGCCCAGGCGGTGATTACAAACATCGCGGGCGTATTGGAGGAGAGCGGGACGGGGATTATTGGAGGAAAGTAGGAGACTGAGAGATTGAGAGATTGAGAGATTGGGAGATTGGGAGATTCGACGGAATCCCTCAATCTCTCAATCCCCTAATCTCCTAATCCCTTAATCTCCCAATCAACCACAGGAGAGAAAGTCGTGAGTATCAACACCCAAGAAGTCATCCAAAACGAACAAAATTATGTCCTCGGCGTCTATAGCCGCCCGCCTTTTGTGCTGGAACGGGGCGCAGGCAGCACAGTCTATGACAGCGAAGGCAAGGCTTATCTGGACTGTGTGGCGGGTATCGCCGTCAATGTGCTGGGCTACAGCGATGCGGGCGTCAACCAGGCCATCGCCGAGGCCGCCGAGAGCGGTCTGCTGCATGTGAGCAACCTCTACCACACGGAACCCCACGCCCGTCTGGCCAGACAACTCTGCGAGACCAGCTTTGCCGACAAAGTGCATTTCAGCCTGACCGGGGCCGACGCCAACGAAGGCGCCTTCAAATTTGCCCGTCGCTATGCCCGTGAGCAGGGCCATGAGGACAAGTACGAAATCCTCGCTTTCAGCAACGCCTTTCACGGACGGCTCTTCGGCTCGCTGGCTGCCACCCCGCGCGAGAAATACCAGCAGCCCTTCCAGCCGTTGATGCCCGGCGTGCGCTTTGCCGAATTCAACAATCTTGCCAGCGCCCAGGCCGCGATGAGCGACAAAGTATGCGCGATTATCGTCGAACCCATCCAGGGCGAGGGCGGCGTCTACCCGGCCTCGCAGGAATTTTTGCAGGGATTGCGCGCTCTGGCCGACCAGAACGACGCCCTGCTCATCTTCGACGAAGTGCAGTGCGGGCTGGGGCGGGCCGGCACGCTCTGGGCGCACCAGGGCTACGGCGTGGAGCCGGACATCTTGACCGTTGCCAAACCTCTGGCCGCCGGTCTGCCCATCGGCGCGATTTTGATGCGCCAGAAGGTGGCCGATGCTATGCACAAAGGCGACCACGCCAGCACCTTTGCCGGCAACCCCTTCACCACCCACGTGGCGAATTACGTCGTCAAGCGCGTCTCCCAGCCCGAATTCCTGGCCGACGTGCGCGAAAAGGGCGAGTATTTGATGGAACTGCTCGCCGAACTCAACAGCCCGCACGTCAAGGAGATTCGCGGCAAAGGGTTGATCGTCGGCGTGGAACTGGACATCGAAGCGGGGCCGATTGTCAACAAAGGCTACGAGCGGGGCATTCTGCTGGTCAGCGCCGGGCCAAACGTCGTGCGCTTCGTGCCGCCGCTGACGATTACGAAGGAAGAACTGGCGAGCGCAGCCGGTATCCTCGGTGACATTTTGCGGGAAATGTAACACTCGTGCAGGTTTTCCAACCACGAAGACACAAAGGCACAAAGAAAAAAAGATGTGAACTCTGCTTTTTCTTCTTCGTGTCTTTGTGTCTTCGTGGTTGTTCAGACTTTAGGAGAGAAAACGACAATGGCTGTCGCGATTCGTCAGGCCCAACCGGAGGATATTACCGAGTTGGTGGAGTTGATCAATGGCTTTGCCGCGCGCAATCTGATGTTGCCGCGCACACCGGAAGCGGTGCTGAAGACCCTGCCCGACTGGCTGGTGGCGGTGGAGCGGGACACGGGCGGCGGCGAAACGCTGCTGGGCTGTGGCGCGCTGGTGGCGCTAACCCCGGAACTGGCCGAAGTGCGCTCGCTGGCCGTCCACGAGCGAGGGCAGGGCAAAGGCGTGGGCAGTATCGTCGTGGAGCATCTGGTGGCGCTGGCCAAAGCCAGAGAGTTCAGCCAGGTCTGCGCGCTCACCCTGCGCGAGGAGTTCTTCCAGCGTCTCGGCTTTGAAATCGTTGATCGCTGGAGCATCAGCCCGAAAGTTTGGCAGGAGTGCATCTACTGTCCCAAATTTCACCGCTGCGACGAAGTGGCGGTGATGAAATACTTGACAGTTCGCCGCCCGGAAGAGAGCAGCGGGGGCAAACCCGTAGCGGCCAATCCCCTGCTCAAATGGCAGGCCTGGCAGCCGCTGAAGTTGGCATACTCCTACAAGCCGATCCATTTGGATGGCGAATCGTAAACAGTGAGCAGTAATCAGTAATCAGTTCTTCATGCACGGTTGAGCGCTACGGGGGGATGAAAATTTTGTATACACGGATCGAAAGGAACACAGATTTTTCGGCTGATCCGTGTATACAAGCTATTTTTCAGGGCGGTAGGCGGCGCATGATACATTAAATTGCGCCCTGAAAAAAGGACACGGATTGACACAGATTTACACGGATAAAAATCTGCGAAATCTGTGGTTTCTGCGAAATCTGCGTTCCGCTTTTCATCCCTCTGCTGCATGACAAACTGATTACTGATAACTGCTCACTCCCAGCGCAGGGAGAGTTTTTCTTGAACGCAATTCTCGCATTGGCCAATGGCCGCGTTTTTTACGGGACAGCCTTTGGCGCGGCCACAACTGTCGTGGGCGAAGTCGTCTTCAACACCAGTCTGACTGGCTACCAGGAGGTGATCACCGACCCCTCCTACCGGGGGCAGATGGTCTGTATGACTGTGGCCCACGTGGGCAACACCGGCATCAACCGCGAGGATGTGGAGAGCGACCGCGCCCAGATCACCGCGCTGGTCGTGCGCGAGATCAGCCCGGTCGTCTCCAACTGGCGCGCCAACGAAACTCTGGGCAGCTATCTGACCCGCCACGCCATCCCCGGCATCAGCGAACTGGACACCCGCGCCCTTACCCGTCTGCTGCGCGACGAAGGCGTTCTGCACGGCGCGCTCTGCACCGACGGCAGCCAGAGCGCTGACGAACTGATCGCACTGGCCCGTTCCTGGGAAGGGCTGGACGGGCGCGATCTGGTCAAAGAGGTCACCTGCCGGGAGAGCTACGCCTGGAGCGACGGCACAAAAGTGGAGTGGACACCCGTCGCCTCCGGCCCCGACACACGCAGCCAGGCCACGGCCACCGCGGCCCAGCGCCATTTTCCCCTCGTCGTCGCCTACGATTTTGGCATTAAGCAGAACATTTTGCGTAGGCTCACCAGCCACAATCTGCGCGTCGTCGTTGTGCCCGCCGACACGCCTGCCGCGGAGGTGTTGGCGATGCAGCCCGACGGCATCTTCCTCAGCAACGGGCCGGGCGACCCCGCGGGTCTGCCCTACGCCTCGCAAGCCGTGGCCCACCTGCTGGGCGCAGGCATCCCCACCTTTGGCATCTGCCTGGGCCACCAGATCATCGGGCGGGCGCTGGGTGGGGAGACCTACAAACTCAAATTCGGCCATCACGGCAGCAACCAGCCCGTCTCCGATGTGGACAGCGCCAATGTGCAGATTACGGCGCAGAACCACAACTACGCCGTAGACGACGCCACCCTGCCCGTCAATGTGGAGATCACCCATCGCAACCTCAACGACGGCACAGTAGAAGGGATGCGTCTGACCGACCGCCCCGTTTTTTGTGTGCAATACCACCCCGAAGCCAGCCCTGGCCCCCACGACGCCGACCTGCTCTTTGCCAAATTTGCGCAAATGATACATAAGAACGTGGTGCGTGGTGCGTGAAATTGTGGATAAATGTGGGGATAAGTAACGTTGTATGTGGATAAAATTTTGCATAATAAAGATGATGATGGGATGATGTGATATTAGTGTGTTTCATTCTACGGGATAAATTATGTATTTTATGTCAAAAAAGTGACACAACTTTGCATTATTTGTGCAAATATAGAGGAGTTTACACGATGATTGTGTGAATAAGATTTGCATATTGCGTCAATAACATGTCTAAAATTTGTGATATTATGGAAAAGTATCGTGCTACCTCCCACAATTCGTACAATTGAAGAAGCCTCGCTCAATGCATGGCCGGCCCGCCAGCAGTTGGTGGACGACGGCTGGCTGATCCGCTGCAATGACGGCTATACGCGGCGGGCCAATTCGGTCAATCCTCTCTATGCCTCCGCCAGCGGTGAATTGGAATTGTTGAAGCGCGTGGAGAAGTGGGAACGCTTCTACCGGGAACGCGGCCGTCCGGCCATCTTCAAAATCACGCCGCTGGCGCAGCCGACGCACCTGGACACTTTCCTGACTGAACGGGGCTACCGCTACGAAGCCCCGACGGGCGTGCGCCTGCGTAGTCTGGCCGAACCGCTGACCCCGCCCGACACCCTTCCCGACGGCCACGCGCTCGTCGAATCTGCCCTCTCCGACGCCTGGCTGGGCAGCTACACTACTTTCAGCGCCACCCCGCCAGAGACGCTCCCCCCTATGCGCGCCATTCTGGAAAACATCGCCCCCGCCTGCTGCTATGTGACCCAATCGGTGGGCGGCGTACCGGTTGCCTGCGGTCTGGGCGTGCTGGAAGGCGCGCTCTTTGGCCTCTACGATATTGTGACCAGCCCCACCCAGCGCGGCAAAGGCTACGGCGTCCATCTGCTCCACACGCTGCTGGCCTGGGCACGGGCGCAGGGCGCATCCCACGCCTATTTGGCCGTGATGGACGACAACGCCCCGGCCCGGCGTTTGTATGACAAGTGGGGGTTTGTGGAGGTGTACAAGTATTGGTATCGGGTGCGGGATTGGTAGCACATCGGACTAGCGCCGGTTGAGTAGGCTGGTGCTTTTTCCAGCCGTATCGAAACCAAGCGGGTAGACTCGAAACGGTCCGTAGACCCGTTCGCTTGGTTTCGATACGCCTCGAAGACTCGGCTACTCAACCAGCGCTCACTGATCCCCACCTGTACCGGCGAAGATTGGCTTTGGAGGCCGAGGTTTTTGCAATATAGCACTGTCGAAATAATTACGAAAATTGAAATATACCCCTCGCGCGCCCCTTGCCGACCCGTCTGCCCTGTGCTATTCTGACGGCAGCGCGGACGAGACCCCGCCGATTCGCCCGTGTCCAGCCAGGAAGCCGCCTGTGACGACCCCACCCGAAGCCAGCCCCCAACCCCAAAACGTACACGCCGGCACATTTGTGGGCGGAGACGTGCGTGCCCGCAACTTCATCGGCAGAGACCAGTACAACATCGAATTCCACTTTTCCGGCGCACAGTTGCAGGGTAGTCTTGACCAACTGCTGCCTTTGCTGCGCCGGGCCGACGTGACAATGGCCGACGGCGTGGTGAGCAGCCGCAACGACAGCCTTGCCATCGGCAGCGCCCAGGCCGACGCGCTGGTTGCATACATCGCCGCCCAACCCCTGGCCGACGTCCAGGCGCGGGAAGAAGCCTATCTGGTGCGCCTCTGTCTGGACGCGGGGCTGCGCCGCATCTACAGCCGCTATGTCCCTCTCTCCGGCGGCTACCGGCCCTTGCGCGAACTCTCGCCCACCTACAGCCGCATTCTGGTGCGCGGCGATGGCCCCCAGCGCACGATCGAGCGGGTGCGTCTGGACGACATCCGCCAGGCGCTGGACGAACACCCGGCCTTTATTTTGTTGGCCCAGCCCGGCGCGGGCAAGACGACTGTCCTACAACGGCTGGCGTTGGAGATAGCCCTGGCACGGCTGCAAGAGGGCGGTGAGAGTCGGCTGCCCCTCTTTGTGCGTTTCGCCAGCCAGAAACCCGACGAAGCGCCCCTCGACTTTCTGGCCCGCGTATGGCAGGAGGAAGCGCCGGGGCTGCACACCGACGCCAAAGGCGAAATCGCCATCGCCCTGCGTCAGGGCCGTCTCTGCCTGCTCTGCGACGCGCTCAACGAAGCGAGACGGGAGAACTATCAGCAGCGCATGCAGGAGTGGGCCGACTTTGCCCGCCGTCTGCCCACAGGCAACCGGCTGATCTTCACCTGTCGCAGCCAGGATTACAGCGGCGGGCTGGCCGTGCAGCAGGTGGAGGTGGACCCACTTTCCCCAGAACAGATTCAAGAATTTGCCCGCCTCTATCTGGGCCAAGAGAAGGGCGCTGCCCTCTGGCGTGAGCTTAAGAGCGCCCATACAGACCTGCTGGAACTGGCGGCCATCCCCTACTACCTGCTCCTGATGACCGAAGCCTACGCCGCCGCCGGCGCGCTGCCCAAGCACCGGGCAGCCCTCTTTGCCGACTTTGTCCAGCGGCTCTTCCAACGCGAAATGGAGAAGCACCACGCCGATTGGATAGACGCCACGGCCCAACACCTGGCCCTGAGCCGTCTGGCCTTTGCTATGCAGGAGTTGGGCACAGGCACCCAAGTGGAGATCGCCTGGGCGCTGGCCGCCATCCCCCCCAGCGTGCGTGTCGAGTGGCAAACCGTGGCGACAGCGCCGGAAACCATCCTGCGCCTGGGCACCGCGGCCAATCTGCTGGCCTTGCCCGATGGGGGTTCGCTGCGCTTCATCCACCACCTGTTGCAAGAGTATTTTGCCGCGGAGGAGATGCTGCGGCGCAAGGCGACCGGCACAGATTTAAGCGCGCTGTGGAAAGTGCCCAGCCGCGTGGAGGAGATGCCCGCAGCCGAGCGCGGGCAGTGGGATCCATTGCCGGAGCCGCCCACCAGCGGTTGGGAACAGACGACGATTTTGGCGTCCGGTCTCTACCCGGCCCTGATTGACGCGGTGCAACCGGTGAACCCGGCATTGGCGGCCCGCTGCCTGCTCGAATTGGGCGACGACGGCGATGCAGCCCAAAAGGAGCGCAGCCAGAAAGCATTGCTGGAACGGCTGGGCAACGTCGCCATCCACCTGCGCAGCCGTATGGAAGCGGGTCTGCTCCTGGGCCGTCTGGGAGACCCCCGCTTTGCCGTGGAGACGGTCAACGGCGTGAAAGTCATCCTGCCGCCGACGGTGGAGATTGCCGGGGGCAGGGCAGAGATTGGCAGCGACGCCAGAGACGCAGAAGCCGACGACAACGAACGCCCGCGCCACAGCGTAGAACTGGCCGCCTACGCCATTGGACGCTACCCCGTGACCAACGCCGAGTATGCCTGCTTTATGCAGGCCGGTGGCTACGAGGAAGAACGCTATTGGAGCGCTGGAGGCAAGCACTGGTTGAAAGGGGAACCAGTGCCCGGCGAGGACGACCCGGCGGATTACTGGATACGCACGTGGCGGCGCTTCAAAGATGATCCAGCGGAGATTGGCCGGTGGGTTCAGCGGGGCTGGATGACTGAGAGAGACGCAGACAACACGTGGCGCATCCTAATCACCTGGACAGAGGAGCAGATAGTAGCCCAGGTACGTGAATGGTATCCCCAGGGCGTGGCCGTGCGCGAACCTCGTTTTTGGACAGACAGCGCCTTCAACAATCCGTCGCAGCCGGTGGTGGGCGTTTGCTGGTACGAGGCCGTGGCCTACGCCAACTGGCTGGCTGAAGTGACCGGCCAACCCTACCGGCTGCCCAGCGAAGCCGAATGGGAGTGGGCGGCGCGGCGCGGCGGGCGCATCTTCCCCTGGGGCGAAGGCTGGGACGAGACAAAACTCAACTCCCTGGAAGGCCGGGTCATGCGCACGACGCCGGTGGGGGCGTACCCGCTAGGGGCCACGCCCGACAGCATCCACGACCTGGCGGGCAACGTCTGGGAGTGGACGGCCAGCCGCTACGCAGCCTATCCTTACAAGCCCGACGCCGACCTGGAAAATCTGGACGCTGTCGGTTCACGTATTGCCCGCGGCGGCGGATGGTCAGCTAACCGCAAGATGGTGCGCTGCGCCTACCGTGGCTGGGGCAACGCCGGGGACTGGGGCTACGACAGGGGGTATCGCCTCGCCAGGGCCTGCTCTCGTTAGGCAGTTGTCCCCTGTCCGCTGTCTTCTGTCCGCTGGGTATCGGGTCGTGGTTTACCCGTGAGATGGCTTACGTCTGTTCGTTACGGCCCGTCAGGGCCGCCGATTTTTTTTGCGGTTGCCACCTTCCGGGAAGCGGCCACAAAATGATGGGCACTGGGAAGCTGTCCTGGCCGCTTCCCGGAAGGTTGTCGAGCGAGCTGTAAAAAGCCCCAGCCTACTCAACCGGCGCTAGTCCTTTCCTCCTTTCCACAATTGTGCGGTTGCAAACCGCACCTACAGGAGTTTTGATGACCAGAACCATCAACCTCGCCCTCTCCGGCCTCGGCAATGTGGGACGCAACTTCCTGCGCATTCTCGAGACGAAATCCGAGCGCCTGGCCGCCGACTACGGCCTCGCCCTGCGCGTCGTCGCTGTGGCGGACAGCAGCGGCTTTGCTGTGAATATGGACGGCTTCGATCCCCGTTCTCTGCGCCTGAGGAAAGAAACGGGTGGTCGGGTGGCCGATCTGCCCGAATACAAGCCGGGGATATCGTTGGCGAAGCTCCTTTCCCTCCCCGGCTCCTGTCATTTCTTATTGGAAGCCTCGCCGGTCAACCTGACCGACGGCGAGCCGGGGCTGGGCTATGTGCGGGCCGCGCTGGGCGCGGGGATTTCCTGCGTGCTGGCCAACAAAGGACCGCTGGTGCTGGCTTTCCACGAACTGCACCGGCTGGCCGCGGCCAACGGCGCGGGGCTGGCCTTTTCCGCCACTGTCTGCGGCGCGCTGCCGGTCGTGAACATTGGCCGCCGCGACCTGATCGCCGCAGACATTTCCCTGCTGCGCGGTATCTTCAACAGCACCAGCAACTTTATCCTGGACGAGATGGCGACGGGGCGCGCCTACGCCGACGCGTTGGCCGAGGCCCAGCGCAGGGGTATCGCCGAAACCGACCCTTCGCTGGACGTGGAGGGCTGGGACACGGCCAACAAATTGACGATCTTCGCCAACAGCTTTCTGGGCGTGGCGGTGACGCTGGCCGATGTCTCTGTGCAGGGGATTACGGCCATCACAGCCGAGCAACTGGCGGCGCACAGGGCGCAGGGCAAAGTGATCAAACTGGTGGCCGAGGCGCGGCAGGTGGCGGGCGGCTACCGGCTCTCCGTTGCGCCGCTGCCCCTGCCCGCCAGCGACTTCCTGGCCGGGTGCAGCGGTTGGGAGATGGGCGTGGAAATCCACAGCGATCTCTACGGGAAGCAGTTCTACAAAATCTGGGAGCGGGAACCTCTGCCCACCGCGGCCGCGATGCTGCGCGATCTGGTCAATCTGTTGGAATGAAAAGCGGACGCAGATTACGCAGAAACAGCAGATTTTCGCAGATTTTTAATCCGCGCTGATCCGCCCAATCCGCGTGATCCGCGTTCTATTTTCAGGGCAACGCGGCGTAGGGGAGGGATTGGGAACTTTTGCGCGTAGGGTTTCGTCGAAATATGCGTATTCGTCTTGCAAGTCCGCGGCACTTCAGAAAGTGCCGGGGACTTGGGGGCTAACTACCTTTCTCGACCGTTCTCATTGGGCAGGTGACCGTATGTTTCATCCCAACTTTTCATTCGATGCCCGCACACCCACGCGCTGGGCTAGACTATACCGGGGGCGCGGCGCACTCGCCGTCATTCTCCTGCTGGCGGCGCTGGCGCTGAGCGCCTGTCTCTCTCGGCTCTCCACGACCAACCCGATCCGCACGCCGGTTCTCCTGCCCGCGCCCAGCGACAGCGCCCAGATTGCCATCTCGCCGCCCAGCGGCTACGCCGGCGTCTACGTGCAGGTGGTGGGCAACGGCTGGCCCGCCAATGAACTGGTGCTGGTGGCGCTGAGCGACGCGGTGGGGCGCAGCGGGATTCTGGCGGCCAGCGCGGCCAACAGCGACGGCCAGGTGACAACCGGTTTCCTCTACCCCATCAGCCCGCGCTGGCTGACGAGCGGGCCGCATACAATTGTGGCCTACACCGCCGATGGCAATTGGCAGGCCAGTGCGGAATTTCAGGTGACAGCGGGCGAAGGGGTAACACCGGCCGCGGCCACGCCTCTGCTTTCGCCCACAGCAACCGCCACTGGACCGGCCATCCAGACGCCCACTGCAACAGCCGCAGTGGGCGCAACTGCCAGCGCAACCGCCAGCGCCACCCCCCGCGCCACTTTGACAGCGGTTTCTGCGCCCACACCGGTTGTGATCAGCGACTGGCGCGGTGACTATTGGGCCAACTCCACCCTTTCCGGCGAACCCAGCCTGGTGCGCAACGACGCTGCGGTCTTTTTTGACTGGGGCGACGGCTCGCCCGCGCCCAGCCTGCCCGCCGACCAGTTCAGCGCCCGTTGGACACGCCAGTTGAGTTTTGATGCGGGCGTCTATCAATTTTTCCTGGAGGTGGACGACGGGGCGCGGCTCTTTATTGACGACCAACTGGTGCTGGACGAGTGGCGGGCCGGTTCCCAGCGCATCGTCTCAGCTACTGTTTCCTTGACTGCTGGCCGCCACTCCCTGCGCGTGGAATACTTCGAGCGCACAGGCAATGCCCTGGCCCGCTTCTGGTGGGAGCGCCAGATCGCCTTCACCGGCTGGGAGGGGCGTTATTTCAACAATCCCGATCTGCAGGGCGACCCCGCACTGGTGCGGGACGACGCCACCATCAACTTTGACTGGGGCAACGGCAGCCCCGCGGCCAGCATCGGCGCGGACAATTTTTCTGTGCGCTGGACACGCACGCTCCCCTTTGGCGCTGGACGTTACCGCTTCTACGCCCGCATGGACGACGGTCTGCGCATCCGCATGGATGGCCAGCTTCTGCTGGACGAGTGGCGGGATGGCGCTGACCGCACGGTTGCCGCAGATGTGGAAGTGCCAGAGGGTAATTACCAAATTGAAGTGGAATACTACGAGCGGAGCGGCGGCGCGCTGGTAAGCTTCTGGTGGGAACTGGCCCCCAATCCGACCCCCACTTACACGCCCGCGTGGACAGCCACGTCCTCGTGGACAGCCACGCCCACGCCTACCCAGACACCGACTTCTGCGCCGGAAGCCACATTCACGCCGTCGTGGACGCCGACTTCTGTGCCGGAAGCTACATTCACGCCGTCGTGGACGCCGACCGCCATACCGACTGCGACGCCCACCATCACCCCGACAGCCACAGGGACGCCAGACCCGTCGTTGACGGGTACGGTTGTCGCCAGCGCAAGCACGCCTACACCCGTTGCAGAAACTCCTGAGATCGGGCAAACGCTTCCCTTTACCCGGATGCTCATGCCTGCGCTGCTTTCACCGAAGGTGGGCATCTACCGTATGATCGTGGCGGACGACGAGTGGAGCGCATTGCTGGATAGTCTGCGCCCGCCCAAGACAGCCCGCCCCGCCGCGCGCCCGACAGGGGGTGGGCGGGGCGCAACCCCGACACCCACATCACCAGTGACCGCTGGCGCAACCGTTTCCCCAGGGCAGCCAGCGCTCCCGCTTGCGCCGGACTTTGCCCAGGAAGTGGTTTTGATAACCATACCCGGCGTGGAGAGAGTCGGGCAGTTTGTACAAATTGTAGATGTGCGCCAGGAGGCCAGCGACCTTTTTGTAAAGGTACGCATTCAGCCTCGGCAAAGTCGAAGCGCCTTTGGGGAAGGTGGCGTGGACGCAGTATTGCTACGCCGGGATTCTTTGCCGCCGGTGGAGGAGTTGACCATCCACTTTGTGGATGAATCTTATCAGTTGATCACTCTGATTGGCAGAGAGCGGTAGGCTGCGGCCGACAGGTCGGCATAAGGCGCGCCAATAGAGACCAATCCCTGTCAGGTGTGCGACATACAAAAAGAGGCCCTGACTAGCCAAAGTCAGGGCCTCTTTTTGCGCAACCAGAAGTTCGACTTTTTCCGAAAAGTCGAACTTCTCATTCTGAACGATTAGGGGATGATCAACTTCTGGCCTCGATAGATGGGGGCGTCGGTCAAGCCGTTGCGGGCTTTGATGGCCCATGCGCTTGTGCCATAGAGATTGGCAATGCCCGTCAGCGTGTCAGAAGCGGTTACGACGTGAACGCGGACGGTTGGTGTGGACGGCACGCGTGTCGCCACCACCAGCGTGGAGGTCGGTCTTGGACGATTGGGATCGACGATGTAAGGTGTCGGTGTGGGTTGTGGGTACGCTTTGTTGTTCGTCGGCACGCTGGCATTGTTGGAACTATTGTCGGGCGATACTGTCGTCGGTGTTGGGTATTGGGGCTGTACGGGTGCCGGGGAGACAGTAGTTCCAGGGATGCGCAGTGCTTGCCCTGCACGCAGTAGATTGGGGTTGCTGATTCCGTTGTAACCAGCGATCGCACTCACGCTGACGCCATATCGTGCAGCGATGGTGGATAGTGACTCACCAGGCTTCACAATGTGCGTGATATCCCCTTCGGCAAAGGCGTGTGATGCTGCTCCCGGTGCTATGAATAGGGCCAAAGCGATGGCAAGGACTAAGCAGATCTCAACAGAAAGGGTGCGCAGCTTGCTCCGAAAATTGGCCTGATCTCTTGGGGATACTCTGTTCTGTAACATATTTTCTCTCCGTCAACAAAAAGCACTGTCGTGCTTGGCAGCATGTAAGGAGCTACTGGGTTCCTTGTATTGTTGGAGCAAAGACCCGGTAAGGCAAGGTAGATTGGGTTGTTCCAAAGTTCAGATCCGTAATCTCTTGACCACTGGCTAGCTCAATGTCATATGTACTGGGTGTTGTCAGAATCGTGTTTCCGTTCGCCAGCGCAACCACTTGGTACGAACCGGGATACAATTTTTCAACACGCCATTGACCCAAATCATTCGGCGTCGCCTGTGCGATCACGGTTCCATCGGCGATACGTATTTGGATCGTGAGACTTTGTATCGCTGCGCGTTCTTCATCCTCTTCCCATACGCCGTTGATGTTGTCATCTTGCCAGACTGTACCGCTCGCTTTCCCAGTAGGCGGCAACAGAAGATATCCAGCTCGCAAGGCAGCGAAAGCATCAATGCGCCCGTAGCCAAAGTAATCATCCCGACCGGGGTCGCCCAGATCGACGGCGGTTGATGTCATCAATTGGCGCACCTGTGCGATTGTCAAAGCTGGGTTCTGGCTGAAGAGCAGCCCAGCCAGCCCTGCCACATGCGGGGAGGCCATGCTTGTACCGCTCATATAAATGTAGCCGCCATAGCTGTTACCCAAATCGTTGTATGTGCTGTAAATAGCATAACCTGGAGCCGACAATTCCACGAAATAGCCATAATTGCTCAATGACCAATGCGTGTCGTCGTTGCGGGTCGCAGCCACGCCCACTACATTTTCCCATGCCGCCGGATAGAAGGGTGCATTCGAGCGGCTATTGCCTGCTGCCGCCACAACCAACACATTGTGCGCTGCCGCATACAGAACGGCTTCTTCAACAGTCTGAGAACTGGATGGTCCACCCAAACTCAGATTGATCACATTGGCACCAGCATCAACGGCAAACACAATCCCCGCCGCCACATTGGCCCAGGTCCCTTGATTGGATTCGTTGAGTACCTTCACCGGGATAATCGAACAGAGTGGGCAAACACCCACCATACCGATCCAGTTGTTCGCACCGGCCGCGGCAATACCCGCGACGTGGGTGCCATGTCCAAAATCGTCATGGGGGTCCGTATCATTATTTACGAAATCATAACCAGGTAGAATTCGGCCCGCAAATTCAGGATGCGACGCCAGTATACCGCTGTCCACTAGAGCGATTTTGATCTCTTTGGAACCCATCGTGTAGTTCCACGCCCAGGGCAGCCCGATCATGTTCGGTGCATATACTTGTCTGTCTGGGTTGTTAAAGTCTGCATCGTTTACTACAATCGGCGCTGTTGGAATAGGTGCCGCTGGAATTGTACTATTGTTTACAGTAGACTGGTTGTGCATTTGCTCCACAACCAGGGGCACACCATTCACAACCTCATCAAACTCAACGAAACGCGCATGAGAACTTTGACTGGCAATCGTAAGTGCGTCGCGGCCTGTACGAACAGACGCCCAATTCTCTGGTAGCCGGATTTGGGCAACCGACAGCGGAGCGATCCACCGAATCTCTTCGCCGCCCATCTCGCTGATGAGCTGCGCGCGTTCTGCTGCGGATGTATCCGTCTTGAATTTTATCAGAAGGACGTTAGAAGCGTTTGCCAGCTTCGCATCAGCATAGACTGGATTAACCAGTTGCAAACTCCACCATAAAAACATGGCGAGCAGGACAACCAATATGAGTCTTTTCCAGGCCAAATCCGTGTGTGTCATCGGAAACCTCGCTATCGTTATCAGTCGTTTTTGTTCTTCGACTGTGCGTTGCGCGTATTTGGGTGCTATTTCATCCATAGGGAACTTTCTCATCAGAGGCGAATCTCTTTACTCTTCTTTTAATAATCGAATTCTGCCTAATTCATTACGCACTATTTACATACAAGATAGGCCAATTTCAATACAGGGACAATAGGTATCTAGGGGGGTGCTGCTGGGGGCAAGATTGAGAAGTTGACGAACGGCTCGCGAAAATAGGGATAAAAGAGCCGGTAATCCAGGTTTTCTGGCAAAAGGGGCGGAGATCGACTCTAACTTGTGCCTAAAGTCGCATTAATAAAACGGGAAAGGTGGGATCATCCGCCGATCCCACCTTTCCCGTTTTATTTCTTACGTCATTTGAATAACAACACCGAATACGTTTATCGTGTCGTCACCAATGCCCGCAACTGATCAATCGTCTTGATCCCGAAGCCTGGCACCCGGTCCAGATCATCTGTCGAATCGTAGGGGCGGTTGGCGATGATGGCCGCGGCTTTGCTCGGCCCAATCCCCGGCAGACTCATCAGCTCGTCGGCGCTGGCGGTATTGAGATTGATCAGACCGCCTGTCGCGCCGCCCGCCGGCGCAGAGACAGCCAGCGTGCCCGACAGACCGGGCGGCGGCCCGCTCTCGCTGCTGGCCGCGTTGATTGTCTCCATCTCTGGCACGTGAACCTGTGCGCCGTCAAAGAGCCGCTCGGCCTGGTTGATCTGCGCCCCGTCCACCCCTGTTTGCAGACCGCCGGCCGCGGTCAAGGCGTCCCCTACCCGTGCATCCCAGGCCAAGACATACAGCCCCGGTTGCGCCACCCCGCCGCTGACAAAGACAGTCAACGGGCTGGGCGTCGGTGTGGGCAAAGGCGTGGCTGTGGGCGCGGGCGTCGGGGGTGGGTGCAGCACAATCGGCGCGGGTTGGGGCTTGTAGAGCAGAAAGGCGAGCAGACCAATCGCCACGGCCATCAGCAGCGCGCCGAGCGCCATCAGCCGGGCGGCGTTGAGTGGCGTGAGCAGTAGCGGCTGGGCAACGTCGGGCGGATTGTCAGTCCGCCCTGTTTCTTGAGGCGCGGCAGGGTGGGCTACGTAGGGCGGACTGTCAGTCCGCCTAGCTTCTTGGGGCGCGGCAAGTTGGGCTAGGTAGGGCGGACTGTCAGTACGCCCTGTTTCTTGAGGCGCGGCAAGTCGAGGCAATGAAGGCTGCATGGCCGATTCTCCCGTGTGAAAATATGGAGTCTGGGCTGCGCCGGCGGCCAGGGGATGACCACCGATAGCTTCCGCCATTATATCTTACTGTTTTCCTTGTTGTCAATAGGCAAAAAAAATGAAAAATGAAACGTGTTGCGTGAAACGTGAGATCGCTCGGTCGAATTTCACGTTTCACGGGTCACGTTTCACGGGTCACGCTTCACGCTTCACGCTTCACGTTTCACGCTTCACGCCGTTACCGGATTGCTGTTGACCGTCTCCGGCGCGGCCTGACGGTCGGCGACCCGTTGCAGGGCAATGCGCCCAAACATGGAAAGTGCCTGGTCGTCGTTGAGCGGATGGAAGATACCGGGGCGCACATCGCGGAAATAGCGTTCAATGGGCAACGAACGGTTCATGCCGGAGCCGCCTACCACGCGCAGACAGTTGTCCACCGCTTCGATAGCATTGTTGGTGGCTGTCACTTTTGTCGCCACCACAAAGGGCGAGAGCGCCGAACGCATCTCCGGCTGTTCGCTCCAATCCCGCGCCACGCTATAGACCAGCGCTCTGGCCTGGGTCAGCAGCAGATCGGCCTGCCCCAGCCGGTGCTGGATGTTGTCCAGACTGGCAATCGGTTTGCCCAGCGCGGTGGGCGTGCGTTCCTGCGCATAGTGCGCGGCGTAGTCCAGCGCGGCCTGGGCCACCCCCAGATAGACGGCGCTGACGGTCAGGGCAAACCAGGCGTTGTAGGTAGAGCGGGCCGGATCGCCCACCTCTGGCCCGCCCCGCCCCACCATTTGCCCCGCGCCCACACAGGCGTTGACAATCTCGATGTCGTGGCTGCCGGTGGAGCGCATGCCCAGACTATCCCACGTCTCAATAATGCGGATGTGTTCGCCGCTGGGGATGACAAAGCGGCCCACATGCCCGCTGCCATCCTGCAAGGCTGCGGGGACGATAAAGTAGTCCAGCTCCGGGCTGAGGCTGGCAAAACTTTTGCGCCCGTTGATCAGCCAGGCTTCCGGTTCGCCATTGGCGCCGTTGGCGTAAATCGGTTCGGCAGAAGTGTCGGGCAGACCACCCCGGCTGGGGCTGCCCAGGCGCGGCTCGGTGGCCACGGCGTTGATCAGCGCGCCCCGCTCCACCGCGTCGCGGCAGACCTGGGCAAAGAGCGCTTCCGGCCAGCCCCGGCTTTCGGCCACCGCGCCCAATACCTGCACGTGCATCACAAAGCTGAGGGCTGTGCTGCCGTCACCCGCGCCCAGCGCCTCCATCACCAGCACCGATTCCAACAGGTCTGCGCCCCAGCCACCGAACTCCTGCGGGATGATCAGCGAGGGCAGACCCGCGGCCCGGATGTCGGCAAAGTTTTCGTGGGGGAAACTGCCGTCTCGGTCGTGTTGCGCGGCTCTGGCCTGGAAGATGGGCGCGAGTTCGCGAGCGATCTGAACGAAGCGTTTCTGGCGGTCGGTTCGGGGGTAAAGCATTGGGTACTCCTGGGATTGGCGACTGGGGATTGGGGACTGGGAACTGGATTCCCGACAGAACTCAAATCGCGTTCATTTTAGCACAGCCTTCAACCGGTTTAGAAGAACCTGCCGTTCTCGTTCCCAGCGCTCTGCGTGGGAACGTCCCCGCGCCGCTCTGGGGCAGGTGTGGCCGGTCGGACAGTCGCCGTCGTGGACGCGGAGCGTCCGGGGGAGCGCCCACGCCGGAGCGTGGGTGCGAGAACTCTCTCTCGTTCCCAGCGCTCTGCGTGGGAACGTCCCCGCGCCGCTCTGCGGCAGGTGTGGCCGGTCGGACAGTCGCCGTTGTGGACGCGGAGCGTCCGAGGGAGCGCCCACGCCGGAGCGTGGGTGCAAGAACTCTCTCTCGTTCCCAGCGCTCTGCGTGGGAACGTCTCCGCGCCGCTCTGCGGCAGGTGTGGCCGGTCAGACAGCCGCCATCGTGGACGCGGAGCGTCCGGGGGAGCGCCCACGCGGGAGCGTGGGTGCAAGACAAAAATGTACAACAGCCGCCAATTCCGCTACAATAGCGTAAGAATCTTTCCCGTTTCCCTCCTCTGCCGAAAGGATCTGCTGATGGCTGACCGCAAAATCCGTGTTCTCGTCGCCAAGCCCGGTCTGGACGGCCACGACCGGGGCGCAAAGGTGGTCGCCCGCGCCCTGCGCGACGCCGGTTTTGAAGTCATCTACACCGGCATCCGCCAGACCCCGGCGATGATCGCCGAGGCCGCGCTTCAGGAAGACGTGGATGTGGTCGGCCTTTCCATCCTCAGCGGCGCGCATCTGACCCTCTGCCCCAAAGTGGTCGCTCTCCTGCGCGCCCAGGGCCAGGACGACGTAATCGTTCTCGTCGGCGGCATCATCCCCGACGAGGACGTGGCCAAGCTCCAGGCTGCCGGCGTGCAAGGCGTCTTTGGGCCGGGGACTTCTACACAAGAGATCATTGAGTTCATTCGTGGAGCGGTTGAATAGTTGATTGGTTGACTCGCCGCAGTCAACCAATCAACCAATCAACTATTTACCCAATCACCAATGCCCAGAACCCTTCCTCCCTCTCAACTCATCCCCCGCCTCCTTTCCGGTGACCGGCTGGCTCTTTCGCGGGCCATCAGTCAGGTGGAGGAGGGCGGCGACGAGGCGCGTGATCTGCTGGCGGGCATCTTCCCCCACACCGGGCGCGGCCATCTGATCGGCATCACCGGCGCGCCGGGCACAGGCAAATCCACCCTTGTCACTGGTCTGGTGCAGGCGTACCGGACCGCGGGGCAGACGGTGGCTGTGCTGGCCGTGGACCCCAGCAGCCCCTTCAGCGGCGGCGCGCTGCTGGGCGACCGGGTGCGGATGTCCAAATTGAGCGGCGATGCGGGCGTCTTTATCCGCTCGATGGCGACACGCGGCAGCCTGGGCGGGCTGGCCGCGGCCACCGCGGACGCGCTGCTGCTGCTCGACGCGGCGGGCTACGAGCGCATCCTCATCGAGACGGTGGGCGTAGGCCAGGCCGAAGTGGAGATTGCGGGGGCGGCCCACACGACAGTCGTGGTGGAAGCGCCGGGGCTGGGCGACGAAGTACAGGCCATCAAAGCCGGGGTGCTGGAGATCGCCGATATTTTTGTTGTCAACAAAGCCGACCGGCCCGGCGTGGAACGCACCGTCGGCGCGCTGGAATTGATGCTGCATATGGCTGAGGGCGCGCCCCGGCAGCTATTTCATCACGGCCTGTTGATGGAAATAGCTGCCGCGCCGGTAGAAAATGAGAACGACGGCTGGCGAGTGCAGGTCTTCAAAACTGTGGCAGCGTCCGGGGGAGGCATTCCCGCAATCATAGCCGAAATCGAACGCCATCGGGCGTGGCTGGCGGAGAATGGGCGGCTGGCTGCGCGGGAGCGTCTGCGTATGGCCCGCTCGATTGAGCAGATCGTCCAGGCCGAGCTGCTGCGCCGTACGCGCGCCGCCCTCCCCGCCGACAATCTGGCCGCGCTGGTGGAGGAAGTCACTGCCCGCCGCCTGGACCCCTACGCCGCGGCCGAGCGCGTGCTTGCCCGGATGGGGTGAGAATTATCTCCCGCAGAGACGCAGAGACGCAGAGAGAAAAGCAAGAGAGAAAAGCAGTAGTGCCATTTTTTTTCTTTTCTCTGCGTCTCCGCGCCTCTGCGGGAGACAATTAATGGACAGCCACTCGCTTTATCCGTGTAAATCCGTTCGTATCCTTGCAATCCCTGTCCTTCTTTGATCCGCTTCCATCCGCTCAATCCGCAAAATCCGCGTTCCATTCTTCCATTTCTTCAGGAGCATTCCAATGGCCTATCTCATCGGGATTGACGCATCCACCACCGCCACCAAAGCCCTGCTGGTTGACGAACGGGGCGCGATTGTGGCGGTGGCCGCCAGCGAATACGACTTCCAGACACCCCACCCTCTGTGGAGCGAGCAGGACGCGGCCCTCTGGTGGAACGGCACAGTTGCCAGCATCCGCCGGGTTTTGGCCGATTCGGGCATTGACCCGGCCGCGGTAGTCGGCGTCGGATTGACCGGTCAGATGCACGGGCTGGTGCTGATGGCAGATGCTGCATCTGATGCCGCGGGGGAGGTTCTGCGCCCCTCTATTCTGTGGAACGACCAGCGCACGGCCAGCCAGTGTGACGAAATCCGCGCCCGCTTCGGCAAAAGCGACCGGCTGGGCAAGCGGGAGCTGGTGCGCATCACTGGCAACGATGCGCTGACCGGTTTCACAGCGCCCAAAATCCTCTGGGTGGAGGAGAACGAGCCGGAGATTTACCGCCGCATCCACAAAATTTTGCTGCCCAAAGATTACGTGCGCTACCGGCTGACCGGCGACTACGCCACGGACCGGGCCGACGCTGGCGGCACACTGCTGGTGGAACTGGCAACGCGTGACTGGTCGCCGGCGGTCGTCGCGGCGCTGGGCATCCGCCCCGAATGGCTGCCGCCCACCCACGAAGGCACGCAGATCACCGGCGTTGTCTCGGCGGCCGCGGCAGAAGCTACGGGATTGCGGGCGGGCACACCGGTAGTGGGCGGCGGTGGGGATCAGGCAGCCGGGGCTGTCGGTGTAGGTGCGGTGGAGGAGGGGATTGTGGCCCTCTCGCTGGGCACGTCGGGCGTCGTCTTTGCCAGCGCGGACAGTCCCATCTACGAACCGGAGGGCCGTCTGCACACCTTCCCCCACGCGCTGGCGGGCAAGTGGCATCTGATGGGGGTGATGCTCTCGGCTGCGGGCAGCCTGCGCTGGTATCGGGAGACCCTTGCGCCCGGCGTGGCCTACGACGATCTCCTGGCCCCGGCTGCGGCCATTCCTGCTGGCAGCGACGGCCTGCTCTTTTTGCCCTACCTGACCGGCGAGCGCACGCCCCACCCCGACCCGTTGGCCCGCGGCGCGTTCATCGGGTTGACGGTGCGTCACAGCCAGCCCCACCTGACGCGCGCTGTGCTGGAAGGGGTGGCCTTTGGCCTACGCGACAGCTTCGAGCTGATGAAAAGTGCGGGTCTCTCCGCCATCCGTCAGGTACGTGTGAGCGGCGGCGGTGCGCGCAGCCCGCTCTGGCGGCAGATTCTGGCCGATGTGCTGGGCAGCGAACTGGTGACGGTCAACACCACCGAAGGCGCGGCCTACGGCGCGGCGCTGTTGGCCGGTGTGGGTGCGGGTCTCTGGCCGGACGGGGAGACGGCCTGCCGGGAAACCGTGCGGGTGACGGGGTCTACGACGCCGGACGCGGGCGCGGCCGCAGTCTATGAACGGATGTATGGGGTCTATCGTGGGCTGTATCCGGCGCTGCGGGGGAGTTTTGAGAGGCTGGCGTAGGTTGGGTGCTCGCTGCCGGGGATTGTCCAAACCCTTTCACTCGCTTGTCGTGCGCGACCGCAGCTCCGCGCGGCGCAGATCGCGGATTTCCGCCACTTTCTCCTCGCGGATGCCGATTGATTCCCCCAGGAATTGGAGTTGGAGCCGGGCAACCTGCTCCAACTGATCAATATCGAGGGGTATCTCGTAGCGACCACAAATGGCGCAATCGAGAACCCGGACAAATGTGCCGTCGGCTTTCCGTTCGTCGCGCAGACGCAACAGCTCCGGGTAGGGGTGAACGCATTTGTGGGTGCGGGTGGGGTTTGTGGACATCGCAAGGAACTTTCGATAAGTTGGGGTAGGGGAAAGACTCAACGCACTTCAATCTGCAAAGACAGGTCCGTTTCGACTTCTGCCAATCGGCTGTTGTAAACGTCTACAATTTCCTTTAGAATTCTGAAGAAGTCTTTGTTTTCTTCAGCCGCCAATTCAATAATGTTGACCGCGACGAAATCTTCAAGCGCAATGATTGTCATTTCCTTGTGAATGCCTTCATCCTGGGCAAGAATCTGCGCCCGGTTTCTCTGTTCTTCGGGAACGACAAGAATGGGATGTAAGCCTGCTCTGATATTCTGCGCGCACTTTTGCAGGACGTTTCTCGAAGGCGCTGAGGTGACGTGATAAACTGACTGCTGGATGACAAAATCGCCAGATCGGTCCGTCTGTCTGTCACCAGCATGGGCAGGATGATTGGTGATGTCCATTCCTTTGAAGCGTTTCGCCAATTTCGCCCCCACCAATTGTTGCTCAACTATCCCGCCCGAACGTCCTTTGGCATTCTCAACAATGGCATTGATCCAAGTTGCTGGCGATTGGCGGCGGTCTATATCGAGCTTCAAATTCTGTCGTTTCAGCCATTCATTGGCGATACCGCGTAATTCTGTGATGAGTTCTTGAAGTAGCGCTTCCCTTTCGTCTTCTGTCAAGCCAGCGAGTAGGCGACCCCATTCCAATTGGTCAAAAAGTCTTTGGCCGTCCTGATGACCTTGCCGCGTTGTCACTTCTTTCAGATATCCGCTCGGAATGCCGTAAGATTCAAGTATCTTCCCCAGCCCGGAACGAGCGCCACTGACTTCCCCGCCTTGTGAAATCACCTCAGCGCGTGAAACCGGACAGGCGCGCCGGAGATGATCAAAGACGACAATCCCCATCGCTACTGTGTTGCGGGCGATTTTGCCGTTTCGAGTACACGATTCTAACCATTCGCGGAGAATTTGAACGCTTTGCTTTTTGATTTCGTCTGGCAACAGATCGCTCACAGTATGCCTCTTTGTTCTAGCAAAAAGAGTTGCGCATTGGGCAAGTCACGTTCATACAGTTGTGTGCTATCGTTGATCAGAGGGTTCAGTGCGTGTTGCGCAATCCAGGAAATCACAGGCACACAGACCGCGTCGCCAAATCCTGTAAGCGCCTGTACCCCATTGACAGAGATCGGATAAGTATCGGGAACTCCTTGCAAACGCGCGTATTCGCGTGGGGTCATTACACGCATTCTGATTGAGCCTTGCCCGGCTCTGATCAGAAACTGTTTTCCGCTGCCGCCAACCGCTGTGCGCAGACAGCCCGACAACTCATCATCACGGACCTCGACGCGCTGCTGGCCTTCGCGAATGCGGCGGAAAAAAGTCCGATAGGCAAAGCGCGATCCATTGACCAGTTCATCCACCCTTGCGCGATGTGCCTCTTTCATCATAGCGAGATGACGGGTGACTTCCGTAGTAGACCACCAACGGCCATCATCCTCAGGTAGGCGCTCAACAATTTCAGACAAACCAGATGCGCGGAGAGGCGGCGGTTTGGGGAGGTCATTGTAAAACCAGCACAAATCTTTGTTTGCTATAACACATTTTTTCAGCCGATCAGAGAGCAGAGATGGTGGACGCGCCAGGATCAATTCAGCGGTGGTCAAACCGACAGGCAACTTTGTCCCAATCACAAAGACGCGTAAGCGGCTTTGCGCCGTGAAGCGAAGGGCGTCGAGCACAATGACATCACAAGCGTAGCCTAAATCGTTCAACGCTTGCAGAGTAATCCGAAAATCCTTGCCTTTGTTGGAGTGCAGCCAGCCGGGGACATTTTCCACCAACAGGAGCGGCGGTGCAGACTCCCCTTGCGTTTTGAGAATTTTAATAAAACCCCAAAAGGCGCTGGAATGGCTGCCCTTGACGATGCCATTCATATTTCCTGCGAGCGACAGATCAACGCAAGGAAATGAGCAGGTGGCTAATGTCGTCTGCGGAACAAGCGCAGGATCGACGTCAAATACATCGCCAATCCTGTAGTGTTGAACAGCGTCTGGGAAAAAGGTTTCGTACATTTCCTGTTTTTTCTCAGAAATATCGTTGGCAAAAACGACGCGCCAATCGTGGGGTTGCAAACCCATTCTGACCAGGCCAATGCCTGCGAAGTATTCGCTGACGGTGAGCGGAATTGAAGGCTGCATCGGGTTTGATCCTGACCGTAGAACAGATGAACTGTCGCAATTATACATTCGGTCCACACAAACGAACAACTGTATCCCCTTTCTCCACACTTGCCCAATCTCCCTCCCATAGTGTATACATTGGAGACCAACCGCGTTCCCCACCCACCAGCCCTGCCCGCAACGGCCCGGTGTGTTCCATCGGAGAGACTTCTATGAAACGGCCCGCGATTCTCGTTTTGGTTCTCAGTACACTTCTCCTCGGCTTCTTCGTCAGCGGTGGACGTATGACCGCACAGAGCGACGAGCGCCCGGCCTTTGTCCCCGGCCAGGTGATCGTCCGCTTCCAGCCGGGCGTGACCCGTGAGCAGATTTCCGATTTCTACGCCCAATACGGGCTGTCCGAGAAGGGCAATCTGGACCGCGACCCCACCGACACCGACGAGGAGATGCGGCTGGCTGCCTCCCCCGTGGATATTGACGACCGGCTCATTGAACTGCTGGAAAACGATCCCCGCGTCGTCTACGCGGAGCCGAACTACCTGCTCCAGATCAGCGAGACGCCCCCCAGCGACCCCCTCTTTGAAAAGCTGTGGGCGCTCAACAATACCGGGCAGACCGGCGGCACAGCCGACGCCGATATCGACGCGCTGGAAGCCTGGGAGATCAACAAAGGCTCCCGAGATGTGATTGTGGCAGTAATTGACACCGGCATTGATTACACCCACGAAGATTTGGCGTCTCAAATGTGGGCCAATCCGAAGGAGTGTCCACAGGGCGCGGGCAAATGTGTGGCCAACGAAAAGGACGACGACAACAACGGCTTTGTGGATGACTTCTACGGCGTCAACCTGAACGACGAGAGCGGCGACCCGATGGACGATTTCGGCCACGGCACGCATGTGGCCGGGACAATCGGTGCGGCCAGCAACAAAGTGGGCGTCGTCGGCATCAACTGGAATGTGCGCTTTGTGGCCTGCAAATTCCTCAGCGCCTTTGGCAGTGGCACCACAGCCAACGCGGTGCGCTGTTTCAATTACATCCACGACCTGAAGAACGGTCAGAAGCAGAACATCCTCGTCACCAACAACAGTTGGGGCGGCGGCGGCTTTTCCCAGGCGCTGATGGATGCGATGGGCGTGCCCGGCTCGCCCCTGCACATCTGCTCCGCGGGCAATTCCAATACCGACAGCCGCTCCTACCCCGCGGCCTATGAACTGGACAATGTGATCGCCGTGGCCGCCACCGACCACGAAGACAAATACGCCAGCTTCTCCAACTACGGCGCGGAGTGGGTGGACCTGGCCGCGCCCGGCGTGGACATCCTCTCCACTGTGCCCACCGGTCGCTGCGCGATGTGCGATCCCTCCGGCTACCGCGCGGCCAACGGGACTTCGATGGCATCGCCTCACGTCACCGGCGCAGCCGCGCTGATCTGGGCCGAATTTGGCAGCAGCCTGACGAACGAGCAGGTCAAGCAGCGCATCCTCTCCGGCGTGGAGTCCCTGCGCGACCGCTCCAAACTGACGATCACAAACGGACGCCTCAACGTCCTCAATGTGCTGGAACGCGACAACACGCCCCCCGCCGCGGTGGCCGATCTGACCCCCGGCGGCGTGCTGCTCACCCAGATTCTGCTCAACTGGACGGCCAGCGGCGACGACGGCATGGAGGGCAAAGCCACCGCCTATGACATCCGCTACTCACAGGCCCCCCTTTCTGAGGCCAATTTTGAGCTGGCAAACCGGGTGCCGGATGTGCCCGAACCCCAGGCTGCCGGCACCCGCGAGTCGCTGCTGGTGGGTGGGCTGACCCCCAACACCACCTATTACTTTGCGCTCAAAGTGGCGGACAATGTGGGCAACCTCTCCGCACTCTCCAATGTCGTTCTGGCGCGCACGAGCGCGGGCACAATCGTCTTTGAGGACGATATGGAGGGTGGCGACGCCAACTGGACGACCGACGATAAGAAGAGTCTCTGGCATCTCTCCAACCTGCGTTTCAACACCCCGGCCACGGCCTGGTATTACGGGCGGGACAAGGAGCGCACCTACGACACTGGCGCAGCCAACAGCGGCACGATCACCTCTAAAGCCATCGAAATCACCGGTGCGGACGAGGCGCTGCTCACCTTTTACGAGTGGAGTCAGGTGCAGGTCAACGACCGTTTCGACCGCACCCGCGTCCAGGTCAGCAGCGATGGCAAGAGTTGGGAGACGGTCTTCGAGTCGCACGGCACGAACAACGAATGGCGCAGACGGGAAGTCAGCCTCTCTGAATTTCTGGATGGCTCCGGCTCGGTGCAGGTGCGCTTCTGGTTTGATACGATCACAGACAGCTTCAACGCGTATGAAGGCTGGTATGTGGACGACGTGCAGGTGCTGACGGCCAAGCTGGCCCTGCCCGGCGGCGAGCGCAGCGCGCCCAATCTGGTCATCCAGACCCTCAACATCGGCTTCAATCCGCCCAGCCCGGTGGCAGGCGACGCCGTAATCGTCAACGCCACGCTTCTCAACAACGGCACAGCCGACGCGCGCGGCGTGCTGGTGCAGTTTGTGGATGTGACCGGCGAGACGCCCATCCCCATCGGTGCGCCGCAGACAGTGGCCGAGGTGGCCGCGGGCAGCAGCGGCATCGCCCAGATCGTCTACAACACCCCCGCCATCTGCCCTCCCCCCGCCGCGGGAGGAGCCGGAGGGGGGTTGTGCGAGCGTAAAATACAGGTGATCGTAGACCCCAACAACTTTATCCCCGAAAGCAATGAGGCGGACAACCGGGCCAGCCGCGCCCTGGCCGTGACCCCCGCACCCGCGCCCAACCTGACGGTCAGCGCCAGCAACATCGGCTTTGACCCCTCCCCGGCCAACAGCGGGGATCAGGTGACAATCTACGCCACGATTCTCAACAGTGGCGACGCCGACGCCGACGATGTGCTGGTGCAATTCTTTAATGCCACCAACAGCAGCCAGACGACTCCCATCGGCGCAGCGCAGCGCATTGACCGCATCGTGGCCGGGGGCAGTGGACAGGCGCAGGTAACGTTGGACACCAGCGACTCCAGCGCTGATATGCGCGTCAAAGTGGTGGCCGACCCCAACAACCTGATCGCCGAGTCCAAAGAGAGCGACAACGAGACGACAAAGACGCTGGAGATCGAGCCGCCCGCCGCACCCAACTTGACCCTGCCCACGGGCAATGTGGGTGCCAGCCCGCTCAACCCAACCGCCGGCCAAGAAGTGCGGCTGACCGCCACTGTCCTCAACCGGGGCAGCCTGGACGCCACGGACGTGCTGGTGCAGTTCCTGGACGCTACCACCACACCGGCCACACCCATCGGCCAGCAGCAGACGATTGCCAGCATTCCTGCAGGCAGCAGCGGTGTGGCCGAAGTCATCTACGACACATCCAACGCCTGCGGCTCTCCCCTCGCAGCGGGGGGAGGCGGAGGGGGGGCGTGTGACCGCAAGTTGGAGGTCGTCGTCGATCCCCACAATTTCATCGCCGAGACCAGCGAGAGTGACAACACCTCCCGGCTGACCCTGGCTGTGACGCCCCTCTCCGCACCCAACCTGACCGCTCTGGCCGCCAACATCGGCTTCGATCCCGCCAGCCCGAGCGCTGGCGATGTTGTTACCCTGCGCGCCACAATCCTCAACCGGGGGCAGTCCGAAGCGACGGTTGTGGAAGTGCAGTTTGTGGACACCACCGATGGCGGCGCGATACCCATCGGTGAGCGGCTGATCCTGACCCGTGTGCGCGCGGGCAGCAGCAGTCTGGCCGAGACAACCTACGACACCAGCGGCCTCTGCGCCACTCCCCCTGCGGCGGGGGGAGCCGGAGGAGGGTGTCAGCGCACGATTCAGGTGGTGGTCGATCCGGGCAACTTTGTGGCCGAGACCGACGAGACCGACAATGCGGCCGCGGCTTCTTTGACCGTCGCGCCGCCACCCACGCCCAATCTGGTGATGCTGGCGGGTAACATCAGCCTGCATCCGCCCACGCCCACCGGCGGTGGCGCGCTGGAGATCAGCGCGGTGGTATTGAACAACGGCACAGCCCCGGCCCGCAATGTGCAGGTGCTTTTAATGGATGTGACCGGCGGCGAAGCTACCCCCATCGGCGGCGAGCAGATCATCCCGCTCATCGCGGTCGGCGGCAGCGCCCAGGCCCAGGTGAGTTACCAGCTTCCCGACAGCGCGCGCAGCCGCAAAATTCAGGTGATGGTGGATGCCAACAACCAGATTCGGGAGATCAGCGAGAGCGACAATACCGCCACGAAGCTGATCGAAGTCAACGCCGGTCTTATGCCCAATCTGGTGGTGCTGGACAATACCATCGGCTTCAACCCGGCCGCGCCCCACGTGGACGATCCAATCGTCATCAGCGCGGTCGTTCTCAACAACGGCAGCGCAGAAGCGACCGATGTGATTGTCCAATTCGAGGATGTGACAGCGGGGCGGCCAGTGCCCATCGGCCAGCCGCAGACCCTCGCCCGTATCCCAGCCGGGGGCAGCGGCACTGTCCAGGCCCGCTTCACCCCCAGCGGCCCTGCCGGAGAGGTAAAAATTCGGGTGGTGGCGGATCCGGGCAATTTCATCAGCGAGAGCGAAGAGATCGACAACAAAGGCAATCGCGCCCTGCTGGTGGCCGCCGCACCCACGCCCAACCTGACCGTCCTGGCCGCCAACATCGGCTTCGACCCGCCCACACCCGGCGCGGGTATGCCAGTGACGCTGCTGGTGACGATTCTCAATACCGGCGACGCCGACGCCGAGGCGGTGCTGGTGCAGTTCAGCGACGTGACCGACAGCGGCCAGCGCCCCATCGGTGCGATGCAGACAATCGAACGTATCCCGGCCGGGGGCAGCGGCACGGCACAGGTGATTTATGAAACTGCCAGCATCTGCTCTCCCGCCGCGGCGGGGGGAGGTGGAGGGGGGTGCGAACGCAAGATAAAAGTCACCGTCGATCCCCACGCGCTGGTAGCGGAGAGCGACGAGACCGACAATACCGCCACCCGCGCCCTGCCGGTGACAGCGACGCCCGCGCCCAACCTGACAATTCCCGCCGAGAATATCGGTTTCGCCCCTTCTGCTGTCGTCGCTGGCGGCAGCCTGACCATCCGCGTCACTGTGCGCAACGACGGTACCGCGCCAGCAGAAGCGGTCGTTGTCCAATTCCTCGACGTGACAGAGAAGGACGCCCGGCCTATCGGTGCCAACCAGACGATTGAGAGCATCCCTGCCGGGGGCAGTGGCACGGCCCAGGTGGTCTACGAAACTGCCAGCGTCTGCTCTCCCCCCGCTGCGGGGGGAGGTGGCGGAGGGTCGTGCGAACGGAAAATCGAAGTGGTGGCCGACCGCAACAATCTGATCGCAGAGAGCAACGAAAAGGACAACCGCGCCCAGGCCAAGTTCACGATTGGCGCGGCGTCTCTGCCCAATCTGCTCATCAAAACCGACAACATCGGCTTTGATCCGGACATAGCCGCCAGCGGGGATCAGGTGACAATCATCGCCACGATTCTCAACGACGGCGGCGCGGATGCCGGCGAGGTGATCGTCCAGTTTGTGGACGGCGCGCTGGGCGGTGTACCCATCGGCCAACCCCAGACGATTGACAGCATCGCGGCGGGTGGCAGCGCGACAGCCCAGGTCACTTTCGACAGCACTGGGCGCACGGGCGACCAGAAGGTGACGGTTGTGGTGGATCCCAACAACTTCGTGACCGAAACGAAGGAGAACGATAACAGCACTTCCAAGACGCTGAAGATGCAGGGCGAGCCGATCCCGAATCTGAACGTCAGTTCGTCGAACGTGACGACGATTCCTGCCAGCCCGCGACTGGGCGACGCCGTGACGATCCACGCGCTGATCCTCAACGACGGCACGGCCACGGCCACGGATGTGGTGGTCCAGTTTATAGACACCACCGCTGCGTCGTCGCCCGTGCCCATCGGCCAGCCGCTGACGCTTGACCGCATCCCCGCCGGGGGCAGCGCGGGCGCGCAGATCGTCTACACCAGCCCAAGCCTCTGCTCTCCCCCCGCAGCGGGGGGGTGCAGCAGGACGATTCAGATCGTCGCCGACCCCAACAACTTTATTCTGGAACGCAGCGAGAGCGACAACAAAGCCACAAGGAGCCTGACGCTGGCCGCCTCCAGCGCACCCAATCTGGTGGTGCAACAGCGCAACATCGGCTTCCAGCCGGGTGCGCCCCAGGAGGGCGACCAGGTGACGATCAGCGCAGTCGTCCTCAACGACGGGGGCGAAGAGGCCCGCGACGTGGCCGTGCAGTTCCTCGACATCACCGACGCCGACGCCCTGCCCATCGGCCAGCCGCAGGTCATCGGACTCATCCCGCCGGGGGCCAGCGCCGAGGTGCAGGTGAGCTACGCCACACTGGGCAAGGCGGGTACCCGTCGCCTGCAGGTGACCGCCGACCCCAACAACTTTGTGCCGGAGAGCGACAAGAAGGACAACAAAGCCATCGTCGCCCTAACGGTGGCCGCACCGCAAGCGCCTAATCTGGCCGTGCTGGCCGGCAATCTAAAGTTTGACCCGGAGAGTGCCGAGATCGGCGGCAAAGTCGCCATCTACGCCACGATTCTCAATACGGGCAACGACGACGCCCACGACGTGATTGTGCTGGTGCAGGACGTGACCGACAACAACCGACCCCAGCCAGTGGGCACCGAACAGATCATTGACCTGATCCGGGCCGGGGAGAGCGGGAGTGTGCGGGTGATCTTCGACAACACGGAAATCGCGGGCAGCCGGATCATCCGGGTCATCGCCGACCCCACCGACGCCATCGCCGAGAGCAACGAGCAGGACAACCGCATCACAAAGAGTCTGGTCATCGCAGCGCCTGCCTTGCCCGATCTGGTGGTTGTGGAGAGCGACCTCACCTTTACGCCCAGCAGCCCGCTGGTGGGCGAGAGTGTGAAGGTGACTGTGACGGTTGCCAACAAAGGCACGGCCGACGCCGCGGATGTAGTGGTGGCGCTGGCCGACCTGAACGGCGGCGGGGCCATCGGCCAACCGGTGACGATTGCCAGTATCCCTGCGGGCGGCAGTGGCACAGCCGAGTTCACCTACGACACGACGGACAGAGCGGGCGAGCGGCGCATCCAGGCCACAGCCGACCCGGAGAATGCCATTGCTGAGAGCAACGAGGGGAACAACCGGGCTGTGAAGCTGTTGAAGGTGCGCACGCCAGAGGAGAAGCCACCTGCCCAGCCCAATCTGCTGGTCACGGCCAGCGACATCAGCTTCAACCCGGCCAGCCCCGCCGCGGGCGACGCGGTGACGATCACCCTGCGTCTGCGCAACGACGGCACAGGCGACGTAACCGCTCCGCTGGTGCGCTTCGAGGATGCCACAGGCGACACGCCGGCGCTGATCGGCGACGTGACGATCAGCGGTACGCTGAAGGCGGGCGGCACGGCGGACGCGCTGATCGTCTACGACACCACCGGCAAAGAGGGCGAGCGCACCATTCGGGTCACAGCGGACCCGGACGGAGCCGTGGACGAATCCAACGAAGAGGACAACCAGGCCAGCAAGACGCTGACCGTCGCCCCCGCCTCGTCGGCCAGCGCGGCGCAACCCGCGCTGGCTCTGCAACCCAATCTGGTGGTGCAGGCGCAGGATGTGGCCGTGGGTTTGGCCTCGCCCGCGTCGAACCAACTGGTGCGGCTGACCGCGACGGTTCTCAACCGGGGCAGCGAGGACGCGGCCAACATTACTGTGCATGTGATGGATGTGAGCAGCGGTAGCCCGGTGGCCGTGGGCGGGCCAGTCACACTGGCCCGCCTGGCCGCGGGGGAGAGCGCGCCCGTGCGCGTGCTCTACAACGCAGCGGCCAACAGCGGTGCGTTATCTTTTCAAGTGGTGGTGGACCCGGACAACGCCATCGCCGAAGGGGACGAGAGCGACAACCGCGCCGGCGTGGCCGTGCTGGTGAGTGATCTGGTGGTGGGGCCGTAGGTCGGACTGCCAGTCCGACCGCAGAAATGTGAGGTGTGAAACGTGAAACGTGAGAGCAGTCATATCGTCTCACGTTTCACGTTTTCTTGCACCCACGCTCCGGCGTGGGCGCTCCCGCGGACGCTCCCGCGCCCCCCCGCGGCGACTGCCCGACCAGTTACACTTGCCGCGGAGCAGCGCAAAGACGTTCCCACGCGGGCGCGCTGGGAAGGAGGGGAGACGGGAGGACCGATCGCCTAACGTTGTTTCTTGCCGTAAAACAGTTCCAAGTATTCGTCGTTGTCTGTGGCGCGGGGTAGCTGCGGCATCAGGGGATCTGAACCTGGAGCGACAACGAATGAGTCAACGGTTCGGACTTGAGTTGCAGGCGGGACAAATGGAGAGAACGTTCGATATGAACTGCCAACCAACCAGAAATGGCATCTACAATGTTGTGTATGGCTTCATCAATCGTTTCACCCTGCGACCAACACCCCGGCAGGGCGGGGCAATGGACAATATACCCTCCATCTTCGTCATCAGGCTCGATGACCACCGTAAAGCCCCACGGGGTAGTAAAGGTTTGTGTTGTTTCACCCATTGTGATTTCTCCTATCAGAAGTTCTGATTCTGACCTGCTCGCCAGACAACTCTACCGAAAAAGTCAAGAACGCGCAACAACGTGCGTCAACGAGAAAAGCATCCACCGCCCAGACCCTGCACGACGACGACATCAGGACTTACGCAGTTACGCCTGGGAACGCCAGCATCCTGCTGGCTGCCGCCAGGGATGGCGGCGTTCCCGGCTGCTGGTTTCTTGAACAGCACGCTTGCGGGACAGATACAATCGAAATGGGTTGCGTAACCGGGTGCGTATATGGCTATTCACACAGTGTTGATCCGTGTTATAATGGCGTAGCTCTGGTTTCAAACACCCCCATCCCAAAAGGAGACACCCCAAATGGATCGCATTCCCCTGGCAATCGTCGGCTGTGGCGGCATGGGCCACCGCCATCTCTACGGCTTGACCGAACTGACCAACGCCGGTCTTTCCCGCTTTGAACTGGTCGCCGCCTGTGACCCGTGGACCAGCAACGCCGAATCCCTGGCCAACGACGCCGAGGAGCGGCTGGGCAAACGCCCCGCGGTTGTGGGCACGCTGGCCGAGCTGGAAGCGCTGGGCGTGGCCGCCGTGGATATCACCACCACCCCGCCCTATCATCACAGCCTGGCCGTGGAAGCCCTGCAACGGGGGATGCACGCGCTGGTAGAGAAACCAGTCGGCTTGACCGTCAAAGGCGGCAACCGCATCCGCGCGGCTGGGGAAAGCAGCGGGCGGGTGGTCAGCGTGGCCGAGAACTACCGCCGCGACCCCATCAACCGGCTGGGCAAGGCGCTGGTGGATGCTGGCGTCATCGGCGCGCCCCGGCTGATGGTGCATCACACGATGGGCGGCGCTGATAAAATGCTGATTTCCGTCTGGCGACACCAGAAGAACCAGAGCGGTGTACTGCTTGATGTAGGCGTCCACTTCGCTGACATTCTGGAATTTTATTTGGGACCCATCACCACCGCCTATGCCCAGAGCCGGCTGCACGAGAAATACCGGCTCAACCCGGCCGCGGGGGGCGGTGCCAATGCCAGCAACCCGGCGGGCGTCTATGGCAAATGGCAGAAGGATATGCCGGGCCGCTTTGAAGCGACCGCCGAGGATGCCTCCTACGCCACCCTCACCTTTGCCAGCGGCGCGGTGGCCTCCTATGTGGAGGATCACGCGGCCCACGGCCAGGGCGTCTGGATTCGGCGCATTTACGGTGCTACCGGCTCCCTGGACCTGCCCAATGACCGCACGGGCAATGTCATCACCCTGCACAAAGACGGCGAGTCCATCAACGACGCCCGCCTGCTCGATCTGGTGCCGGACTTTCACCTGGACGCTACAACCGCGGCCCTCTTTGGCGGTGATCGGCTCTGGCGCTACGACTTCCCTTTCAACGAGATAGATCGCAAGTTGATAGCCGTAGAATATGGCGAGTTTGGCGACGCCATTGCCACGGGCCAAGCGGTTGAAGTGGACGCAGCCCAGGGCACGCGCTCGGTGGCGGTCAGCTATGCCATGCTGGAATCCAGCCTGGCCGGGCGTGCGGTGACAATCGAAGAAGTCTTGAACGAATCGCTGGGGGAATACCAGCGGGACATTGACGAGGGGCTGGGGTTGTAGGAGTTGCAGGTAGCAAGTTGCAGGTGGCAGATATAGTTTTACAGGTAATTATCGGTAGGGGCGTTTGCTGGCTGCGCCCGGCACACAAGAGATGGACGCAGCCAGCAGCGCCCCTACAGAGAAAATCTTTATCTGTAAAACTATGCGTTCTATTCCCATTCTCCAGGAGGTAAGACCCAATGACCGAGAAACGCGCCCGTGTGGGGCTGAGCCGGGGCGATAACCGCCGCCGTACCGTCTACGCTGCGCTCGATCTGGTGCGCGGCGATGTGGAGTCGCGGCTGGCCGAGCAGGTGATGCTCAAACCCAACTTTCTGTCGGGCAAGAACCAGTTGGCCTCCAGCCACGCCGACGCCATGCGCGGGGCGATTGATTTTCTGCTCAGCACACCCAAACCACCCCTGGAAATTCTGATCGCCGAAGGCGGCAACGAGGACTATCCGGGGCAAGCCTGGGACGTCTTCGGCTATCACGCGTTGGACGCCGAGTATCCCGTCCCCATCCGGCTGGTGGACTTGCACCGGGAGACCAACTGGGTGGAGACGCCCATCCTCCTGGCCGACGGCAGCGAGACGATTGCCCGTATGCCCAAGACGGTGCTGGACTGCCCCTGCACGATTTCCGTCGCCATCCCCAAAACCCACGACGTCTGTGTGGTGACTCTGGCCCTGAAAAATATGATTATGGGCACGATCCACAAGCCGGATCGGGTTAAGATGCACGGCTTCCCCACCCACGCCGCCCGCCTCCTCCCCGACGAGGCCCGGGTGCTGAATATCAATCTGATCCGGCTTTCCCGCTTTCTGGCCCCGGATGTGGCGCTGATTGACGGTGCGTGGGGCTTGCAGGGCAACGGGCCGGGCGGGGAGGACGGCTTCCGCTTTGGCGTGGCCGCGGCCAGCACGGATGTCTTTGCGGCGGATGCGGTGATGGCAAAGGCGATGGGTTTCGATCCGCTGGAACTGGGGCTGCTGCACTACGGCCACCAGTTAGGGCTGGGCGTGGCCGATCTGGCCGAAATTGACGTGCGCGGCACGCGTCTGGCCGATGTGGCGCGCTCCTTCAAATCCCACGACACCACCCATTTGCAGATGCAGTGGCAGATGGCAGAGGCGGAACGGCTGCTGGCCTAAGACAACAAAAAGAGGAAACGTGAGATCGCCGTCTACTCTCACGTTTCACGTTTCATTTCTCACCACAAGAAAATGGGATTTGACTTGTTTATGTAGACTACAATACAATAGAAGTGGCTTGTGAACTGATACACAAGCGCGATTCGACAAATGCTACAGCGACGTGGCAGACGGCTTTTCTCGGCCTCTGTGGACAGACATTGCCTCACAGGGGCCGTTTTTTATGCACTTTGTAAGAACACCCGACATCCAAGGAGAAAAGTATTATGACTCTCAGCAGTGAACTGATGTGGATTGTGCCGGTTGCCATCATCGTGGCGATTGGCTTTGCTATATTTCTGGTGCGAGACGTGCTGCGGCGCGACACCGGTACACCAGAAATGCGCGAGATCAGCGCCCTGATCTATGAGGGGGCCACGGCTTTCCTGCGCCGGCAGTACACTTCCATCGGCATTTTCGCTGTGGTGACAGCGGTTGCCGTGGGCATTCTGATTGCTCTCTTTGACCGCTATATTGAAGTGGAAGGGGTAACGCCCTTGCAGCTTGGCATTCAGACCGGGGTTGCGTTTTTGCTGGGGGCGCTGCTCTCCAGCGTTTCCGGCATTATTGCCATGTGGACGGCTGTGAAATCCAATGGACGGGTAGCTGCGGCGGCCCGTCACGGGGTGGGGGATGCCCTGACAGTGGCGCTGCGCGGCGGCGCTGTCTCTGGTTTTCTGGTGGTGGCTCTGAGCCTGTTGGGTGTGTGGGGGCTGTATGAAGTTTATGGACGCTTGAACAACAGCTTTGCGGCTGCCCCCTTTCTGATTATCGGACTAGGCTTTGGGGCCAGCTTTGTGGCTCTCTTCGCCCAATTGGGCGGTGGCATTTTCACCAAAGCGGCCGATGTGGGGGCCGACTTGGTGGGCAAAATCGAACAGAACATCCCCGAAGACGACCCGCGTAACCCGGCCGTCATCGCCGACCTGGTGGGTGACAATGTGGGCGATTGCGCTGGCCGTGGCGCCGATCTCTTCGAGTCCACTGTGGCCGAAAACATTGGCGCTATGATTCTGGGTGTCGCCATTGCGAATGTGACAGGCAATCAGGCGTGGATCCTCTTTCCGCTCGTCTTGCGCTCATTTGGCATCTTTGCCAGTCTGGCCGGTGTGCTCTATGCCAAGATGAAAAATAACCAGGAAGATCCGATGGCCGCCCTGAACCGGGGCTTCTACGTCTCGGCGGGTCTATCAATCGTCTTCCTGGCCCTGGCGACTTACCTGATGTTGGGGTCGGCCTGGCTCTACTTCTTTGCCGCGGGGCTGGTCGGGCTTGCCAACGCCGCCGCCTTTCTGCTCATCACCCAATACTATACCGGCAGTAACTACCGCCCGGTCAAATCCATTGCCGAAGCCAGCAAGACGGGTCCGGCTACCAACATCATTGCGGGTCTGGCGATCGGCTTCGAGACCCCGGCTGCTCCTGTTCTGGTCATCTCCGCGGCCCTCCTGGCCAGTTTTGGCCTGGGGGCCGGCGCGGCTGATCTGCTGGGGGTGACCACCTATCAGGCGGGCATCTTTGGCACAGCCGTAGCCACGATGGGTATGTTGATGACCGCGGCCTACGTGCTGGCCATGGACACCTTTGGTCCGATTGCCGACAACGCCGGCGGCATTGTGGAAATGTCGAATGCGTCCGAGGAAGTGCGCGCCGGCACAGACGCTCTGGATTCGGCGGGCAATACAACAAAGGCGCTCACGAAGGGCTATGCGATGGGTTCGGCCGCGTTGGCCGCATTCCTGCTCTTCTCGGCTTATCTCGATAAAGTAGCGCTGGTACTGAAGGTCAAAGAAGCGGCAGGGGCTGTGGCGGCAGGCGTTTCCGAGACTGTGCATATTGTTGACCTGGGGAAGGTGCCGGTTTTTGTGGGCGCCCTGATGGGCGGGATGCTGGTCTTTCTATTCGCCTCCTTGGCGATCCGGGCTGTGGGTCGCACCGCTGAGAAAATGATCGTCGAGGTGCGTCGCCAATTCCGCGAGAACCCGGGCATTATGAAGGGCACCAGCAAGCCAGATTACGCGCGGGCTGTGGACATTTCCACGCGCGCGGCCCTGCGTGAGATGATCCTGCCCGGCGTCCTGGCTGTCGGCCTGCCGATTCTGGTGGGAGTGGTGTTGCGTTACGAGGCTGCTGCGGCTATGCTGATGGTGGGTACGATCGTGGGCATCCTTGTGGCGCTGATGATGAACAACAGCGGCGGGGCCTGGGACAACGCCAAAAAGACGATTGAGGCAGGCAAACTGCTGGACGCCAACGGTGTCTCGCTGCGCAAAGGCACCGACGCCCA
>CAMDEX010000007.1 GCA_945897075.1 Litorilinea aerophila
TAAAGATTTTCCGTGTAGGGGCGCTTGCTTGCTGCGCCCGCTTCTGTGCATCGGGCGCAGCAAGCAGCGCCCCTACAGTGCAAATCTTTTTGGGAGCTTTCATTGAACATCCTCGGACGTATATCTGTCTTTCCCAAGCTGCCCGCAACGATTTCCCGCTTGCAGGAGTTGGCCTACAACCTCTGGTGGATCTGGAACCCGACCGCACAGACGCTCTTTTCCAGCCTGGACGAGGCGTTGTGGCGCAGCGTCAACCAGAACCCGGTCAAGTTCTTGCGCAGCGCGCGCCAGGAACTGCTCAACCGGGCCGCGGCGGATGGGGAGTGGCTGGCCCTGTTTTCTACTGTGCTGGCCGACTTTGACGCCTATATGGACCCGGCAGCGAACACCTGGCAGCGGCGCACCCACGCCAATCCCCAATCCCCAATCCCCAATCCCCAATCCCCAACCATCGCCTATTTCAGCGCCGAGTTTGGTCTACACGAAGCCCTGCCCATCTACAGCGGCGGTCTGGGCATCCTCAGCGGCGACCACTGCAAAGAGGCCAGCGATCTGGGGTTGCCCTTTGTGGGCGTGGGTTTTCTCTACCCGCAGGGCTACTTCACCCAACGCATCGCGGCGGACGGTCAGCAGGAAGCCATCTACGAAAAACTCGACTTCTCCGAAGTGCCCGCCACCCCTGCCCTGGACGCCAACGGTCAGCCCGTCCTCATCCACGTAGACCTGCCCGGACGCACTGTCTATGCGAAAGTCTGGCGCATTCAGGTCGGACGCATCCCTCTCTATCTGATGGATACGGACGTGGAGCGCAACGCACCCCAGGATCGGGAGTTGAGCGCCCGGCTCTACGGCGGCGACAACGAGATGCGCATCAGCCAGGAGTTTGTGCTGGGCATCGGCGGCGTGCGCGTGCTGCGCGCCTTGGGGCTGCACCCGACGGTCTGGCACATGAACGAGGGCCATTCGGCCTTCCTGAATCTGGAGCGTATCCGGGAGTTGGTGCAGGGGGAAGTACTCCCAGACAGTGTAGGGCGGATTGGTAATCCGCCCACGCCAACGCTGCCTTTCGACGCTGCGGTGGAAGTGGTGCGCGCCGGCAGCATCTTTACCACCCACACGCCTGTGCCCGCCGGCCACGACGCCTTCGCCTTTGAGCTGATGGAGAAGTTCTTCTGGCAGTTCTGGGGGCAAATGGGCATTGACCGCGACCGTTTTATGGCGCTGGCCAGCCACGACCAGGGCTGGGGTGTCCAGTTCAGTATGACCGTCCTCGCCTTCCGCCTCAGCGCCTATCACAACGGCGTCAGCGAACTGCATGGCCAGGTGAGCCGGGAGATGTGGAAGGAGATGTGGCCTGGTACGCCGGTGGCGCAGGTGCCGGTTGGCTTCATTACCAATGGCGTACACACAGGCACGTGGCTGGCCGCGGATCTGCGCAGCCTCTACGACCGCTATTTGCAGAGCGACTGGCTGGAAGAGGTGGACAACCCGGCGACCTGGGAAAAATTGTCCGCCATCCCCGACCAGGAATTGTGGGATGTCCACAACCTGCGCAAGGCCAAAATGGTGGACTTTGTGCGGGATCGGGTGCGCCGCCAGTACACCCGTCACGGCGAAGGGCCGCGGCGGTTGGAGCAAACGGGTCGCCTGCTCGATCCCCATGCGCTGACCCTCGGTTTTGCGCGGCGCTTTGCCACTTACAAACGCGCCACCCTCATCTTCCGCGATCTGGAGCGGCTCAAACGCATCCTGAGCGACCCCGAACGCCCCGTGCAGATTGTCTTTGCCGGCAAAGCCCACCCCAAAGACGAGCCGGGGCGGGCGCTGATCCAGCGCATCTACCAGCTGAGCCAGCAGCCCGAACTGGCGGGCAAGATCGTCTTTGTGGAAAATTATGATATGAATGTGGCCCGCCATCTGATCGCGGGCGTGGATGTCTGGCTCAACACCCCGCGCCGCCCCTACGAGGCCAGCGGCACCAGCGGCCAGAAGGCAGCCCTCAGCGGTGCGCCCAACTTCAGCATCCTGGACGGCTGGTGGCGTGAGGGCTACGACGGCACAAACGGTTGGGCCATCGGCGAGGAGCGGGCCTATAAGGACGCCGAAACCCAGGACGAGGCCGACGCGCTCAGCTTCTACGCCAGCCTGGAAGACGATCTGCTGCCGCTCTTCTACACGCGCAATGCCGCCGGTCTGCCCCTGGGCTGGTTGGAAAAGATGCGCCGTTCGATTGTGACCTGTGGCCCGCGCTTTTCCATGCGCCGGATGGTGAAGGAGTATAGCGAGCGGCTCTACGTCCCCGCGCTGACGACGGGGGCCGCGGCCGCATCTGACAATTACGCGGCGGCCCGCGCCCTGGCCGAGTGGAAGCGCCGCGTGCGCGAGAACTGGTTCAGCGTCAACCTGCACAGCGTCCAGGCCGCGCCCGCCCAGGCCGCGGTGGGCGACGCCATCCCCCTGACGGCCCGTCTCTGGCCCGGTCGTCTCGCCGCCGACGATCTGGCCGTGGAGATTGTGGTGGGCAACGACGCCGGCAACGACTTCGCCGCGCCGACGGTTATCCCGATGCAGGCGGGCGAGCGCCACGCCGACGGTAGTATCATCTACGCGGCTATCCTCTCCCCCGCCGAGAGCGGGCGGCTGGCCGTGGGCATGCGCGTGCGTCCCAGCCATCCGGGGATGGTGCATGGCTATGAGTTGGGGTTGGCGCGCTGGGTGTAACGTTCCGGCAAAGTAGCACAACGAGTTACAGGATAGTGTCCATGCCGCGCGGGGCAAAATCAACAATGAAAATAGGAATGCAGATTTCGCAGAGGACGCAGATTTCGCAGATTTTTAATCCGCGCTGATCAGCCCTTTCCGCGTGATCCGCGTTCTATTTCCAAATCAGATGCAATCTGAATGTGGTCACAGTGATCTGAACGCAAACCAAAGGAGCATACAATGGCTGAGGAAATTAAAGCGTTGCGCATCTCGAATGAGGCGATGGATGACGCGGCGGAATTGCGCCGCCGCATGGCCGATGAAGGCTATCTCTTTTTCAAACGCCTACAGAATCCCGACAAGATGCGCGAGTTGCGGCGTGAGATGATGACCACCATCCAACGGGTGGGCTGGCTGGTCGCCGGTACGGATCCTCTGGATGGGATCGCCGACATCAGCCGCCAGTGTACCGAAGGCGACCGCGAGTACAGCGCAGGCTATGGCGAAGTCTACAAACTGCAAGCCTTTCACGGGTCGGCGCATTGGCCTGAAGTGACCGAGATGGTGGAAAAAATTGTGGGGCGGCCGATTATGCCCCACCCGCAAAAGATCGCCCGCATCTGGTTTCCCAAGTACACGGAACACACCACCCCCACCCACCAGGATTTTGTGCATTTCCAGGGCAACTTTGAGACTTATACCTGTTGGGCACCCGTGGGCGATTGCCCGATTGAACTGGGCGGGCTGGCTGTCATTCCCTGCTCCCACAAAGTCGGTCGGGTGCTGGACCACCACTTTTCCCTGGGTGCCGGCGGTCTGATTGTTGACGCCGAGGCCGAGCCAGAGATCGATCCGGTCTGGCACAGCACCGATTATGAGATGGGCGATACTTTGATCTTCCCGGCCTTGACCATCCACAGAGCCTTGCCCAACTACACGGAAGACAAACTCCGCCTCTCCCTGGACAACCGCTACCAGGCCGTCGGGGATACGATTGCCGAACACATGCTGGATCCCCACGGCCCCAGCGCGCTGCGTTGGGACGATGTCTACACGAATTGGTCTGGCGATGATCTGCAATACTATTGGCGGCAGTACGACAACCCCGTAGTGGCCCGCGATATGAGCTATGCGGACAAGGGCTTTGCCGAGGCCCTGGCGATGGCCCGCGCCGGCAATGAGCAGGCTCTCTATCGCCTGCGGCGCACAGTCAAGAGCGATCCCGATTCAGCCAACGCACACAAGGCCCGCGCGGTTTTGGCGGAGATGGGTGTTGGGTGAAAGGCGTCGTGTCAAACCACAAAAAGGGGCGGGTTACAAATTTGTAACCCGCCCCTTTTTGTGGTTTGACATTTGTCTTATCTTGCAGTAGGGTAATTGCGTCTAAAGTCAACAGACGAGCCCAATAAACTGAGGAGTGTGCGATTTCCATGTCTCTCGTCCTCAACCGTTATCCCATCACCTATCGAACCGAAGTCATCGAACGCTTGATGCCCGCCATCCAGCATGGCGATTCGGTGGCCATTGTGGGGTTGGCCGGGGTGGGCAAGAGCAACCTCATTACATTCATCCAGCAGCCAGAAGTGATCCGTTACTATCTGCCGGCCAGCCACGCCAACCGTACCCATTTTCTCCATCTGCACTGTCTGCCGGGAGACCAGCCGCGGGATCAGCTTTTTGGCTCGATTGCCCAGATGCTGATGGCATTGTCCTTACGCTTGAAGTTGACATCCCCCGCATTGCCCGCCAGCCTGGAGCCACAGCAACAATTGCGACTGATGCTGGATTTCCTCTGCCAGGATCGGGACCAACGCATTGTGCTGGTGTGGGACGAATTCGATGCCCTGCTCCGCCATCAGGCCAGCGATTTTGCCGAAGTGTTGCGCTCCCTGCGCGATGACCAACGGGCCTCTGGCAATCTGGTCTATGTGACAATTACCCACATGCTGCCCCAACTGATCAGGTCAGATGGTTCCTTCAAGACCGGCAAATTCTTTGAACTCCTAAAGAGTCAGATATTCCCCCTGCCCGCCTACAATCGGAACGATAGTGAATCAATGCTGGACGCGCTGTTGCGTCAGGAGAATCTACCGACCGACCGCCTCAATTCTGTACTACGCAGCAACTTCTATGGGATGACAGGCGGGCACTGCGGTCTGCTCAAGGCCGTATTCGATGCGTTTTCCCCCACATTCTCGTTGTCGCGCCTGGATGGACGACAATTGGTGGCTCAGAACCCGAAAGTGCGCGGGGCGTGTGAAAAGATTTGGCGGCATTTGCATAAGGACGAGCAGCAGGCACTGGCCCAGGTAGTCCACGGGGGGGTGCTATCCGCTACGATAGAAGAATATCTGATCCGCCGAGGGCTACTCGTCAGGGAATCACCAGCGCGCCTTTTCTCCCAATTGTTCGCCTTCCACGTCGCCGAACAGCAGGTTTCGTAGAGATGAGAGGAGAAAGAGAAAGATGAACTTTATGGATGCCCTCTCACTGTTAGCACTTCTTACTATTGCCGGTCTGGCGCTTCTGGTTGTTGTGCGTCGCTTCCGCACAGTAGAGGAGGGCCACGTTGCCGTTGTACATTTCTTAGATCGATTTAGCCGGACAGTTGGGCCTGGCTTCTATATTCTGTGGCCGTTCGAGGAGGAGATAGCCAGAGTGAATGTGCGCCGCCGGGAAGTGACCAGCCTGGAAATTTCGGGGTTATTCACCCCTGGCGGGCTTCCGCTTTCAGTACAATTGGCTTACCAGATACGTCTTGTCCCTCAGCAAATGGATCGTGATGAACTCTATTACGATGAACAAGCCAGGGATGCTCAGCAGATTCGTATTTTCAAGCAGATATTGCAGGAATTAATCACTGATGCATCTAAGCCTACGCCCCAGAATGATAAAAACCAAGTTGATTTTGGCCTACTCTTCAGCCCATTTATGGGAACGCAAGCACGAGAAATTCGTAACCAATTGGAGCAGCGGGCCATTGGCGATCTGATCGCACACGGCATCGAATTGATGGCGAGGACGTTGATCATCAGTCGGTTGCGGATTCCCGAACCTCTGAGTACCGCGTATACCGAACTGCTTACCAGCAACTTCAGCAGCGCAGCCCGCTATCAATTCATTGACCGTGTACGGAGTGCTGGGGGCACAATGACCGATAGCGGTCTGGTGCAGTTGCTCAACGCCATCCAGGAGAATCCGGGCAACATCCACAGCATCTTCAGCACAGGCAGCGTGCAGCCGGATGTGCGGGTGCAGGATGATAATCTCTCTATACGGACGGGTTAGTCAAACAGTGACCGCAACGTCGCCATGTCTTCTTCGGTCAGGGGCAGATCGTCGTTGTCCGCCTGTGGGGAAGGGAATGACGAAGCACCCTGCGTCGGTCCAGGTGTCGCTGGAGACCCACTCGGTGCTGTAGATGTTGCGCCACTTGCTGGCATCCGTGCCTTCCCCCCATTCTCCAGCCAACTACAGAGCATGGCCGCCGAGAGCAGAATCTTCTCGTGATCGGCGCGCAGAAAATCCAGACTGAGCATCTTGAGCGCCTGCATCAGGAGCGCCACATTGTACTCGCGCAGATCGCGATTTCTGCCGCTCAGACTCTCGGCAAAACGGCGCAAGTAGACGATGACAGCCAGCACTTTATAGAGCGGATCTGATGGATCTGGCAGTGCCACTTTGTCACTGTCAGTGGCGAGGAGCAACGCTCGTTCGAGTTGGTGGTAGACTTCCAGGTCTGGGAGTGGGGTCAGGCTCAGTTTGATGGTGGCTTCCAACTCCACCACATCGCGCAGAATATGACCTGGCCCGGTGCGATAGAAATCAATCAACCAGCATTGGCCGTCCTCGGCGACAAGAATGTTGTGCTGGTTGAGATCGCCGTGGGTGGTAGAGTGCCAGGCGTTGACGTAGTATTGATGCTCCTTGCTCTTGATCCAGGCCAGCGGTTCTGTGTAGATGCCAGACAGCCCAATGAATTCGATCTGCCCGTTGCGAATCCGTTTGCCTTCGACAGCCGCAATCGCCGCTTCCACTTTGTCCCATTCGATGCTTAACGCTTCGCTATAGAGACTGATCAGGTCGGTGCGACGGCGGTGTTGCTTGCGATTGTCATACCAAAGCCCGCAGGTAACATGCAATAGATTGTTGAGAAGACCCTCTGTGATTTCCGGGACTGTGTGTTGGGCGTAGTAGTCCCCAAAGTCAGTCACGCGATCCATCGCCGTGCCTACCAATTGGTAACGGATGGCACCCATGCGCCGTTGGCACACCGCGCTCAGTTGGGTACTGCTCTGCGCCCCCGCAAAGTTCTTCACGAATTCCTCATAATTGCTGCTTTCCCGTTGGATCTTATCTTTCTTGCCAAACTTGACGATGCAGGCTGCACCTACCCCGTCGGGGTAGGTCGGCTCGACCTCCAGGACACCAGCTCCGCTCTGCCCCGCCTGCATCGGATGAATAAAGAGATGGTCGGCCCCAGGAAAGAGCCGACGCAGCATATCGCGAAACTCTACTTCCAATTCCCCCAAATCTTCGCGTTCTGACCAATGAAACTGCTGAAGCAGATCGGACAGGCTTCGATTGCCCTCGATCTCCACCTCCAATGGGCCGCACAGGTCAATGCGTCGCAAGGCTTCTCGCACAGCCTCCCGCACCAGATCGGGACGGAAGGGCGCTTTCTCCAAAAAGTCCACCACATGATAGTCGTGAAATGCCCTGCGCATACGAGCAACGTCGGGATAGCCGCTGACAATAATCGGCTGGACGATCTCCCGCAAACCTTTGTTGTGGATCGTCTCCAGAAAGGCCATTCCCTCGCTGTTGCGGGGATCGCCCAACTGCATACTTACGTCTACCAACGCTACATTAATATATCGCTGATCCAGGATGGATTCGGCGGCACTGGGTGTAGGTGCGCTGAAGACCACTGCACCGCTGCCTTCCAAGAGATGGGTAAGGGTATTCACCCAATCCGGTTCGTCTTCCAAAAGCAGAATACGGGCATAGTGCATAGCCTATTCCTCCTGTCCCAATAGCGGCAGCGTGATAATAAAAGTGGCCCCATTGCCTTCTTCACTGAAGCAACGAATCTCCCCCCGGTGACGGCGCAAGATTAGACGGCAGATGTAAAGTCCAGAACCCCGGCTTTCGCCTGATTCTTCTTTGGTGCTGAAACCTGGCTCGAAGATGCGTGAAAAGAGTTGGCGCGGCACACCCGGTCCCGTATCAACGATACGCACTTTCACCTGGCGTTCCTCTATGGAGACCGTGATCGCCAAACGTCCCTCACGGCCCATAGCCTCGCACGCATTCTCGATCACCGACTGAAAGGCATCGCAGAGCAGAGGCTGGTTGCCCGAAATCCACAATGCGGAGGAGGGAAGCTCTACCCGGTGCTTGATCTGGTCTCGGGGCAGCACGCGTGCGCAGGCTTCATCCACCACACGGCGCAGGTCCAACTGGACATAGGGCACATCTTCCAGGCGGGTAATGGCTTTCATCGGTTTGAGCAGGCCGACGATGCTGGCAAAACGGCGCTGCACCCGATCCAGGGCATCCACTCCTTCTGACGAAAGCCCCGCGCTGTTCTTACGGATAATTTCCATACTGTAAGGTACGTCGCCCGCCGCATTGCTCAACCGGTGGGCGATGGCCCAGGCAATCTCGTGCAGTTCGCGCTCGCGCATGCTCTCTGCTTCGCGGCGGGCCGCCTCCAATTCCTCGACGCGTCTGCTCAGGGCCTGGTCTGTGCGTTCGAAGAGTTTGGTATTGTAGACGGCGATGGCCACCTGATCGGCAAAGGTAATCAGTGTGCTGCGGTAGTCGGCGTCAATTTGGGGGTGACGCATCTTCTCAAAATGCAGGTCGAGAACGCCCAGAACCTCGCCGGCCGCGGCCAAAGGCAGAAGAATGCGTACCCCCTCCCGTGCGTCACTGCGCATGGCGGTAATGCGCCCTTTCTCCACATCCTCGCGGAAACGCGACAAGGCCCGCGTGGTCGGATGATCGTCGTCCAGTGTGATCAGCGTCTTTTGGGGCTGGGAGGTGCGGCCACTGCTTGCCTCCATGACAACTTCCCTGGCTGCCTGATCCAGCAGGTAGAGGGCGGAAAAGTCACAACCCAGGGCATTGGAGACGGTCAAGAGTACCTGTTGCAAATTGCTGTGGGCTGCGTCAGGGCTGAGTACGGCCCGTCCAATCTCCTGAAAAGCCGAGCGCATCATCACCTGTTCGATGGCACCAGCGGCATGACGTAGAAAGCGCAGCAGCTCGCCCAAGCCGGGTGGTCGTCCCCGGTAATCATCGGGTATGATGAAGGCATCCACCGTAACAATGCCGATGGGGCGCATCTCTGGCGTGAGCGCTGCGATCAGCCGGTGCGTATTCTCACCCTTGCGCAGCGCATGTCCGTTGTCGTGAAAAGTTTGTGCTTCCACATGGGAGAGGTCGCTTAAGTCAATGGGCGTAGCGTGTGATCTGTCCGCACGCACCGAACCAGCGACCAGACGCAGTTCGCTGCGGGTCACGTCGGCCCGGTAGACGGCCACATCGCTCAATCCGAAGCCTTTTTCGATGCCTTCCACCAGCGAGAGGTAGGCTTTGTCTGGGTTGTCCGCGGCATAAATGGACTGGACGATAGCTTCCAGCAGATCGGAGCGGGCCTGTCCTGGCCGGTTGTGTTGCAGGCGGGGTGCCAGATAGTGGATGGCATCCTGCCAGCGGCCTGTCATTCGTAGAACATGGCCCACCCGGGACGGTGTAAAATGCTCGCCCAGCCGCTGCCGGTATATCTCATTCTTGATACGGTAGTTGTCACCATCGAAGACGACTGCACCAGAGAGACGCAAGCGATCCGCGCCTGCACGCGTAATCGTCTGGTGACTTTGGGTGCGCAGTAAACTACCTCTGTCCAAGATTGTTAAGACGTCCAACAATGTATCCGGATCGTCTTCAATGATCCGGATCGCCTCCCGGATGGACCACTGTGCCTGTTCGTATTGGTGCAGACGGACCACTGCTTGTTCGATCACAGTTGTTGTCACTTGGGAACGCCGGTTGCCGCTCATCAACTCTTGCGCCACGTAACAAAGATGGGGAATCAGATAGCAGTCGCCCCCGGCATAGGTGCAAATCTGAGCCAGAGCATTCTCCGATGTCTCCTTGCCCCAGGCCGCCATCGTCGCCTGCGCCAAAGTCCGACTTTGGGTAGCGTCCAGGGGCGGCAGCAGGACTGGGCGGGCAATATTGAAAGGTGAATTGGGGCTTAGGGAGAGATCGGCCAGATCCATGCTGCCTGCGATGACTACATCTATTTTCCAGACCAGATCACTCTTCCGCTCCATCAAATGCGCGCGCAGACTGCGCAACAGCGCGTGGATCAAATCCGGTGGCAGAATGTTGAGATGGTCAAAGAGTAAGGTGATGTGGCTGGTCTGCTGCTCCAAGCGATCTGTCAAAAAATTTTGAAACCAGCGCCCGGGGCCGACAATTTCAATGCCTTGCTCCTGAATCCCCGTTGCATCCAATTTCTGCTGGATCAACAGCGCAAGGCTGGTGAAAAATTCTTCTTCGCTGTCCGAGCGCGCATGGCGCAAATCGATTGAAATCGGCACAAAAGTAGGTAACCCGGCCAGCGCGTTATGCAGGTCACTGAGCAATCGTGTCTTTTCGCTGAAAGGTGGGCCGAGTACAACCGTGTATTCGTGGTGACGGATATTGACCACTATCTCCTGAATGATTTCCTGGCGTAGAATACGTACTTTCTTGAAGGGGGAATCGCCTGGGTAGGGAGCGATAGTCCAGCCCTGCCCGCCCGCACTGGTATAAGTCGTCACCAAAGCCCCTCCTCTCGGATTTTACGCAGATGATAGTGCAAGTTGTATCCACCGCTCAAAACATCCGGAAAGACAGGTGTGGCAAAGTGATAGTGGATTCCCTGTTTGGCAAAGATGCCCGCCAATTCCAACTGGCGGCAGCTATTTTCCAGATCAGAGAGAACGATGTCGATTCCCCGTTTTTGTAAGGCTATATCCATATCCTCCAAACTGAAACGTTCCTTAGTAGCGGCCTGGGACTTTTCGCCGGCATCGAGCAGCATCACATAGACCAGTGCCTTTTCTAGATGACTGGTATTGTCCATGAAGGTGTTGAGTACAAAGGCGCGGAAATCTTCGTCTTTGTACACATGGGAAAGGTTGTCAATTGAAATGGTGCGCTCTTTGCGCCTGTCCATATTCTCGACCAGAATGGAACAGTAATGCTGGATCAGATTGGGCTGCCCGCCGGTCTCGTCGTAGATACGATCCACTACCTCGTTTCTGCGCTCGAAATGTACGCCCAGGCTCTCCATCGGTGCCAGGATCAGATTGGTGGTCTCGTCCCGGCTGAACTCCTTCAGACGCAGAGGGTTGGCAAAGTTGTAGAGAGGCGAGTTCTGATCGCTGAAGGCGTTGAGTACCTCGCGAAAACCCGCGATCACGAAACGGCAATGGCCCGAGTTGCTGGCTGTGCGTAGCTGATCCAATAGATGGGACTGGCCGAAGGGAACTTTTAGCAGTGCATCGAATTCGTCGAGCAGGAAGATCAGTGCGCCTTTGTACTGGCGGTGCATACGAGCCAAAAAATCAGGGAAATAGAGGGGGAATTGGCGATGCTGCAAACGCACCAGTTCCCGGGGGGCCAACTGACGCACTACTTCCTGGACAAAGTGTTCGGGTGTACGGATGGGGCTGCAATCCATAAAGAGGATGCGTTCCCCAGTTAGATTACCCTCTGCACCCTCGGCCTGCTCCCGCAACCGCCGCTCGATCTCCCGCAGCAAGGAGGTCTTGCCAATGCGTCGGATACCCATCACCGCAAAGTTGGCATCGCCCGCATAGAGAATCTTGCGGATGTCGAACTCCCGGCCAAAGAAACGGGAGCCGGTCACCGGTTTGCTGGTCTCGTAGGGGGCCAGTAGACTGAGAGACAATTGGGGACTGATGCAGTCGAGCAGTTCCCCGTTGGGACGGCGGGAGGCGAGTACCCGAGCCTGATCGGCCTGGTCGAGGATGACCACCGGGAGGAGATGGGTGCGAATCTCCTCGCGCAGCTCCGTTCCATCCCCATCAATCAGCGCGATGGGATTCTGTTCCCCATAGCCACGGGTATAGACGACATCGCGTAGGCTCTGAAATAACTCGCGGGAATTCATGGAGCCGAGGTCGGTCTCGGAGACGTGGAGAACCGGTGTATGACTGGAGAAGCGTAAGCGCCAGGACGAGAAGTCCATACGGTAGAGATCGAAGGCGAGAACCTCCGATCTCCCAGCGCGCAAGGGCAGCCGCAACTGACGGTCAAGAAATTGCAGGAATGACGGCGTCTCACTCTTTCCGCTCCGCATGGATGTCATGGCTATCCACCTCCATTCTGCACACGAATCAGATCATACTGCAAGAGAACCCAGAGCAGCCCAGGGATTTCCCAAGCGTCTATGCTCTCTTGTCCAGCCTGGGCAATCAGCACTTCCCGGAGCAGATTTCCCTCCACCGCTTGCAGCAACCCATACAGCCGCTGGGCCATGCGTGCAGTCTGGTCACGCCCCACAGGAAAGGGGGCGCGCTGACCTGAACGGGAGGTCCAACGCCGCTGCAAACGCCCGTTTTCTTTGTCTCCCCGGCTGCCGCTGCGGCGCACACTCTGGATTCCCTCCCACCAGCCGTACGGCACTTCTACCTGGCGGTGGTCCAAAAGCCAATCCTCCGGGATCAATGCCCAGCGGCCCTGAACCAGAATCGGTTTGCCGTCAATGGTTACCGTGGGTGCCTCGATGACCAGATCGCAATGGATCGTAGAATCCACCGCCCCCCCCAGCAGGGTGTTATTGCCCAGGGCAATATGGGCCGTACCCGCCTTCTTTTCATCGTGGATTGGGATGCCACGCAGGCAATCAATGGTTGGATTCAGACCGATGCCGATTTCCGCCAAGTTGGTCCAGTTCCGATCGTTCTGCTTCTCGGCCCGCTCGATCTGGCTGGTCTGCAAATGGCGGGCAGCATCGCTGTTTTCCGGCGCAATCGAACGCAATCGTCCATTCTCGAAAGCCAGGACCAATTCCTCGCCGACATCCAGCACGCGGCCGGGCAGGGAACCATTGATGGCGACTTCTCCCCTGGCCTGAAAAGGGATGGCAAATGCCTCTCCCGGCGGCAAATTGGCCCAGGAGCCTTCGGGAATCACCCCATCGCTGATGCCAGGCGGGAATTCCCACCCGCGCAGCTCAGCGCACAAAACACAAAGGGTGCCATCTACCCGTCGGGTCTGCAATTCGATCTCCCGCCCCAGCACCAGGGCCAGGGCCAAGAGAGAACAACGCTCGGCGATATGATCGTAATCGGTATCGGCCATTGTCAGAATGTCGAGGGTCATGCCGGGCAGATGGGCTATTTTCATTCTGCGCCGCCAGCTATGCCGCAAAATCCGGGTTCGGTAGGCAAAATGCTCAGGTCGATCCGAGAGGCAACTCACAATGGCGTCGGCTTCGCGTACCGCTGCCTCCACTGGAAATGGCAGGGCTTCATGCACGGAAAAGGAGCTTTGGGTGGAGCGGGGAACGTAGATAGTGGTGGCTTGGACACCCATCATCCGGGCACCGGAGGTCATGGCGTCGGCAACGGGCAAGGCTTCCTGGTCAGCAAACATCAGCAAATTCTGTTCGGCACGCAGGGCGAGGCTTTGGGCCAGCACATTGTGTACGGCGCGTTCAATCGAGAGGAGACGTTCCATGGGTGGTGACTTTGCCGTTGTGTTGCGTTTGGATGAGACGATACGGCGAACCCTATGGGATACGATGGAAGGGGCCATGGGGAGGTGCGCCTGACGACTTCATTGTCGGTAAGTAGACTCTACTATGAATCTTACCAAAAGTCAACAGCTTTGGTAAGGGTGTGGGGCATGGGAAAACGCTCGCTTTGTGGGCGGTTCTGTTCGATGCTACAATGGCGCAAGGAATCGTAACCGGTGGAAGAGAGAGGCAAGGGGTGAAAAATGACACAGATCACACTCGTTTCCACAGAGAATGGCTCGATCAAAGGATTGGTTGCATCTGCGCTGTCTGACAGAGAGCGCAGAGCTTAAGCTGGCCATTCGTCTCATCTACCCCACAGAACCCCTTACCCCCTGCGTTGAGCGGCGTTGCGCAGCCGCTTGGGAGTGCTGTTTCGTCTTCTCTACTCCCAAGACCGAATCCGAAACCCCAGACTCCCCGCATTCTCCGTCACCGCCCGCTTCACTGCATCCGCCACCCCGCCCGGAAATTCCGCGCTGATCTCCACGCTCACTCGCACTACCGCTTGTGGATCACTCGCCAGCAGGCTGATGATCTCGTCGGCGATCTGCACCAGCCGCAGCTTGGCCGTGGCCGCATTCACGTCCACTGTGCCGATAAATGTATGCGCCTTCTCCACCTGGCCAATAATTCCGCCCGCGCCCGCTCCGCCGCCTGCATAGCTCTCACCACCCCCAGAGACAGTTGTGACAACGCCTGGCTTCCAAACATACTTATCAGCCGGGTCAGTCGGTGTCGCCACCTGCGCCGCCACCTGCGCCGCCTCATAGACCGCCGCCGCGCCCGGCTCGATTAACAGCAGCGTGTCATCCAGTTGTACACCAGCCCCGCCCAGTTTGAACCCGTCATACTTGCCTTCGCTTTGACCATAGGCCACGCCAAAGAAATCCCGTGTAGTTGCGCCCAGGGCGATGGCTTTTTCAAGCACGCCACGACTTTTGAAACGCGCCAGGAAGAGATAGCGCAGGCTATCTTCCCAGAATGTCATCGCCCCGATGGCCGGTTTGTCTACTTTCCAGTAGATTTCCTTCAATTTGGCGCGCAAATGCACCGGTGACCAGGTGGCGATCACCAGTTCGTTTTCCAGACAGGTGCGTTCCAACTCGCTGCCCAGCGCCGCACCGCCTGTGTTCAGAGCGAACGCTTCCACCGTCGGTTTGGGTTCAGTCGGCGTGTATTGCGCCGGACAGAGCAGCCACTTGTAACACTCACGCGCCGCCCGTGGCTCCACCTCTTCGGCCACCTGTAATTCCTTCTCCGCCTGCTTCCTTTGCAGTTGGTCAATGTTCAGCCGCCCATGCGTCACATCGTCAACGATGGAAGCCCAGGCCAGGGCCGTGCGAATGCAGTCACGCAGCCGTACCAGCGCCCCATGATCCGGGGCCAGGAAGAGCAGCCGATTGGCACGGTGGCGGGGTTTGGTTCCGTTGTTTCGGATATACTCCATAACGGCATCGAAGGCCGGGCGCGTCTCTTCCTTCGAGAAGAAGTATTCTGGGGATAGTATAACCAGACGCAGAGAGCTATCATCTGGCACATCGGAATGGGGCGTAAAGATGTGGTGTCCGTCAAAGAAGTTGGTGGTACCGATCAGCTTCTTCAAGACCTCGGCCATCTTGGTGCGCACTTCGGTCTCGTCCTTGAAGCGTTTTTTGCGCTCCTCCATCTCTCGGCGCAGGTTGGCACGGGTGTCAAACCAGAATCGTGTAGCATCCTGCGTCTTATCACCAGAACTGCTCAAGTAGTGTAGCCGGTCGGACAACCGACTCAGGGCATCGGTGTAGGTAGATGATGCCTGGCCTGGCTGAAGACAACCAAGCAAAATGCGTGCCCTGTCAAGGCCACGAATGCCGGGTTTGGTGGAGACAGAAGCCGGCGCACTGCCCAGGTAGATGGTGCGCGCCACCCGCCGGGCTGCATTGACGGCACCAAAGCGGGGTTCCTTATTTTCCAGTTCAGTTGTCTCTGCTCGTTCGCCGTCGATATCACGCTCTACTACGGCGTCCCAACCGGCTGTCAGATAGTAGTTCAACTCGTTGCGCGCCCCGCCGTCGTACAGGGGCAGGCTTCCCGGCAGGATCATGAAGTCGGTGTTGTTGTCCTGCCAGAGACGGTAGATCACCTTGGCCATCAATTTGAGTACACCACGCGTGCGTTGAAAGCCCTCGATCGTCGTCCAGTCTTCGTACAGCCTGTCAAATACTTCAGGGTGGATCGGATAGGCCCGCAGCAGGCGGTCAAAGTAGCGTGCCTCCTGGGTCTCACTGGGTAGTCGTGTACCTTCTGCCACATAGGTTTCGGCAAAAGCGCGGCAGACCACTTCTCGCATCTTGGCGTCGCGCACTGGTTCAAAAAGTCGCCTTCGCACAATCTCAAACGCTTCTTCAGTAGCCACTGGTTTCCACAGGGCCTGTACACGCCCGAAAGTTTTTTCCAGGGCACGCAGGGCAATGACCCCGCGCTGGCTGCCCGCTTCCACCTCGGATTCGGGCAGGGAGGCTAAGAGTATGGCGTTGGGAACCAGCTTGCATGCTTCGGTGAGCGCTTGGACAAAGGAGAGATTGCTGTCGAAGGTACCACCGCTCAACGCCTGTCCATCGGGAAACTGGCGTACATAGGCGACCAACTCATCGACCAGCACTACACAGGGGGCATAGGTGGTCAGCAGGGTCGCTAGCACCTCTTTGCCCGGCGATGTCCCGGTAGCGTCGGCATCCTTGACCAGCACAAAGGCGTCCTCGCCGCCAAGCTGCCACGCCAGTTCGCCCCATAGCGTCGCCACGCTCTGGCGTCCGTGTTGCCATGGTTGCCCGGGAGCAAACGCCTGGCCATCAAGCACGGCGACGCTTGCGTATGGGATATTCATCATGCCGGATTGGTCAAGCAGCGGCGGGATGCCTTCCAGATCGCCCAGAGGACAGCGCCGCGTGGCCAGGTGATAGACGGCCAACATGCCGTGCGTCTTGCCACCGCCAAACGCCGTCTGTAACTGGATCACTGGTTCGCCACCATGCCCATTGAGCCGCTGCACCACTTGGATCAGTAGCAGGCGCAAACCCTCTGTGATGAATGTGCGCTGGTAGAAGGCCGCGGGGTCTTGGTACTCACGCGTTGCTTTGCCTGCCTGCACTGCGGTGATGTCGGCGGCGAATTCCGACTGTTGAAATGTGCCTTCCAGAACATCTGTATGTGGTGCCACTACTTCACGCCATGGTTTCATGCTCATAATCATTCTTTGCCTATTCGTAACATGCGACTGAATTTTTCAGTGATGAGGGCTTTACGTGCCTCGATAAACTGCTCGAAGTTATCAAGTTCCCACAATGCTGGATCTGATGGAATCAAATGCAATCGAAGATAGTCTGCTTGTTTCTTGGGATCATCATCAAAGTGAGAGAGGGCGAACCATTGGGCGGGCGGTGTGTCGCGCTTTCCTTGGAATCCGTTTTCCTCGGCAGTGAGCAACATGCAGTTTGCGATCTGGTCTCGCTGCTCTGCTCGGTAGCGCAGGATATTCAGTCTTCCGCTATCAGGGTTCATAACTTTCACGGTCTTGAGCATGCTTTGGGGAAAAATATGGTCGACCTGCGGGCCATTTGCATCCAAAGCCGGTGTATAGTTGAAATCTTGATACCAAAGATTGAAGAACAGATGGATCGTCCTTGATAAGTAAAATTGATTGAAGATGACTTCGGACGAAATTTCCAGGCTGCGGTTGTCGGCGCGGATAACGCCGAAAATTTCGGAAAGAATGAAACCATGGTTCTCCTGAATGTTGCGTACAAGTTTGTCAATCAAGTTGTCTGGGCTACCGCCGAACACACCAGTCACCAAAACACGCAGAAGGTATTCTTGAAGCCCTTCTGCGCTGGCAAACTTCTGGGGATAGTGGTATCGAAAGTAGATCAACGGAATTAGCGCCAGGTAGGATGGCAGCGCCTTGTCTGAGCGGATGTAGGTCTTAGTGACCACAAAATCACGCACGGCTTTGATGGCAGTGGCAATGGAGTCCCAATTGTTGACGATCTCCTCTTTTGTCGTGCCGTCGCGGAACTTTCCTACCTCGTAGCGAGCGCCTTTACCAAGCACGGTTAGGCAGCATTTGAGCACAAAGTCTCGATCATACTCGAAGCCACCCTGGTTTAGAGTTTCTAAAAGACCTTCCAACTCGCCGTCTGCATCTTCCCAGCTTGCGATTAGTAGGGAAAAGAGGAGGTCGGACTTACCCAATTTGGTTCCACCCGAATTTGCTCTGATAAAGATTTCGACGATATCGTCCACATGATAGGTATCAGGGTTATCGATACCATCGAGTTCCTGGTAGGTAATGTTGTCATCGTGGACGAACTCCTGCCTGGCGCGGGCGATATTGGTGTGTACCTTCTCTTTATCGTCGTTGGTTAGGGGTTGCGTGGCCAGGCGCTCAATATCCTGAGCAATCTGCATGTCGAGTTTGTTATGCACCACCACGATGTCTTTGAAGCGCACCCAGGGCCAAACTACCTTTGCCTTTTCGTGGAATGCAAAGCGGTAGCGAATATCTTCTGGCGCTACCTTCTCGCCACTCAACACATCAAAGTATAGTTCGCGGTCAACCCCTGAATAGCTGCCCTTCAGGCCAATAAAGAGACTCTGTAGGCGTTGCTGCCCATCCAATACCATCATCTTGGAACGATTGTTTTCCGGTACATAGAAATCAGTCAGCTTGATATCGCGGTGGTAGTTGTCGATGAAGCGCCGATGTTTCACTGCTTCTTTGGTCTTCCAGACGAGCAACGTGCTGATCGGGTATTCACGCATAATAGAATCGAACAAGCGTGCGATCTGATCTTCGCCCCAAACAAAGGGACGTTGGATATTTGGTAGCCACAGCCCCCCGCCTTCGGCCTCGTCGTCATTCAGGTAGGATACAATCTTGCGGATGGTCAATTTCTTGTTCTGCATAGTTTGGCCTTTTGGTAGGTCAAGCGTCGAATAGGCTGCTTTGGAGTGGCGAGACCGGCGCTGTGCTGGCTGCCGTCTCAATACCAGTCCAACTGGTGATCAACTCGTTGTACGCCCGCGCATCTTCCGCCCAGCCCTGCCGCTCGCACAGTGTATACAGGCGATAGGCAAGCTGGCGGGTAGCTTCGCCCTTGCCTCGCACTAGAGCGAGGAGATGGCCGGCGGGGGTCTCGCCCTCTTGCCGGAGCGCCCGAATCAGGTGATGCAATGTTTCCCATATGGGATTGCGATCATCCGATTGAGGGTTCCAGTCCGTTGGGTATTCTGTCCACTTGCGCAGGCGCACGATTCCGCCGCCGGATTCCACCACACCAGCATGTTGCACTCCACTCACGCTTGTTCCTTTGGCCCGGGCTAACACATCGGCCTCCCCATAGGGCCCGGTGCCCCAGCCGTACTGATCGAACCAATGCAGACAGAATTGCGTATCCTGGTCGAAGTCATCTTCGGCCAGGAAGCGGTTGATGAGCTGGAGAGCCGTGCGCACGGACATGGGCGTGCCATCGGCTTCTAGCACGGCGGAATATTTGGAGAAGACAGCCATGCCCGGCCCGATGATGGCCTGGGAGAGATCCACGGGGGCAACGGGCGAGCGGTCATCGCCGGCACCTTTGGTCATTTCGTCTAGGGCTTCAGGTAGTACGGTGTTCAACGCGCGCAGGAACTCGCGACGAGAAATTGTGTATGCATCGGTGGGCCGCTTGCGGCAGACGAGAACGACGCTAGAAGCGAGGGAGTTGCGCCCCACAAGCCGAAGTCCCCCAGACTGTTCAGTTCGCATCGGCCAGGTTCCCAGCACTTGCCATCCTTGCTGTACGAGACCACCAAGAAAGACCTCCCAACCAGTTGAGGCGACAAGCCCACCTTCCCGCTCAAGTTCAGCCTGTTTGAACGCGTAGTAAACTGTTATCGGGAAGGCATGATGAGAATGGCTGAGTAATTCACATGCGAATTTAGCGAATTGCTCCTCAAAGAACAACGCTGCTGCTGCCTTACTCCCATGTCGCCCAGGCTCGGCAATCAACTCATCTTCCTTGGGAGTCAAAATGGTTGCAAACAAGTCGGGATATTTTGAATGAAGTGCAAGTTTCAGCCAAATGTAGAAATAGTCAGATAAGGCGGCATAGCCGATGTTGTCGTAATAGGGTGGATCAGTTGAGATGACGACTTGTGGCAGCGTGCTTGGTGCTGTCGCATTTGCTTGCCAGCAACGCCCCGTAGTTCCTATAGGCAAGTTGGTAAGTACAGTGCCGGTTCCCTCGACCATGCCGGAAAAGCTCCCTGAGAAGTTGGCAAACGGATTAGTCTCAGGATAGCTCCACCTCATCTGCAGAGTAGGAAGTCCGAAGGTTTTTTGAATCGATGGACCACGATCATCCCAGTAGGTCATTGTAGATCCGTAGTCGGCGTATCGACCCATCGCCAGAGCGAGATAGGTCTGGACTGCTTGCGAGTATGCTTGAGAAGATCCGGGCTGGCTGGCAATAATCGGAGCAACCTCGCCTATCAGTTGAGCCAGCGTACGGAGCATGAGATTTTGGCGTCGATTAAACAGAGCCGAATACTCAGTGATTCCATATAATTGGACGCGGATGCCAAGTGCCTGAGTTGGAATTGCGCCATGAGGTCCTTTTTCTACTCCAATGGCGTCAAGTATCTCCTCATGAATACTATTCGGTGCCAAGTAAACTTTCTTACTGCCCGTTTCGGCAACTATTGCCAACAATCGCTGGCCCATTCTTCCAGCCTGTGCCTCGGTACGAATGTATTCGAATCCCATTGGCGCGCCAGACATCAAGCAAGAACCACCGTTCCGATCAACAGTACCATCCACTCGTGGGGTGCCGTGTAAACGCACCACGAAATCGTAGCCTCTACGATCGGGCCAAACTACTGGATCAATGTATGCTTCGTTGCCTTTCTTGGCGCACAGGCTAAATGACCCAACGAGCGGTACGTCCACATGCAAAAACGCGGGGTTTGGACTCTTGACCGTGCGCGCCCACAACCAGGCAATCACCGGTAGCTTCTGCCCCACCAGCGGTTTCAGATCCGGTCGCTCGCGCGCCATCTCCGCTGTGATCTCTACCGGCGGGTAGAGATGGCCGATGCGTTTCTGCGCCTCCTCGCGCATCCAGGCACCATAGTAGCGAACATCTTCGGCTAGACCAGCCGCACCCTTCCAGATTTTGCCCATAGCATTCTCCGACCTATGTGCATCTGGGTTTACTGGCAAAATATTCGCAAATTTCGGCGGAATCTCGATCATCGCTTTGTTAATCAGCACCGCCACCGGATTGAGGTCGGAGGCGTAGGCTTCCAGCCCCAGCCGCTGCGCCTCCAGCGGGATCGAGCCGCCACCGGCAAAGGGGTCGTGTAATGCGGGTAGCTTGTCTGGGTTGAACAACTCGACAGCCTGCGGGTGGTCCTTGTTCAGCTCGCACACCTCGCGCCACGAGCGGCGGATCTCGGCGCGCGCGCGCTCCAACACCTCTTCGTTGGTCGTATTCTCCCACAGCACCAGATCTTCTATGATCTTGAAGAGCCGCTTGCGCTCGACCGCAGCGTCTTTTTTGTTCATGCCATACTTAAAACCGCCGCCCTGCTGGTAGCCAGGGTCGTTGACAAGCTGCGCAAAGATCACTGCCCGCGCCGCGGCCAACGGTCGCCGCGCCCACCACAGATGCAGTGTGCTGGGGTGTCCGTGACGGATCGACTTCTCACGCGCCGATGCTACGTTGATGGCGTCCAGCGGCAGTGCGACTTCGATCAGCTTGCGCGGCGATTTGATGGGATGGGTCATGACGAGAGTCCTTTCAACGACCAGCGAAATGGAGCGCCCGCCAGAAATGCTTCGATGTCTGCTGGATCGGATAGTGCATGAATTGCGTCGGCATAGCCCTTGCGCCGCCAGGCAAGAGCTGGAACGTTAAGACCGAGGATACGCAGCGTATCGTCAGCTTGGTGTCCCTCGCCAGCGGTCAACCCCAAGGCAGGCACTAATCTTCCGTCCAGCGCCATCAAGGCAAAAAAGCGGTTGCAGCCGGGGCGTGGTTCCACAGGCAACACTTGGCTCTTTTTCTGGTGGCCGCAGTGGTCAGGTTCGCTGCAACTGTGAGCAAGGTTGTCGTAGGCGAAGGTGAGACGAGGATTCAAGTTCCGCGACCTGATATGCTCGATATGACCATCATCTTCCGCCAGCAGGGTTTCGCAATAGACGCAAAGACCTGCTTGTTCGCGGTTGAGCTGGCGTCGAACCGTGGAACGGACCGTTTCAAAAGCGCGATCATCCCATGAGCCGCCGGGATTCCGTCGGCGGTAATCGCCCAACCCAGACGGTTCGGGAAGTGAGTGCTGGAGTTCGATCATGGGTTGCCTGCCGCGCTCTGCGTGGCCTTATGCGCCAGAAAATCGAACAGAGCTTGTTCGGCGTCGCTGTATTCAAAGCCTGCCACATCCAGACGAGCTTTGATTTGGCAGGCTTGCTCGGAATCAGCAGAGCCAGCGCGGGCAAGTTGTTCGTAGGCGTGAAGGTCGGAAAGGATGGCTGGGATTTCAGGGCGTGGGTGAGTATCCATGATATAGGCCAGCGCATCGCCTGATTCACGGGCGAGAGGGCTGATCGCGGGTTCGCGGGCCGTCCAGACACCGTCCTCGTCACATGCCAGGATGCGGATGTTTTCCTTGCGCAACGTGGTGAGCACCTGTGGGCTATGGGTGGTGACGATGAACTGCGTGGCCGGGAATGTGCGCATCAAATCAGCCAGCACACGCTGCTGCCAAGAGGGATGCAGATGCAGGTCAATTTCATCTACCAACATAATGGCGGGTGACCAGGCCGGACCCGGGGGTGGAACGTCCGGCAGACCATCAGGATGCCACCTGGCGATGTAGTCTGTTGCAAAAGTCCAATCGAAGCAATCGCCAGCCTGGTATAGATGGCTGTTGGCCAGGGCGAGACGGCGGGCAAAGTCCATCCCCAGCGCCAGCATACTTTGATAGCCCTGGCTGAGTTGGGAAACTTGTAGTTCGGCAGAGAGGTGCTTCGACTCCAGAGCAGATTCCATGAAAAACGGCAATTGGCCGCCCTGCCTGCTTTGCGTGGAGTGAACGATGCTGGGGTCGATCTTCGATTCTATGACGAACTTGTGCTTGTTATTGAAACGCGGGTTCTCATAAGCGCCGCCAAGAATCGTTCTGATGGCTGAGCGGACTGCCGACAGAGCCGGAGACACGTCGTACTCTCCGGCCGATTTTCCTTTGTTGGCCCTTAGTTCGTTGGCTTCCTCCAGATCAAACCACTTCAACATCTCCTTGAAATCGCTCAGCGATTCTAACGACCCCTCCAGTGCGGAAGTTGGGTGCGCATAGTCAACTTTCGACTCGTGCAGTCGTTCCGGAATGACAATCCATCCACGGCGTGCGCCATAGTAAGCAAAGACCGGCAGCAGTTCTGGGGTCGCTGTCTTGCTGCTTTCGAGAATGCGCGATGCGTAGAGTGCCAGATCGCTTTGTCCGACTTTGGATACAGGCTGCTTTCCCGGAGCAGAGGCGCGCCAATTGTCCCACTGTAGACCGGATGTGGTTTCGATCACTGCTTGGGCGTAGTCGCTCACGCCCCAGCGCTCTTCGCCACCGTGCCCATCCCACAATTCGAGACGAAAGTCAGTATCCTTGATGCCGGGACCCGCAAGACGTTGGTTGGCAGTGGAGAAATAACGCAGAACGGGGGAAAGTCCAATGGCGATCCCATCCAGAACGGCTGTCTTGCCACCGCCATTTTCGGCCACAAGCACAGTCAAGCGCGGATGGAGATTTAGCTCAAACTCCGCAAAGCACCGAAAATTCTTGAGGACAACCTTCTTCAAATGCATGGTCTTGTTCTCCGGGTCTTCGTCTATCGTTTTCAGATAATCATTTGTAGGACTTTACCTGAAAAACGATAGCAGTCGTTCGGCGGGCTTGTCACTCATTATTAGTAGACCGCAGCCAGCGGACCACCGACCAGTGCGGGAGTCGTAGGTTGGGTTCTCCTGGCAAGAGATCGCCATCTACGCGACCCGCATGTGCCGGGAGAACCCAACACGCTGCGGTCTACTGATTATAAGGATCGCTTCACCGGTCTGCGAATTCTCTGCGCGCACGGTGCAGTAGTTCGTTTAGATCGTAGTTAATCGACGCCACACCCCAGCCCGGCTCCTGGTCGAAGGGATTGCGCAGATAGTAGGGTCCATCGACAGCCGCGTCCTCACCCACCAAGACGATGGCCAGCACAAATTTGTCGGCCTGGTTAAGGGCGTAGAGGATTTCGTTGCGCGTGATAGTGACTGTGCCAGCGCCCTTGACGCGTCCCTTCACCTCGATATGGCGCGCCTCCGCCTGCTTGTCATCCAGCGGAAGTGGATAGGAAGTGATGTCCCAGCCACACTTTTGCGCTGACACATCCACAACTACACAGCCCCGTGCCTCCTCCACCTGGCGCACCCTATCCATGGCAATTCGTTCGATGCGCGCCCGCGCCGCTGCATCCGTGGCAAAGGTCGCTCCATCGCTCCCAGTCTCCCCACGCAGCCGCTGCAATAGACCGATCGGCACAACCAGCGCTCCACCCAATGCCACTGGTGTCGAGGACGTGACATGGCGCATGGCTTGCAGTTCCCTTTTGCGGTTATCCAGCCGTCCCTCCAGGTCAGCCACAACGCGACGGGCATTCTCCAGATTCAGCCGCACATCCTTGCCCGCTTCCTTGTCTTCTTTTAGTTTGATCCAGCGATCCGTTTGAAAGGCGATCTCTTTGGTCAACCGTTCATGCACAGCGGTCAGCGTTTTGTCTATTTGGGCAATGTGGCGTTGCGCCACCTCCGCATAGTGTTCGGGCACAAGCGTGGCCGCGGCCAGGGCCAGGGCGCGTTGTTCCTGGTCAGCGCGGATCCACGGCGCGCGCAGTAGATTACTGAGCAGCGCAAGGTCAGTGGCTGCCACCGGCTCCAGATCGAGATGAGGCGCCCACCCGGCAAAGGTGGCCGTACCATCCGGCGCAACCCGCACAAACTGAAGCCGCTTGGAAAGTATCTGGTCGTTGCCCGCCTTGATCTCGTGGGTGAGCATAAAGAGAAGATGTGGCTCGTCGCCTTCGTCGGTCGGATCCACGAGCAGAGCGCCCTGGCGCAGCAGATTGCCATGTTGTTCCAGCAGCAGGTCGCTCACAGCCAGCATCAATGGGTGCCCCGGATGCAGCATGGCCGCGTGGGCAATGCCTGGCTTGTCGAGCGGGCGTACAGCCTCTTTGGTAAAACAGACCCGTTCGTAGCGTTTGAGTACTGGTGCCACGTCGCGGCGGTTGCGCCCGGTGATGCGCCGATCGCGTTCGCGGATCGTGGCTGGCACATGGGTGATCTCGTAGCGGTCTGCCTCGCGCAGATAGATGGAGCCGCCCAGCGCACCGAAGGCTTGCATAAAGAAGGTACGCACAAAGTAGGGTTGCAGCCGCCGCGCTTCGGCCTTCTCCATCTCCTCCTTCACCGCAAAGAGCCGTTCGGCGTTCATTGTCTCCTGGGCCAGAGCGTTGCGTTCCAGAATGGCACGCAGATTGTCCTGATCCAGTGCATTTTCGATACGCTGGCCGAGCCGGGCGCGTACAGAAGGCTGGTCACCATAGCGGATCGCCTCGATCAGCAACTCCTTGAGGCTGGTGCCCTCGAATACCTCACCGAGAATGTCGAAGACACGTCCATTGAGAGCCACGCTCTCGGCTTCAAGCTTCTGCAACAGGCGATGATAGACTTCACCCTCGCGCGTTTCCTTGGCCACCAGACTCCAAAGGTGACAGACCTCTTGCTGGTTGATGCGATGGATACGCCCAAAGCGTTGCTCCAGGCGGTTCGGATTCCAGGGCAGGTCATAGTTCACCATCAAGTTGGCGCATTGCAAATTAACACCTTCGCCCGCTGCATCGGTGGCCACCAGCACGCGCACATCAGCGTCGGACCAGAAGAGTGCCTGCAAACGCCGCCGCTCGTCGCGGTGGGTGCCGCCGTGGATGGTGATAATCGCTTCGGAATTGCCCAGCACGCCAGCAATGCGCTGGTGCAGATAGTTGAGAGTGTCCCGATGTTCAGAAAAGATGATGAGCTTGCGCATACGCCCGTGGGCGTCGCGCATGGCCGGGTCGTTCTGCAAGGTGCGTGACAATTCATCCCATTTGCGATCCTGGCCTGAAGCCACTACGGCTTTCGCCTGTAACTCAAGAATGCCTAATTTGGCAATCTCCTGTTCCAAATCAGCGCTGGTGCGGGCGGCCGACGCCTCGTCAACCAGCGCCTCTTCCAGGTTCTCTTGCTCCGTTGCGCTCAAGTCGTCGTCATCTTCAGGCACATCCATCAACGTTTCCGCCATCGCCTGTCGTCCGCGCATCCCCAACCGTTCTTCGCGCCGCCGCCGCTCCAGTCGTTCCTTGCGCCGTTTCAGCGACTGATAGATAGCTTCCGGGCTGGAGGCCAACCTGCGTTGCAGGGTAGTCAAGGCAAAGCTCACAGACCCACGGCGCTTACCGTCCAGTTGGTAAGCCTTGCCCATCTCTGTCTGCACGTAATGAGTGACGGCCTCATAGAGCGCCGCCTCTAAGTTGGAGAGCGCATAGTTAACGGTGTGTGCCTTGCGCTCTGGGAAGAGTGGCCTCCCATCGAACTTGACCATTTCCTCCTTCACCATACGCCGCATCAGGTCGGAGGCATCCACCTTGTGTACGCCATCGCGGAAGCGCCCATAAAAACGATCTGAGTCGAGCAGCGAGAGAAAGAGTTGGAAATCGCCCTCCTTGCCATTGTGCGGCGTCGCCGTCATCAGCAGCAGATGCCGGGTGTGGGCACCGAGTTTTTCAGCAAAGAGGAAACGCCCGGTCTTCTCCAGTTTCGTTCCAAAGAAGTGAGCGGAGAGCTTGTGGGCCTCGTCAAAAACCACCAAATCCCACCCGGCGTTGCACAGCGACTCCTGCAATTCTTCGTTGCGGGCCATCTGGTCAAGACGAACAATCATCTGGTCCTGGTCCTCAAAGGAGTTGCCGCTGGGTGATGTCGCTTCCAGTTCCTTGGAATAGATGCGGAATTCCAGACCAAACTTCTCAAAGAGTTCATCGCGCCACTGTTCCACCAGACTGCCCGGGGCCACGATCAGAATACGGCGCGCATCGGCGCGCATGAGCAGTTCCCGGATATAGAGACCGGCCATAATCGTCTTGCCTGCGCCCGGATCGTCAGCCAGCACAAAGCGTAGCGGCTGACGCGGCAGCATAGACTCGTAGACCGCCGTGATCTGGTGGGGCAACGGATCCACGTTGGAGGTATGCACCGCCATCATCGGGTCGAACAAAAATGCCAGATCGATACGCTTGGCTTCGAGGGCGAGCTTAAAGGCCGCCCCATCACCGTCGAAGGCCCACGGACGTTCGACAGTAGCCACCGCTATAGTGGCCTCATCCGCCCGTCCCAGCATCCGCTCCTTGAGGGCACCACCAGGCGTTTTGTAGATAATCTGTACGGCACCCGCGGCAATCTGCACTATGGCGACGACTGTAGCGACGGCCGACGGTTCGAGGCCGGTCAAAGCGATACCTGGCGTCAAGTCTTCAAGTCGCATACGCAGCTCCTTTCCAGCGAGAATGTAAGCAATTTGAATTCGCAAGTGGTGGCCGAGGTGCAGCCATGTGATTACCGACAAAAGTGTGGTGCATGTCATGGGGGTAAAAAGCGCCCCCGATTTATCCCAGCGTAAGTCTATCATAGAGCCTTTGCATAGACAACTAAGCAATCTATACATATTGCCAATATAGCTTGTCGGTCATAAATTCCCAAGCACTGGTGACGGCGTGCCAATGCCAGAAACCCTTGAGAACGCGTCCGCGGGCCACTACCTGACCGCTCTGCATCTCTGCCCCACTACTCTGCATCAGTCCCCGACCGCTCTGCATCACTCCCCGAAAGCTCTGCGTCACTCCCCGAAAGCTCTGCGTCACTCCCCGACTACTCTGCATCGCTCCCCTGACTACTCTGCATCTCTCCCCGACCACTCTGCATCTCTCCCCGACTGCTCTGCATCTCTCCCCGACTGCTCTGCATCACTCCCCGACCCCTCTGCATCTTCGATCCGCCAGAGTCCGGGAGGGTACCTACCGTCCAAGATAATACTTTGGGGGATTACGCATAATCTACTATAGTCCGTTCTCTTTTCCCGTGCTAAGGTATATCCAATCGTAATTACGGTTGCTGCTTTCCAACCTCCATTTGATTGCTTGTAGGCCGGGGCTGATTGCAACAGCCGCGGCCCAGCACCAACCCGAAAGGAAATTCTCATGCCATCTCGTTCGATTGCCAACCGTCTGGAGTCTGCCCGCCTGGCTGTGACCAACGCCCTGGCCGAGAGTGAGCTACGCAGCGCCCTGGCCCCCTTCGGCTACGACGAAGCTCGCTTGCAGCAGGGCAAGGGTCTTTACGAGAGTGCCCTGGCCGTCTGGGAGAGCCAACAGCAAAAGCAGAGCCGCCGCCGGGCTGCCGTCGCCGCCTTTGATCGGGCCGATGCCGCGGCCAGCCGCGCCTATCTGCGTGGGGTCAAACTCTGCCGCACCCTCTACCGGGACGATGACGTCACCTATCGTACACTGGGGCTGGAAGGCTCGCGCAGCCGCAGCTTTGCCAGCAAAGTGGCCCAGATGCGTCTCTTCTACAGCGCCGCGCTGGGCAGCCCGGCGATTCTGTCCACCCTGGCCGGCTACGGCTTGACAGAAAGCCAATTGCAGGCCGATTTTGCCCTGGTGACTGCCCTGGAGTCTGCCCGCTCCCAGCGCGAGGTGGAGAGCGGTGAAGTGCTGGGCGCTACGCGCAGCCGCCAGGAAGCTCTCTCTGTCTTGGAGCGCTGGATGGGTAACTTTACTACGATTGCTCATCTGGCCCTGGAAGAGACCCCGCAACGCTTGGAGATGCTCGGTCTGGCCGGTGATTGAGTGGATGGGGAGCAGCCACACAGAGTTCATCCCCAGGGCATGTCAGCCGCTGGACCACATTCCCCCAAAGAGAGGGTGCGCAGGTCACAAACCTGCGCACCCTCTCTTTGGGGGAATGCTCTGTAGTGCGGTTTGTAACCGCACTTTCACCCGTAGACGTGCGGTTACAAACCGCACCTACGTTTTATTATAAACTGTACAAAAAATTGACAAGAAGTCCCATCTGCGCTATTCTATGGACAATATATGGTTGCCTATGGACAGATTGTATACACGGATAAAAGGGAACACGGATTCAATCTGCGGTGTCTGCGTTCTGAAAAAGTCCCCGGCACTTCACGCACTTGGCTGGCGGGCATTTCACCTACAGACCCGCTGGGAAAGAAAGTGCCGGGGACTTTTTCATCCCCCGTGGCAAGTGTCTTCTGCGCAAATCCGTTGTTTCTGCGCAAATCTGCGTCCGCTTTTCATCGTTCCAATTTTCGTTCTACCCACGGAGACAAAATCTTATGCACACCCTCATCACCGGCGGCACTGGCCTCATCGGCCGCGCCCTTATCGCCAGCCTCGTGGCGGACGGCCACACCGTCACCGTCCTCAGCCGCGCGCCAGAAAAACACCAAAGCAGTTTGCCCGCTGGCGTAAACGCAGTGAAATGGGACGGCAAGAGCGCGGAGGGCTGGGGCCATCTGGCCAATAGTGTGGACGCAATCGTCAACCTGGCGGGGGAGGGCATCGCGGACGGGCGCTGGAGCGACGAACGCAAGCGGCGCATCGTGCAGAGCCGGGTGGACGCGGGCAAGGCGGTGGTCGAAGCCATCCGCCAGGCGCAACAGAAGCCCAAAGTGCTGGTGCAGGCGTCCGCTGTCGGCTACTACGGCGTGGGCAACGCCACGCCCCTGCCCGAAAGCAGTGCGCCGGGCAACGACTTTCTCGGCCAGGTCTGCTTCGATTGGGAGGCCTCCAGCGCAGAGGTGGAGCGAATGGGCGTGCGCCGGGTGGTGATCCGCACGGGGATTGTTCTCAGCACAGGGGGCGGTGCCTTCCCCAAACTGCTGCTGCCCTTCTACCTCTTTGCGGGCGGGCCTCTCGGCAATGGACGCCAATACTTCCCCTGGATTCACATTGACGATCAGGTGCGCGCCATCCGTTTTCTGATGGAAAATGAAAACGCACGTGGCCCCTTTAATCTGGCCGCGCCCCAGCCCCCCACCAACCGTGAATTTGTACAAAAAGTGGGCAAGGCCATGGGGCGTCCCGCGCTGCTGCCTGTGCCGGCTTTTGTCTTCAAAATCATCTTCGGCGAGATGTCCACTGTTCTGCTGGACGGCCAGCGGGCTGTGCCCCAGGCGCTGGAAAGGGCTGGCTTCGCCTTTGCCTACCCGGAAGCGGTGGCCGCTGTCCGTGATATTTTGCAGAAGAAGAAGTAAGCCATGCCCTCGATCTGGTGGATACGCCGGGACTTACGCTTGGGGGACAATCGCGCCCTGCACACGGCTCTGGGCGATGCGGATGGCGTTGTCCCCCTTTTCATTCTGGACCCGACCTTTGCATCTTCGCCTTTTGTGGGGTCGAAGCGATGGGATTTCTTGGTTGAGGGTTTATTATCACTACACGAAGGTCTTGTTGCGCGGGGCAACCGGCTGGTTGTTCGGTCTGGGCCACCGCAGCAGGTGCTGGCACAGGTGCTGACCGAGAGCGGCGCAAGAACCATCTACGCCGAGGCTGACTATTCGCCCTATGCCACTGGCCGCGATACGGCCCTGGCCCAACGCTTGCCGCTGCGTCTGGTGGACGGTCTCACCGCCCTGCCCGTGGGCAGCGTGCGCAAGAGCAACGGCGAACCCTATACGGTCTTCACCCCTTTCAAGCGGCGCTGGCAGGAACTCTCCCAGACGCAGATTGGTGAGCCTTTGCCCGCGCCCGCCCGCATCCCGGCCCTGGATAGCCTGACCAGCGATCCGTTGCCCACCCCGTGCGCGCCCGCGCTCTCCCCCGCCGGTGAAGGCGAAGCGTTGCTGCGTTTGCAGGCGTTTACACAGACGCCAGATGCTCCTATTTATGACTACACGAATACACGCAACCGCCCCGATCTCCAGGGCACATCCGAGCTGTCGCCCTATCTGCGCTTTGGGATGCTCTCGCCGCGCCAGGCCGTTGCGGCTGGGGAGGCTGCGCTGCGTGACGCGCCGGACGCCAGCGCAGCCGAGGGCGTTGCGGTCTGGATTTCTGAACTGATCTGGCGGGAGTTTTTCATCAACATTCTGCATCATTTCCCCCACGCCCGCCGCCACAGCTTTCGCCCAGAGTATGCCGGGATTGGCTGGCGCAACGATGTGGACGAGTTTGCCGCCTGGTGCGCAGGACAGACCGGCTACCCTTTTGTGGATGCGGCCATGCGCCAGTTGACTACAACCGGCTGGATGCACAACCGGGCGCGTATGGTGGTGGCCTCTTTTCTTGTCAAGCATCTGCTGGTTGACTGGCGCTGGGGCGAACGCTTTTTTATGCAGCAGCTGCTCGACGGCGACCCCGCGGCCAACAACGGCGGCTGGCAGTGGGTGGCGGGCACGGGCACCGATGCCGCGCCCTATTTTCGGGTCTTCAACCCCATCACCCAAAGCCGTAAGTTCGACCCCGACGGTGCGTATATCCGGCGCTGGCTGCCCGAACTGGCGCAGCTACCCGACGCAGCCATCCACGCGCCCTGGGAACTTTCCGCCGCCGAACAGACGCAGTGGGGCTGCCGCATCGGTATGGACTATCCAGCGCCCATCGTCGATCACGCGTTTGCCCGCCAGCGGGTGCTGGAAAGCTACAAAGCAGCGCTGGACGCGGCCAAAAGCAACTGATGTGAAAATAGCGACTGGGGACTGGGGATCGGCGATTGGTAAGTGCGGTCGGTCGTCGGTCGTCTACCGTCCCTATTTTCGTCGTTACCGGTGTCAGCCAGTCGTGTTGCCTGATGTGAAAATAGCCGCTGTACGTCGGACTGGCAGTCCGACGTACGATTTTCGTTGTTACCGGTGTCAGCCGGTCGTGCTGCCTGATGTGAAAATAGAACGCGGATCACGCGGAAAGGGCTGATCAGCGCGGATTAAAAATCGGCATTCCGCTTTTCGTCGTTACCGGTGTCTGCCGGTCGTGTCGCCTGATGGGATCGACGTCTTGTGCGCTAGTCGCTCGCCGATACCCGTAGTGCGTAGTGCGTGAACCAACTTCACTACCAGTTCACGCACTACGCCACCATTTCGCCACCTTATGATTTAAGTACGCAAAGAGGAGCCAAAGCAATGCGTGTGACAACTGTGGATAAATCCGAGATGCAAAGCGCCCGCACCAGCGACAAACTGCCGCGCAAGGATCTGCTGGCCCTGTGGGGCGGCATACTCTTCAGCCTGCTCTTCACCGGGCTGATCTGGCTGGTGGGCGGGCGGCTGGACGCCATCCAACTGCTGCCCGATACCGGCATGACCTGGTATTACTGGAAGCTGCCCGAACCCACCTTCTGGAGCCGGGCCACCGCCTGGGGTTTCTATCTGGCCCACCAGATCACCCTCTGGTGGCTGATTTACTACGCGCAAAAGAATGTCAAGAAGTATACGACCGGTCTGCACCGGGTGAATGTGTGGGCGCTGGCCGCCAACGCCTTCTTCATCCTCTTGCATCTGGTGCAAACCCACATCTGGTACGACGGCCTGGCCCAGGATGTCTCCATTTTTAGCTCGCAGGGTTCGGTGATTGTGCTGCTGGTCTGGGTGCTGGTGATGGAAAACAACCGGCGCGGGCTTTTCTTTGGCAAGAAAGCGCCCTTTTCGCAGGAGGTGGTGCGTTTTGCCCGCACCTACCACGGCTACTTTTTCGCCTGGGCCACGATCTACACCTTCTGGTATCACCCGACAGTCTCCACCAGCGGCCATCTGGTCGGCTTCTTCTATATGTTCCTGCTCCTGTTGCAGGGCAGTCTCTTCTTCACCCGCATTCACACCAACCGCTGGTGGACGCTCGTGCAGGAGTTCACTGTGCTGATCCACGGCGCGCTGGTGGCGGTGATGCAGGGCAACGGCATCTGGCCGATGTTCGCCTTTGGCTTCGCCGGTATCTTTATTATCACCCAAATGCACGGGTTGGGTCTTTCGCTGCGCGCCCGCATCGGGCTGATTGGGGTCTTCGTCGCCACTGTGATTTGGGTCTACAGCGAGCGGGGCTGGGCGCAGTTGAACGAGATAATCCGCATCCCGGTCATTGATTACATCGCCGTCTTCGCCCTGGCCGGCATCTTCTGGCTGGGGCTGGCCGTGGCCCGTTGGCTGACGCCAATAAGACAGTAATCCCGCAGGAAGGTGATTGCGCAGCAATGCGGTGGGGTTTTCCACGTCGAGGAAAGTGAAAAGCGCTGGGTTGGTGCAAAACACAAAAATTGGATAGAATAGCACAGGCCACTTCATCACATTTTAGCCATTCACCTTTCACGGAGTATCCCAATGCCCGAACGACGCACACCCCTCTACGACGTCCATGTCCGCGCCGGCGCCCAAATGGTGAAGGGCGGGGGCGATTTCTGGTTTCCCCTCTCCTACACCGGCGCGGCCGAGGAGCACGCCAACACGCGCCAGAATGTGGGGATGCAGGACCTCTCCACAATGGGCGAAGTGGACATCAAAGGGCCGGGCGCGGAACGGCTGGTCAACCATCTCTGCGTCAACGAAATGCGCGACCTCTTCCCCGGCCAGGTGCGCTACACGACGATGTGCGACGAAGAGGGCGGTGTGCTGGATGACGTGACCGTCTACAAATTCGGCGAAGAGCATTTTATGATCGTCACCTCCAGCGGGCCGCGCAAACAGACGGCGGCCTGGATCGCCGAACAGGCGCGGGGGGCCAGCGCCTACGTCAGCGACGTGACCGGCGCGATTGCGCTGGTTTCTGTGCAGGGGCCACGCAGCCGGGAGCTGCTCGCCAGTGCCGTCAGCGGTGTGGATTTTGCCGACCTGCGCTTCTTCTGGTTTCAGCGCGGGCGGTTGGAAGATGTGGAGATGATCGTCTCCCGCTCCGGCTACACCGGCGAACTGGGCTACGAGCTTTACCTGCCCGCGGAGGAGGCGGCCTGGGTCTGGGAGGAGCTGACCCGGCGCGGGCGCGACTTCGGCCTGCTCCCCTATGGCACACGGGCTATGCAGAGTCTGCGCATCGAAAAGGCGCTCCCCCTCTACGGCCCCGACATCAGCCCGCAGATGACGCCCTTCCATCTGGGGCTGGAGCGCTGGATCAAATTCGAGAAGCGGGCGTTCATCGGGCGCGAGGCGCTACTGGAGCAGCAGGCGCAGGGGCTGGATCGGCGCTGGGTGGGGATGTTTCTGGAGAGCAGCAAAGTTGCCAACCTCAACGACCCCATCTACAATGTGGCCGACATCAAAAACTTCCGCGAAAAGTACTTCACCGGCCCCGAAGCAGGCAGACAAGAAGACCCCTTCAGCGCCGGTCAGCAGCAGGTGGGGTATATCACCAGCAGCGCGCAAGGCTATTCTGTGGGCAAGATGCTGGCGCTGGGCTTTGTGGACATGGCCTACGCCTGGCCGGGTGCCAAATTGGTAGTCAACAGCGGCGGGCGGCCCGTCCTGGCGACAGTCACCCAGACGCCCTTTTTCGACGCCGCGGGGATGCGCGTGCGCGGAAAATATAAGATGACAGGGTGACAGGGTGAGGGGGTGACACGTGGCAGAGAAGATTACGACTCATCGGCAGTTGAAGGTCTATAAGAAGGCATTTGACGCGGCACTAAAAATCTATGAGGCAACCAAAACGTTTCCTCGTGAGGAGATCTATTCATTATCTGACCAGATACGGCGTTCCTCTCGTTCTGTGTGTATGAACCTCGCCGAAGCCTGGCGCAAACGGCGCTATGAGGCAGCATTCATCGCCAAACTTTCCGACTCGGAAAGCGAAGCTGCCGAAACCCAAGTGTCGCTGGAATTTGCCGTACATCACGGCTATATTAATGTGGAAGTGGCCCGTGGGCTTTATCGGGAGTACGAGGATATCATCGGCACAATCGTCGGAATGATCAATCACCCTGAAACCTGGATCATCCAAAAACGATAGGTCACTGATTACGTCTCACCCTGTCACCCTGTCACCCTGTCAGAGTACGAAGCAACAACCCAAGTGAGAACCCAATGAACGGCATTCCTCGACATTACGACACAATCGTCATCGGCGTAGGCGGGATGGGCAGCGCCGCCATTTACAGCCTGGCCCGGCGCGGCAAGCGGGTTCTGGGGCTGGAACAGTTCGACATTCCCCACGATCTGGGCAGCAGCCACGGCTACACCCGCATCATCCGTCTGGCCTACTACGAACACCCCTCGTATGTGATGCTCTTGCAGCGGGCCTACGAACTGTGGGACGAGATCGAGCGCGCCAGCGGCGAACGTCTGCTGCATATCACCGGCTCCATAGACGCGGGGCCGGCGGATTCGTGGGTTTTCAAAGGTTCGTTCCAGAGCAGCGTGGAACACGAACTGCCCCACGAAGTGCTGACCGGTCAGGAGTTGGCGCGGCGTTTCCCCGGCTACCGGCTGCCCCACGACCACATGGCCCTGCTCCAGCCTCGCGGCGGTTTTCTGACCCCGGAACTCTGCACAGTGGCCTTTGTGGATGCGGCGCACCGGCTGGGCGCGGAGATCCACGCCCGCGAGGAGGTGCTGGGCTGGGAGCCGCTGGGCGACGGCGTGCGCGTGACGACCAACCGGGATGTCTACGAGGCCGAGCGGCTGATCATCACCGCGGGCGCGTGGAACCGCAGACTGCTGCCGATGCTGCACGGGCTGGCCGTGCCGGAGCGCCAGGTGTTGGGCTGGTTTCAGCCCCGCCGACCGGAATACTTCCTGCCCGAAAACTTCCCGGTCTTCAATCTGCTGGTGGACGAGGGGCGCTTCTACGGCTTCCCCGTACACGGCGTGCCCGGCTTCAAAATCGGCAAATACCACCACTTCCAGGAGCAGGACGACCCGGAGCGGCTGGATCGCCGCTCCCACGCGGCGGACGAACTGATGTTGCGCGAGTTCACCGACCGCTACTTCCCCGACGCGTCCGGCCCGACGATGTCGCTCAAATCGTGTATGTTTACAAACACACCGGACGGCCACTTTATCATTGACAGCCACCCGGACTGCCCGCAGGTCAGCTTTGCCGCGGGTTTCAGCGGTCACGGCTACAAATTCGCCAGCGTCATCGGGGAGATTCTGGGCGATCTGGCGATCTTTGGGCGCACCCGCCACGACATCAGCCTCTTTCGCCACGACCGTTTCCGCAAAGATGGCAGCGTCCATCCCTACCCGAACGCGCAAAACGAAATGCGGCGCATCCAGCAGCGCAAGCGGGTCTTCGAGCGTTCACTGGCAGACAGCGAGCGGGCCTTTATGGAGAAGCATACGCGGCGGGTGGCAGGGGGGAGACGGCAGACGGCAGACGGCGGACGGCAGGTCACCCGTGGCCGCAATTCACAATTCACAACTCGCAACTCGCAATCCGGCTACGAAAATCCGTCTGATTTTTTGCAAGACGACACGACGACCAGACCATTCTGGTAGAAAGGGAGATTCGATGCTGAAATCACTCTTTGGCAAACGGCCGGCAAAGAAGAGCGGCGACTTGGATGTGGGTGATTCTGTGCGTGTGATCGCTGGAATCAAAGATGAGGATTTCGATCTGGATTTGGCAGGTTGGCAGGGACGCATCAGCGAAGTTGATGCCAAGAACAATTTTGTTTTGATTGCGTGGGACTCACTTACACTCCAAAATTTACCAGATGCTTACATAGCCGATGCCGAAGAACAGGGATTGGGGTGGGATACCTATTATCTGGCGCGGGAAGATGTGGAATTGGCAGAGCCACGCGATAGGGAGCAGGACGTCGAAGCTACCCGCAACGAAATCGGGGGCAAATTTGCCTGGCACCATCTCGGAGAAGAAGGCAGGGAGATCAGCCAGATTCTGGCCGGGATCGATTCGGATGATACCCCCGAGCTATTTGAGAAATGGGAGGAGTATCTGTCAGCCACCCTCACCTTTCCCTTCAAGGCCGAAGTGACAGAGTTTCAAGAGCGCGGACCGATGCGCGGTGGGGATATTCTGCTTGTGGAGAAGATTGAGAGTGTTAAGGAGGTGTACGGGTTGATTGTACAGGTAAAGAAAGGACGCAAGACCTACCATTTTCCCCTCTGCGATCTGTCGGCAGTTGATGAGAAGTCACCCAACCACGACCCAGTGCAACTCTACGCCGTCTGGTTTGCCAATCAGTGAGGGCTGTGTGGGAGGGTTAGCGCGCCGACGGCAGAATAATGGCCGCCATGCGGTCGTACTCTTCCCAGGCGGCGAGGAAGCCGTCCCATTTGCCTATAAAACGGCACTGGCAGCAAGACGGAGGGCATCTTCTTCTAATTTCCTTTGGAGTGCGTCAGTCAGTTTCAGATCGCCGGTTTCGCTGTCAACGTCGACATAGCCGATCTGCCCGATCCGTCCGCGCAGCCCGCCGAAGAGGAGAACCGGTACGCGCCAGTAGGCCCGGTTGTCCGCAATCACCAATTCGCTGGGCGTATCCCCTGCCACCAGATCGCCGATTGTATTGCCCGTATGGATGCCGACCAACTGGCGGGCGCGCGCCGGGGTGATTTGGATATTCGCGACGTACACGCTGACGGTTTCGCTGCCAGGCATTGGCAATACGGGCGTTTCAAACTGTACGGGCATAAGAACCCCCTTTCACAGCAAAGACAGTACCCGTCATCCGACTGGCTGAAGTGCGTGACTGGCGTAAAGATTGCGGGCATTCTCTTTTATTTCGGCAATGAGGTGGTCGTCAATCATCAGTTCACCATTTTCACTATCCACATCAACAGCGCCGGCGATTCCAATCCGGCCCTGGCGACCACCGGACAGGATGACCGGTACACGCCAGTATACCCGATTGTCGCGCACGACCAATTCGTCTGGTGTTTCCCCGTGGAGAGACAGACCGACGTAATTGCCCATATAGATTCCGACCAGTTGTCGCGCGCGCGCCGCTGTTATGCGCATTTCGGAAGTCGCTTGCACAGAGAATTCAAACAGACCTACTTCGGGCGCTGCAACGTCTTCAAGAATCACGCGCATTGAGGAATCTCCAGTCTATACTTGACACAGTGAGATGTCGTTAGCGGGCTGATGGCTGAATGATAGCCGCCATCCGGTCATACTCCTCCCAGGCGACGAGGAAGCCGTCCCAGAGAACGCGTTGGGGCGCGTCGGGGAAGGCGGGGTCGTTATTCCGTACCAGCGCAAGATCGATGTCACAAGCGGTAGTTGTGGGTACACGACGCAAGACCAGCGCAGGTTGAGTAGGCGTCGCATAAGAATGCGGGTGTTGTTTCCCGCCGTATCGAAACCCAGCGGGTAGAGACGAAATCAGCTACTTACCCGTTCGCTTGATTTCGATACGCCTCGAAGACGCAGAATCCGAAAGATTCTGACGGCTACTCAATCAGCGCTCACTGGCCTGGTTTGCACGCAATGCTGTGGCTTCGCCACCTTATGCGATTGGCTCAGGAGTGGCACGGGCAACAAGACGGTGGGCATTGGCCTTAATCTCCGCAATCAGGGAATCGTATAACTGAAGTTTGCCTGTTTCGGTGTGTACATCAATCCTTCCCACCACACCGATACGGCCCGCCCTACCGCCTGACAAGATTACAGGTACGCGCCAGAATACGTCTTTGTCTCTGGCCACCAATTCGTCGGGTATATCTCCGTGCAATAGATCACCCACATAATTCATCAGATAGATACTCACCAATTGGCGCGCCCGGACAGGGGAAATTTGCAGGTCTGCCGCAATCCAGAGTTCCAATTTTGACGGAATGTTTTGAGGCTGGTGTATATTTTCTACTGTTAGCTGCATAATAGGCTTCTCCCGCGTTGCTTATAACAAAAATTCTGTAGACATCATACCAGAGAGCGCGCAAGAAAATCAACTGAGTTGGAATTCCCCTGGAATTCAGGCCATTTTTGGTTCGTTTTCCCGCACCCACAGGAGCAACACCTATGCAATCCCGCGCCCGACTCGTCGTCATCGGAGCTGGCATCGTCGGCTGTAGCGCCGTCTATCACCTGGCCCAGCGGGGCTGGCGCGATATCCTCGTCATCGATCAGGGGCCGCTGCCGCGCACGGGCGGCTCCACCTCCCACGCGCCGGGGCTGATCTTTCAGACCAACTCGTCCAAGACGATGTGCCAGATCGCCCAGTACACGACGAAGTTCTACAGCCAGTTTGGCTGGGAGGGGCAGCCCTGTTTTTACCCCGTGGGCGGCATCGAAGTGGCAACCACCGAGGCGCGCTGGCAGGATTTGCACCGGCGGCTGGGCTGGGCCAAAGCCTATGGGTTGAAGGCCGCTCTGCTCTCCCCCGCCGAAGTACAAGCCAAAGTGCCGATCCTCGACCCGGCCACGATTCTGGGCGGCTATTGGGTGGAGGGCGACGGCATCGCCAAAGCCGTGAATGTCTGCGCGGCGATGAGCCAGGCCGCGACGGAGATGGGCGCGGCCAAGTTTGAGGGCGGCGTGACCGTCACCGGTTTTGACATTCAGGGCGGAAAACTGCGCGCGGTGTTGACCGACAAGGGGCGCATCGAGACCGGCCAGGCGCTGATCTGCGCGGGCATCTGGGGGCCAAAAGTGGCGAAACTGGCGGGCGAGTCGGTGCCGCTGACGCCGGTGGAACACCAGTACGTCATTACCGAGCCGCTGGCCGGGCTGGCCGGGGACGCCGACAAAGAGGTCGTCCACCCGATTCTGCGCCACCAGGACCACTCGATGTATTTGCGGCAGGTGGGCAACCGCTACGCCATCGGCAGCTACCGCCACGCGCCGGTTCTGGTCGAGCCGGATGCTATAAAATCGCCCGCCCAGGCCAAAGTCATGCCCTCCATCCACGACTTCACGCCGGACGATTTCACCGCTTCCCACGCCGAGGGTGTGCGCCTCTTTCCCGCCCTGGCTGGACTCAACTTTGAGTATTCGATCAACGGGATGTTCTCCTTTACGCCGGACGCAGGCTGTGTGGTGGGCCAATCCCAGAAGAGCGCGGGGCTGTGGATCGCCGAGGCGGTCTGGGTGACCCACGGCGGCGGGGTGGGCAAAGTTGTGGCCGATCTGATGAGCGACGGCGCGAGCGACTGGGACACCCGCCAGTTGGATATGCACCGCTTCCACAGTTTTGCGCACAGCCCGGCCTACGTGCGCGAACGGGGGGCGCAGCAGTACCGGGAAGTCTACGATATCATCCATCCCAAACAGCAGATGGGCAGCCCGCGCAACCTGCGTCTTTCGCCCTGGCACAGCCGTCTGGTGGAACAGAACGCCCACTTTTTCGAGGGTGTGGGCTGGGAACGTCCCCAGTGGATTGCAGCCAACGCCCGCCTGTTGGAGGAGTACAGCGTCCCCCAGCGCACAGGCTGGGCTGCCGAAAGTTGGTCACCCATCGAAGGTGCCGAACACCAGGCCACGCGCCAACGGGTTGCCCTTTTTGACTTGACCGCCTTCACCAAAATCGAAGTGGCTGGGCCGGGCAGCCTGGCCTTTCTGGAGCATCTCTGCGCCAACAAAATTGACCGGCCGCTGGGCAAAGTTGTCTATACGGCGCTGCTCAACCACAAAGGCGGCATCGTATGCGACCTGACCGTCACGCGCACGGCAGCCGACAGCTTTCTCGTCCTCACCGGCGGCGGCGTGGGTATGCACGATCTGGCCTGGCTGCGCCAGCACGCGCCGTCGGATGGATCGGTCACGATTACTGACGTGACCTCCCGCTACGCGGCGCTGGGTCTGTGGGGGCCGCGGGCCAGGGATGTGCTACAATCTGTCACAGAAGCGGATGTGAGCAACCGCGCTTTCCCTTATTTCAGCGCCCAGACGCTCTATATCGGCGTCATTCCGGTTCTGGCCGTGCGCGTCTCCTACGCGGGTGAATTGGGCTGGGAGCTTTACTGCCCGACCGAGTACGGTCTGGGTTTGTGGGATGCGCTGTGGGCTGCGGGTCAGCCGCACGGACTGATCGCGGCGGGGGGTGGAGCCTTCGATTCCTTGCGCCTGGAAAAGGGCTACCGGCTGTGGGGCGCGGACATCCACACGGAATACAACCCCTACGAGGCCGGGCTGGAGTGGGCCGTGCGCTTTGACAAAGGCGACTTTCTGGGCCGGGATGCGCTGCTGCATAGCAAAACCCAGGGCATCAGCCGCAAACTCTGCTGCCTGACGCTGGACGATCCCAGCGCGGTGGCCCTGGGTTACGAGCCGATCCTGTGGGGCGAAGAGGCGCTGGGCTATGTCACCAGCGCCAACTACGGCTATTCTGTGGGCAAATACATCCTCTACGGCTACCTGCCCCTGGAATTCGTCGCGCCGGGCACGCAGGTAGACATCGAGTATTTCGGCAAGCGTTACACAGCCACAGTCTGCGCCGAGCCGCTGTATGACGCGGGGATGATGAAGTTGAAGGGATGATGGGGATTGGGGACTGGGGATTGGAGATCGGAAGTCGCCAGTCGCCTGTCCCCAGTCGTCAGTCGCCAGTCGCCAGTCGCCAGTACCCAACCCAAAGGCCCTCCCCCGTGCCCAATCTGCTCCTACTCACCGGTATTATCGGTCTGGTCTATCTCTCCATCGGTCTTAGTTCTCCACTGATTACCCTCTACCTGAAGGATTTGGGGGCCAGCTACTGGCAAATATCTCTGATACTGACCAGCTTTTCGGCCACGGCGCTCCTCAGCAACTACGCTTGGGGCTGGGTATCGGATCGCTTTGGCCGCCGCAAACCGATCCTCCTGGTCGGTCTGCTGGGGCTGGCCGTGGCCTATTGGCAGCTAAGCCGGGTGCCCGACGCCAACATTGCCTGGAGTATCCGGGTATTGGAAGGCGTGGCCGCCGCCGCCTATGCCACCCCCAGTCTGGCGTTGATGGGCGATCTGCTGGCAGGGACAGGCCAGCGCGGGCGGCGTATGGGCTTCTACCGGGGCAGCGCGTCGATGATGTTTGCCGTGGGGGCCTTCTTCGGCGGTGCGCTGGCCGACCGCGCTTCCATCCCTGTGGTTCTCAGCGTCTGCGCGGCCGTCTATCTGACAGCGGCCTTCTTTACGCTCTTCGTGCGCGAAATCCCCCCGGCGCAGAAAGTTGTTGCCGTGGAGACGCCCCAGACCCCGCCCTCGCCGACGACAGCGGAGCGTCAGTTGCCCTGGCTCTTTCTGCTGGGCGCGATGCTGTGGACCGCGGCCCACGGCGCAGGCGCTTCGATGTGGCCCAATTATATGGCTTCCTTTGACTATACGAAGACTGAAATCACCCGGCTCTGGAGTCTGGCCGCGCTGGTGGAGTTTCCTTCGATGGCCGTGGCTGGGATGGCTTCCGACATCTTCGGGCGCGCGCCGCTGCTCTTTGCGGGCGGCGCTTTTGCCGCCATCGTCCACATCGGCTACGTCACCCTGGCCGCCCTCCTCCCCGCGCTGCTGGTGATTCAGGTCATCCGGGGTTTTGCCTTTGGCAGTTTCACCACGACGGGTATGACTTTCGTGGCCGATTGGGGCGGCCAGCAGCGGCGCGGGCGCAACAGCGGTGTCTACAACGCGGCCAACGGCGCGGGCGGGCTGATCGGCACATTCCTGGGCGGGACAATTGTGCAGTTGCTCGGTTTCGGCTCGCTCTACACAGTCTGCGCCCTCTTTGCCGCGGGCAGCGCCATCGCCTTCCTGCTCCTGCGCCGCCAACAGCAAAAGAAGAAAGACGAAGCATTGACAAAAGTTGGTGTGTACTGAAACCAACCACAAAGACACAAAGACACGAAGGAGAACAAAAAATTCCCCTCCCCCTTTGTGTCTTTGTGACTTTGTGGTTGAAAAGTTGGCCCATACGAACCACAAAGACACAAAGACACGAAGACAGGAAGAAGAACAAAAAATTCCTCTCCCCCTTTGTGTCTTTGTGACTTTGTGGTTGAAACTGTCCGCAAAATCCGCGTTCCATTTTTCCCGGAGGTGTGAAATGATCCGTATCGGTATCGTCGGCTGTGGCCGCATCCTCAACGCCCATTTGCACGGCTATCGCAAGCTGCGCGAGGCGGGCATAGACAACTTCCGCATCACAGCGCTGGTGGCGCGTACTATTGACGACGCGCTGATGTTCCGCAAACGGGGCGAAGGGCCGCCCCCCCGTCCACCCGTCCTGCCCAACGACTCCGGCGACCCCCTCGGTGCGCCCCACATCTGGCTGGATGACTTCCAGCCGGACACAGAGGTGGCTGTCTTCAGCGACTACCGCGCGATGATCGCCGCCGGGGTTGTGGATGCGGTCAATGACTTCACGACGCTGGCCCTCCATCACCAAGTCGGCGCGGCCAGCCTGGACGCAGGTCTGCATCTGCTCACCCAAAAACCCCTGGCCGTTTCGGTCAAAGCCGCCCGTCTGCTGGTAGAGAAAGCCCAAGCGAACGGGCTGACCTTTGGCGTCTTTGAAAATGTGCGCCAGGGCGAACGGGTGCGCGCTGCGGCCTGGGCCGTGGAGAGCGGGCAGATCGGCCAGTTGCAGATGGCCCTGCTCGGCGGCATCGGCGGTTTCTGGTCGCCGGATGTGATTGTGGCCGAGACGCCCTGGCGACATCGCAAAGTGCTGGGTGGCGGCGGTGGGGCCATTGACATCGGCGTTCACGTCATGCACATGCTACGCCACATCTGCGGCGAAGTGACCAGCGTCAGCGGCACGGTGCGCACCTTCGAGCCGACCCGCTATCTGCACGGCGACCCGGCCAGCGGTGTCAGCGTGCAGGCGGATGTGGACGATACGTATATGGCAACTGTCACCACCGAGCGGGGCGCGCTGGCCCAGATGCTCTGGTCGTGGGCGGGCCACGGCGAGGCCACCAGTTTTCCCGGCGGGACAATCTTTTATGGCAGCGCGGGCTGTATCAAAGGCGGCGAGATTATTTTGGACGACGGCAGTCGGCGCAATCTGCTGGATGCCTATCGCAGCGAAACGCCCGCGGCTGTGCGCGCCCGCCACTTCCCGCACGGCCTGGACGATGCCTTTGCCGTCTCCCAACTGGACTGGTTGGAGGCGATTGGCCGCGGCGAGGACCCGGAAACCAGCGGCGTCGAGGGTCTGCGCGACCTGGCCGCGGCCTTCGCCATCATCGAATCCTCGCACCTGGGCCGCACAGTCACGCTGGACGAGATGCTCAGCGGCGCAGTAGATGGCTACCAGCGGGAGATTGATGAGTATTACGGGATTGGGGATTAGGGACTGGGGACTGGAGATTGGGAGATTGGGAGATTGGATCGATCACACCAATCTCTTAATCTCTTAATCTCCGCCCCCTCAATCCCCTTCCTTTTATACATCTTCACACCACAAAGGATGCCCAATGAAACGCATCGGAATCGTCGGCGCGGGGGCCATCGCCCGCACCCACGCCGACCGGCTGAAAAAGATGGCTGGTATTGAACTGGCCGGCTACTACGACATCTTCCCGGAGGCAGCGCAACGAGCCGTGGAGCAGTTCGGCGGAAAGGTCTACCCGTCGCTGGACAGCCTGTTGGATGATGTGGATTATGTGGACATTTGTACCACCGCCAACGCGCACAAAGAACCGGTGCTGGCTGCGCTGGAAGCGGCGTGCCGGCCGTCGTCGAGAAACCCCTGGCCCGCCATCTGGCCGACTGTTACGAAATTGTCGAGGCCCAGGCCCGCACGGGTACACCCCTCTTTGTGGCCCAGGTGGTGCGCTTCTTCCCCCCATTTGCCACGGCCAAAGCAACACTGGACAGCGGAGCCATCGGCGCGCCGGGGACGATCCGCACAGTGCGCGGCGGCAGCCCGCCCGGTGGCGGCGGCTGGGGTAGCGCGTCCAGCGCCCGCAGCTACTACAACGACTTTGACAAGAGCGGCGTCGTCATTCTGGACGTGAGCATCCACGACATCGACTACCAGCGCTGGTGCTTTGGCGAGGTGGATCGGGTTTTTGCGCGCGGGCTGCGCTTTGCGGGCAAGAATCCAAAAGATCACGCGCTGATCAGCCTACGTTTTGCCAACGGGGCCATCGGCCACGTCGAGGGCAGTTGGGCTTACCCGCCCGGTCTCTGGCGCACCCGCATCGAAATGGCGGGCACGGCCGGTCTGCTCGAATGGGATTCGCTCGATCAGCAGCCGGTGGAGTGGCGCATCCAGCCCGACGCCGACAGCCCGGCAGTCAGCGGCTCTGCTTCGCCCCTGGCAGATACGGATGATCCCTACTACCGGGAACTGGCCCACTTTATCGACGCAGTGGAGAACGACAAACCCCTCTCCGTCACCGCCTACGACGGGCTGATGGCGGTCAAAATCTGCCTGGCCGCGATTGAGTCCGAGCGGCGGGGCGAGGCGGTGCGGATTGAGGGGTTTGAAGAAGTGCTATAGCGGGTGCGTATTTCGTACTGCGTATTGCGTATTTCAGATCGGGTAAACGATGCAAGACTAGCGCCGGTTGAGCGGTGCCCTTGAGCTTTGTCGAAGGGTAGGCGGGTGCTGTTTCCCGCCGTATCGAAACCAAGCGGGTGGGAAGATCGGCCACTTTACCCGTTCGCTTGATTTCGATAGGGTGCAGTTGCTCTTATCTTTCAGAACAAACGTTCGGAAAAAAAATTGTAGTGATCAGCGACAATATGGAATGAGAAGCGGCATTTTTGGTCAAAGCCTACCGAGCGTCGGCGCAAAATCACCGTTTTTCCATTTCACCATCTCGCTGACCAGTACAATTTTTGCAAAATTTAGAGCAAACTGTGCAAAACTATCGCCCTTTTTTACAGAACACTTGTGCTAAAGATAAGAGCAACTGCACCCATTTCGATACGCCTCGAAGACTCGGCTACTCAATCTGCGCTCACTTCCGCTTTCTCACGCCCACGCCAGCGCCGGGTCGACATAGGCCAGCCACTCGCCGCCGCTGGCAGTCAGCAGGATGCTGGCGTTCCCAGGAGTACCCGCGTAAGTCCTAAATTTGTAGGTGCGGTTTGTAACCTAATGCTGCTAAGAATTGGCAAGAGGAAAGGATTGAGAGAGTGAAACATGGTTGGAGAGAGAGATAGTTGGTGAGACAAAGCCGAGTTTGAGGAGGTTTTCTTGACGAGCGGCTGTGCGATCGCCCCGTAAGACGGGGTAGACTTGAGGACGACGGCGGACCATGCGCGGTTCATGGCGGACTTTGTTAGGCTGCTTGGGCAAGCGACATTTAGCCAAGCGAGCAAGGAGATGGTCAAGGATCTGACCAGACTGGGCAACCCAAGCGGGGACACCAGAAAGGAGGGCATCGCGCAGACGACGAAGAGATTTTTGAAAGCTCAACTGCAAAGGAGAGCAATTAGCAGCGAGAGCAGCCTTGACCATCATGGCGCGGGTGAGGTTGTAGGTGAGTAAGCCAGCCAGGAGTTCAAGCTGGAAAATAGCAGGGGAGTGAGCAGCGAATTCCTCCATGTCGAGAGTCGTTTTGATATGGCGGTAGTTAAGTTCGGCTTGCCAGCGCAGAGTGTAGAGTTGGCATATCTCCGCGAATGAGTAGACCGTCTCGTCGCACAAGGTGGTGAAGAGGAAGATGTCCATAGGACGGAAGCCCGGAGTGTTGAGGTGCAGATAGAGCAGGCGACCGGGGAGGGCAACACGCGGCAGGCGTGGATCAGAGCGAATCTGAGGAGCAGGTGTCCAGAGTACCTGCCATTCTTGCCCACTCTTCAGCGCAGCAGGATGATCAATGGTGCGCCGCAAAGCCTCAAAGCGATCACGACGCAGACGCAGCAGCACATGTTGGCCGAAGTTGCGGGCGGTTTGCACCGTGCGATAGACGCCGAAATTGATGTCGCCCACGAAAATCGTGCCCGGTTCATCTTCGACCATCAGATCATAGAGCATAGCCGATTCACTGGTGTGCATGTCTGCGCTAGTTACCGCTACACTCAAGTGGGTATGCAGGCAAAAACTGATCACCGAACGCACGACGACCCAATGGCTTTCTCCTTTGCCATTTTTTGCCTGGCCGTAGGCGGCGACTAATTCTGGCGTGGGCAGCAGGCGAAAGGTGGTGCCGTCAAGCAAGCGCACGGCATGATCGTGCCAACGCCAAGATTGGGGGATGTTGGCCTGACACAGCCAGCCACACACGACCCGCCACACCTGCTTCAATGCCCAACGCACGAGGGCCAATGGCAGCCGTTCCCGCGCTTGCACGTAGGCCGATGTGCTTTCCGAGTTGATGCGCTGCGACAATGGTTGTTCATGCTCATCTTCGCAATCCAATCCATCGGCCACCCCTGTGTGCAAATGGCTTACCACCTCATCGCAACTGTGGTCTGCATTCAACCGCTGCACGATCAGACACCACAGCACGATCAAGGGGGTGAATAAGCGCCAGTAGAGACCGCGCTTTGCCCCGTCAGGTTTCGCTATCTGACTTAATTCGACTTTGAGCAGACTGCGCGAAAAAATCTCGCCAAAGACGGGAAGCACTTCTTCTGGGGTTGCCTTGACACTCGTGGAGGCTTTGCTTGACATGCTTGGTTCCTTTCAGTCACTCGACGCACAACGCATCTGTCAGTATTCTCTTAGCCTACACCTTTTCCTGTCTTTTTACAATCCCTTTTGCTTTTTCTGGTGCATTTCCGTTTTAGGGTGAGTAGAATCGTTGACCACGCCGCCGGGGGTGAAATCCCCGGTTACACAACAGCGCCCCCGGCAGTAGGGCTTTGTTGGTGGGCAAGCCGGAGTTCATCCGGCGCTTTTGGTAGCTCCGGAACTTCATCCCGGAGCGGTCACCCTTGTGCCTATATGTGAAATACACCCTGTTTCTTGAAATCTTAGCAGCATTACACTGACGATCCGCAGCAGCTTTCACCTCAACCCAGCCATCGTTGATCGACTAGAGCGCGCCAAGCCCAAGAACTTTGCCGAAATGGGCGCAACGATTGCCGGTTGGCAGGCGAGCCAGGAAACATCGTACAGCTATCACAACTTTGTTGGCAGCCGTCCCGAACGCCTGTGGCTGGTGATCCCCTTTACCCTGCAAAAAGCGGGCGCGCTCACCTTCGCCGCCGACTTCGCCCTCCGTGTCGCGGTCAACGGCAGGGATGTGGGCGACGCGCTCAAACTTGACGCCAATGGCAACAGCTTTTACGTGGATCTCACTGAACTTGTCCACTATGGCTTGGTGCCCGAAACTGGCAATACCATCCAACTCGACCTGCGCCACTTGGGGCAGAACGAGTTTATGGGGCCGTTTTTGCTCTACCCGCCGGAAGCATTATCCGCGGATTGGGCGACCGAGCCAACCAAGCCAGGGGAGGTCGAAGGCGGTGTTGTCTACACTTCGCTGATTCCGCCGGGGCCGCCGCGCTATCGCAAGGGTGGCGCACCGCCCAAGATTACCCACGCATCTGTGACCGGCAATGTGACGCTCACCCAGTCCTCTCAACTCCATGTACACATCGATCAGCCGCCCGATGCCCTCCAACGGGTACTCTACACCCACTCCGGCTTCCCGTGGATGGGCATCGTTACGCTCGCCTACGATGCCGCGCTCGCCTGCTGGATAGCCCAAGTCAAGCCCGGCGCGCGGGCGGCGATCCAGGAGAATGAACTGATCTACGTCTGGGCGGTGGGTCGCGATGGCTTGCAGAGTGATTATTATCCGGTCAAGGTGGGGTGGGATTTTGCCGGTTGACCCGATCCGCCGACACGTTGGTTGCGGCCCGTTTGATAGGCAGCCGTAGCCGCGACAATGTAGCCACTTCCTGGGTGGCGCGCTAGTCGTTGTCGGGCTCCACGCTATGCTATAATAGAGCGTAACCAAAGGGAGGAAGTTGGCAAGCGAAAAGAGGGAAGGATGCGGAAATTTTCGTCCTATGGGCCGATTGACACGGAACTCAATTATTATGTTCCACGCCAAAGCTTGATCGACGAAGCGGTAGGGCATTTGGTGGGGGACGACCCTGCGCGAGGCGGTCATTACATCACGGTCTGGGCACCACGTCAACGGGGCAAAAGTTGGATCTTGCAGCAGGCGTTGTGGCAGTTGCGCAGGGATCCGCGCTATGCTGGCTTTGATGTGCTGAAAATCAACCTGGAACATCTCAAGATGACGCCGGATGTGGTGCGGATTGCACAGGTCATTGCCCGCGAAATTGGCGAAAAGTTGGCTTTGCCCGCCATCGAAATTCAACAACTCGACGATTTTTACACGATCTTCAAACGCGATGTCTTGCAAAAGCCGTTGATCTTAATCTTAGATGAGTTTGATGCGTTGGCGCCACAGGCCATTAGTGGACTGGTCAGCGTCTTTCGCAATATCTATAACACGCGCCGCGAACAATCTGATAAGACCAGCGCCGAGAAAGATTATCTGCTCCACGGCATGGCGCTGATTGGGGTGCGCAGTGTGTTGGGGCTGGACAACCCGCGCGGCTCACCCTTTAATGTGCAACGCAGTTTGCAGATCCCCAACCTCACCGCTGACGAAGTGGCGGAGATGTACCACTGGTATGAACGCGAGAGTGGTCAACGGATCGAACCAGCCGTGATCGAGCGCATCTACAGCGAGTTACGCGGCCAACCAGGGTTAACCTCCTGGTTTGGCGAGTTGTTGACCGAGACCTATAACGACCACAAGCCCACGATTACGCTCGATGACTTTGAGATTGTGGAGGCAACGGCCGGCAGCCTGTTACCGAACACCAACATCATCAATCTGATCAGTAAAGCCAACGAAGAGCCGCATCGCGACTTTCTGATTGAACTTTTTCAAACCGAGGAGAAGATAGCCTTCAACTATGATGATCCAAGCATCAATTACCTCTATATGAATGGTGTGATCGACGAGGAAGTGGTTGATAAACGTAAGTTTTATGTCAAATTTCCCTGCCCCTTTGTACAAAAGCGCCTCTTCAGCCACTTTGCCCGCGAGATATTTCAGGATATCGGCGCGCTTTATCCGCCTTTTACCAAGCTGGCCGATATCCTGACCCCGACAGGACTCGATGTCAAAAATATGCTACGGCTCTACGAAGCCTATGTGCAGAAAAATCACACCTGGCTCTTCAAAGAGGCACCGCGGCGCACTGATATGCGTTTATACGAAGCAGTCTATCATTTTAATTTGTATATGTGGCTGGAACGCTTTCTCCAACGCACCGGCGGTCGTGTTTATCCGGAATTCCCCACCGGCAATGGGCAAATTGATCTGCTCATTCGCCATCAAGAGCAGCGTTATGGGGTCGAATTAAAGAGCTTTCGCAGTGACTTTGAGTATGCCGCCGCCCTGGATCAGGCCGCCCGCTATGCCCGTCATCTCCAGCTTGCCACCATCACTGTGGTCTTCTTTGTGGAAGCCGTGGACGATGAGACGCGCGCCCAATACGAAACACCCTATCACGACACCGTCATTGGCGTCAGCGTAGAGCCGCTGTTGGTGACCACGGTGGAATGAATGCAGTGGCAAAGTGCCAGAGATCGAACGCCCCTATCCTCAACGGCGCGTCCACAGACTGGTCGGCTGGGCGATGATGGCGGCCAATCCCTTAAACGATACTCGCGATGGAAAACCCGGATGCCACACTGGAAGGACTCGTTGACGCCGATATGGCGTTTCACCAGACGCTGGCGCAAGTTGCCAACAACCCCCTGCTCGAATTGATCTTTCAATCGGTGACCGGTCTGATGCGCGCCAGCCGCAAATTGACCCTAAAACAAAGGACAAACTTATGCGCTATGATTCGTCAATCATACCCCAACAGCTCAATCCAACGCTCACACCCGAACTGGAACGCGAAGTCAACTTCTTTATGAAGTGGGGCTACCTGCTGGTCGAAGAGGCCATTACGCAGAACCAGGTGGAGCTACTCCGCACCGCGCTGGATGAAACATTTGCACGCGGCCGTACCCAATTCACCCATCAACTGTTGGAAGAGGATGATCGCTTTGCCTTTCTGCTCGATCATCCGCCCGTCCTCACGCGGATGAAGGCGATCTTGGGCAACTGTATCCAACTGCACAGCGCCACCGCCCGCGTCACCGAGCCGGGCGCGCCCGACCAAAGCTGGCATCGCGACGGCCCCTGGCCTGTTGACCCCGACGGCACGCCCTTTGGCAGCATTCCCGGCCAGATCAACTGTGGCTATTACCTGGATGAATTGACCATGGAGAACGGGCCGATTGCGGTCGTCCCCGGCAGCCAGCGCGCCCCCTTCAAACCGCCCGAAGGCTTCCCACGCTTTCCCGATGAAAAGATGATTCTGGCCAAACCGGGACAAGCCGTTCTCTTTAATGGCTGGCTCTACCATCGGGGGGTTGCCAATAAATCCAACAACCGGCGGCGCGTCTGTTTGATCTGTTATCAGAATGCCTGGATGAAATCGCGCGAATCGTTCACCGGCCCGCGCGTGACACAAATCAAGGAAAATGGCACCGCCGAGCAAAAGCTACTGTTGGGGGGCGTGCCGCAGTGGTAGGGGAAGAGCATGACGATTCTCAAACAAGCAATGGTGGCAGACATTCCCGTTCTTTGGGCTGAACCGGTGCCACAGTCAGCCCGCAAGCCGCAATCCCCTCACCCACCTGGAACTTTACCGTCATCGCCCGGCCATCAGCTTTCAGTGTGGCGCACAGGATCAACAGGTGCCGCCCGACGGCGCGCAGCGGTTTGTTGCCGCGCTGCACGCTATCTATGCAGAACAACCGGAGCAACTGGACGTATTTTGCCAGCCCGACACGCCCCATAAATTTACCGAAGTGATGTGGCAGAACGGATTGCGCTGGTTTGCAAAAAATATGTAGAATATGGTCATCTGGGCGGTGCCAATGGCCCTGACCGGCCAGTCTATCCATGAATTTGTCGGCAGCGGCGGGCTGATTGCGCGTATGATCAGCGCTGGTTCCTAGAAGAGAAGGGGCAAAAAGGACTGCCGCCCATGCGTCCCCTCTTCTTTTACCGACGGCGGAGACTGGCAATCTCAGCCCGACCGCCTACCCGACGACATCACCGACGATCAGGCAGCTTTCGGCGTTCTCGGCGACCTTTGTCTCCTTATCGCTCCGCGCGCTTGACTCCGTGGGTGAGTCGCCCACTACTGCTGTAGAATGGGTCGTTCTTGTCCAACGGCAGGGTGACTGGCTGGCCCTCTGCCGCCGACTTATAGATCGCACGCACGACCTCGACATGGTGACGGGGCACATCAATCGGCACCAACGGTTCTGTGTCATTGGCGATCGTTTCCAGAAAGAGCCGGCTCTGATATTCCTCGCTCGCCCGTTCCGGGATGCTCTCTACCTCTGCGCGCAGAGACTCAAGCGCTTTCAGCGCCGCCGGGTTGTCGCTGGAGCCAAAGGCTGTATCCGCCTGCCAGTAGTTGCCGCGTCCACCCAAGACGCCGTTATCGTTGAGATAATATTCTTCGCCCACCAGAAGGGCAGCATCATACCCCAGAATCTCGATACGCCCCTCCGGGGTTAGTGGCTGGCGGTGGTTGAGCAACGAGGCGTGGATGCTGCCCGTGGCCCCGTTGGCAAAGCGCACAACGGCCTGGCTCAGGCTTTCGTGCTCGACCTGGCGCAGCATGGGGCCGGCATAGGCAAAGAGCTCAACCACGGGCGAATTGACAACCCACAGGAACGGATCGAGGATATAGCGCCCATGGTGGAAGGCCGCGCCGCCGCCCTCGCCATCCCAGGTGCCGTGCCAACCCCGATAATATGTTTGCGGCCGATACCAGTTCAGCTCTACACGTGCGCTTCCGATCTGACCCAACTTGCCGCTCTCTACGGCGCGGCGTGCAAGGACCATCCCGCGGGGATAGCGTGCCCCACACTGTGAGTGGAACTTGACCCCTGCCTTCTGAACGGCTGTCGCCATGGCATCCGCTTCTTCCACACTGCGCGCCATAGGGCCTTGTGTGAAAATATGGCACCCCGACTCAGCAGCAGCGATTGTTGGCTCCAAGCGCACCGTCGGGGTGGTGAGCAGGATGATCGCCTGGACTTCATCGTCCTGGAGAAGCTCCTCATGGCTCCGATATTTGCGGATCGTCGTCTTTGCTGCTGCCTCGGCAGCCTCCGCTACCTTCTGTTCGGCGGCCCGCACCTCGTCGCTGCGCCCAAAGGGTGCGCGGGCACGGGCGCGATAGGCCTCTGACGCATAGGCATCGGTCAGCACCTGGCGACGATTCTCCGCTAGGTCGTCCACCAGGTCCGCCACTGCTACCACCTGTGCGATGTCCGCCAGGCCGGCATAGATATCTGCATACATGCGCGAAATACCGCCACAGCCGATAAATCCAACCTTGATTCGTTCAGTTGCCACGTTCTTTCCTCTTTTCAGGTGTAGATAGGTCATTTTATGTGCTGCCGTGCCGTATAAACGGGTGTTCGCGCTGTTGCAGCGGGAGCTGTTGCAGCAGGAGCGGGATGCGTCCGCCATTGGCGTGGGCCGCGGCAATCGCTTGGATGAGTTCGAGCGCGGCGCGGGCGCGTTGACCACTGCCCGCAGGTTCACGGTCGTTCTCGATGGCGTCGAGCAAAGCGACGATGATGCGGCGATTGCCACGCTGAAAGAGCGTAGCCCCAGCGATTGTTCCATGCCCATAGTTGCCGTGACCGGTGTGACCGATAATCGCTGTGCGATAGTGGCTCATGCCAAGACCCCCTGCTTCCATAGTTCCAACGGATGGCGACGTTCGACCAGGGGCAGCGTCACGGGCGCGTTGGCGATGTGTGATTGATAGGTTGCCATTAACAATTCCAGCGACATGATGCCCTCATACCCGCTGGCAACATGCTGGCGTCCCTCTTCGATGGCGGCGATCAGTTCAAGCGCCATTTGTTGGCAAAGATAGTGGCTTGCTGGCCCATCGGTCTGGGCAAAATAGGCGTCGTAGCCCTCGATGGTGACAGGGTTCCAGCGGTCATGGTCGGCAAAGGTGTGGCCTTGGCGCTGGAAAAGGTGTTTGACCATGCCGCCGCGTACGCCAAGTGCGCCCTTTGTGCCGATGACGTCGACGCCATCATAGCGCGCATCGGCATGGGGCAAGTTATGAAAGCGCGCCACCGCTTGCACGCCCCCCGCCAAGCCGATCACCACCGTCCCTCGTTCACCCACGACGAGACCGCAATCGCGATCCGTGGGCTTGGCAACCTGACTGTTGACAATTTCGGTGGCGGTGGCAGGGTGGGCGGCTGCGCCTAGCCCGGTGGTCAGGCGCGAAAAGAGCCACTCGACCTCATCGGCGCGGTGACCATCGCTTTGCACATAGTGAGAAAGCAAAAAGCGCGCCTCGTCAAAGTAGTGGGTCGCCATCTCCATCAGCGTGTTGCCGACCGGACGCCCGCCTTTGTCGTGAATATCCACGGCGAGAATTTCGCCGATTGCGCCAGCGGCGATCATGTTGCGCCCTGTGGTGCTGGCAGGGGTGACGCGGCGCAGGTGGTTGGTGGCAAGCAGCACACCATTGGCTTCGCACGCCGCCACCATTGAATCGGCCTCGACCAAGTTGAGTGCCAGGGGCTTCTCGCATAGCACATGAATGCCCCGTTGCGCAGCAGCAATGGTCAATTCGGCGTGTTGTGGGGCTTGGGTGGCGATGACAACGAAATCGGGCTTTGCCTCGTCAAGCAGTTGGTTGTAGTCGAGGTAACGTTGGGCAGCGGGCAGGTTAACTTCATTGCCCCCGCGCTCCAGGTTGGGGGCGAAGATGTCGGAAATGCCGACAAGTTGCACCGCGGGCAGGGTTGCCAGCGCCTGAATGTGGTGGCGTCCCATGCCGCCGCAGCCGATGACGGCTGCAGCCACAGGGCGATTGAGTAAGGTTGCTTTGGGAGCAACGGGCATGTCGGTCTCCATCTCTATGGGGCTAAGTGCATATGGCCGGAAAAGATTTTTGGTCGTCTGTACATGTTAGTTGCGACAGAGGCAGGGAGATGCTTCGTTCTACTCAGCATGACATGGCTGACCTGAGCGGTTAGGGTGCATTGTGCAGGATCACCCCTTTGATGACGCCGCCGTAGGCCTGGTTGGTGAAGGCACTTTGGGCCTGGGCAAAGGGAAAGGTGGTCAAGAGTTCTTTGGGGCGCGCAATGCCTTCTTGAATATAGCGGAAGGCAAGGGGTATGCCATCGGCACCCAGCAAGGGCGCTGCGCCTTTGGCGGTGTTGATCACCAAATCCTTGCGGAAGATGCGGTCGATGTTGACCCCATCGGCAAGACGATTGTGCGAGCCGGCGATGAGGACGCGTCCGCCCATGCGCGCATGCTCGATGGCCTGCTTGACGGTTTCGGGAATGCCCACGACTTCGATCACCGCATCAGCGCCGACATTGCCCGTGAGTTGCAGCACTTCGGCAATGACATCCTGGCTCGCGGCATCAATCACGGCGTGGCAGAACTTCGCGGCGTTGCGCAGTTTGTCGGGCTGTTGGTCAATGCCGATCACAGCCACCCCTGCAGAGGCCAGAATCTGGGCGATGAGTTGACCTAAGCCCCCCAGACCGATCACGACAATGCGCTCTCCTGGCTGCGGCACGCATTTCAGCACCGCACCGATGGCGCAGGTGAGGGGTTCGCAGAGCGCGGCTTCGGGCGTTGAAATGGCTTCGGGCACTTTGAAGACGCCGCGACCGAAGGCGCCGGCATAGAGCGTTGCCTGTTCTGCAAAGCCGCCGCCGCCCGTGCGTCGCATCTGCAGACAAAAATTGGCGTGACCGAGGCGGCAGTTGAGGCATTTGCCACAGAAGTTGTTAAAGACATGCGCCACCCGATCGCCCACGGCAAAGCCTTCAACTTCGCTGCCTACGCCGATGACTGTGCCGACAAATTCATGTCCCGCCATCGTGTAGGGGCCATTTGCGCTGAGTTCTGCGCTGCGCGGCTCCTTGAAGTTCTTGATGTCGCCGCCGCAGACGCCACAAGCAAGGTTTTGCAGCAGGATTTCGTCGGGGAGTGGGATCCCTGTGGGCGCGGGCGCGTCAATTGTATGAATGGCAATGGTTTCGCGTGCGACGAGGGCGAGTGTGCGCATCGTTGAAGCTTTCTCCTTACGCAACTTTAGCGTGTTGTCAGAAGGGCGGATACGATATGTCGTGTCTCTACATTCCAGCCAGACTGTGGTCCGTGATGGCTGTATGAAAGCAGCGCGAGTCGCATCGGTGCGGCGCTCAGATCCAACCGTGGCGGGTAGTAACAGGCACGCCGGATTTTTGGTGAAGCCAGGCGTGGCTATCTTGCAACATTACCTCGTTCCCCGTGATGGCGGATCGCTCGGCAGCAAAGATGATTTCCATGATGTGCCGACCATACTCGCCATGTGTGGGCGGCTCAATGTTCTGCTCAATCGATTCGGCAAAGGCCTTCCATTCGTTGTGCATCTCCGTTGGCGGATCGGCGAATGGTACATCCTCCCACGTATCGCCTTTGCCCAACTGGATATACTTGCTACCGTGTTGGCTAAAGCGCAGTGTGCCGTTGGCGCAAATCACCTGGCATTCATAGTTGGGTGCGCCGTCGGCATAGCCCACCGCCACCGCCACGCCAGCCAAGCCGTTTTTGTAGCGGATGAACGCGGTTGCGGAATCGTCGCTGGCTTGATAATGCGCACGCGTGCCAATCGCGGCGGAGACAGAGACGGCTTGCGACGCCATCATCCAGGTGAGACGGTCTACGACGTGGACGCCGTTGGTCACCCACATACCTCCGCCGTGGTAGCGGCTGCGGTATTGGGGGCGGCGTGCGGCAAAGCTCCAGTTTTTAGACATATAACAGACGGCTGTGATCAGCGGGCCTAATTGACCTGAATCGAGAATTTCTTTGGCCTTGAGGCTGGTTCCATAATAGTGCTGGGTATAGCCGACCATCAACTTGACCTGATTCGTTGCTGCCGCCTCGATCATCTCGTCGCACTGCTCCAGGCTGAGGGCCATGGGCTTTTCGACCAGGACGTGCTTGCCCGCCCGACAAGCGTCTATGGTGAGACGGTGATGCAGTTGGTGGCCCAAGGTCACGGCAACGGCCTCTACCTCGTGATCGGCGAGGAGTTCGGTATGCGAAGCATAGCTGCGCGGAATGTTGTATTTCGTCATATATTCGTTACGCTTCTCTTCAAAGAGATCGGCAACGGCGACGATTTCCACGTTGTCGAGACCCGCAATCGCGTCACAGTGGGAGCGGGCGATTCCGCCCAGGCCGATGATACCAACTTTTAGTTTTGTCATTTGTGTCTCTCTTGATTTTGATTAAAAAACAAGTACAAATTTGAACCACGAATTTGGTGAGAGGTCATGCTCGCCTTCTTCGGGGATATCCCATTTACTCTATATCCGGCTCCCAAACTCGACTCTTCAATGCTTCGAGGAACCCCTGATTCGTCGGCTTCATCTTCCATATCTCGACCTGCCTCAAGGTCGTGGAAGCACCATAGCTGTAAAGATTAAGACTGCGTCCCGTCTCATACTCCATATGCGCGGTTAGTGCCGCTTGGCGATCATTGACAAAGACTTCAACCAGGTACTTGTCGATGAAAATCCGCATCTCCAGATCTTCTCCTTCTGCCAGATCGGTGACG
>CAMDEX010000008.1 GCA_945897075.1 Litorilinea aerophila
TGTAGAAGGGATTCTCCCCGGCCAGGGCCGCCACCTGCCGGGTAGCAGCCAGAACTTCCGCCAGCAGCGTCACATAAAACAGCCCCCGGTTTAGCCGGTGGGTGGGGCCGTGATCACGCAGATTTAGCCGCAGCACATCGTAGCCCGCCCGCACCAGTGCGCTGCCCACCACCAGATTGTAGCTGGAATGGCTGCACCCCTCCCAGCCGTGGATGGTCATCACCAGACCGCGGCGCGGGCCACTGCTTTTGTGGGCTGTGTAGTAGGCCAGCAGCCGCACCGTCCCCGCCGGGTCCATCCCCGTGGCGTCTGCGCCTCCGTCAAGCAAAATCGGCTGCGCGCCCTGGTTGACGAGCAGATCGTCCGCTGATTGGGCGCGGGAAAGCAGCGTTTGGATTGTGCCATTGCGTAGAATGCGTTTGGGGAGATAGGGGTCAATCAGCGCGCCCTTGACCCCTATTCCTCTGTCGTTTGTGTTCATGTCTTCTCATTATTATCAAAGTTTCTATTTGCGCAACCCTGCAGGGCTTTGCGAACCCAATCGCTTTAGGCTACAATTCGGTAAATTTCAACAGCGCGGAAACTGATGAGCGCTATTCTAGTTGCATTCTTTCTGCCGGGTCAGCGTATCTTTTTCATCTGATTTTTCACGTATGACCCCGGTTGACACTTTTTGTTGTTTTGTCGGTGACTTTTCGCGGTCCGACAAGACCCTCTGTTCGCATTTTTGCGAAAAGGAATCATCACATGGTCAAAAACGTAGCAGGGCTTCACGCCCAGAACGCACCGGCACCGCCCACGGCGCTGGTGGATGGGACGCGCAACGGGGTCGGCACGCGCCACGATCCCTTCACATGGAAGATCGAAGCTATGTGGGAGAGAGTCTCGCAGGCCCAGGCACAGGAGAACTACTATTACTTCCAGCCGGTGGATGATCTGGACGGCCCCTGGGTGATCACCGAAGGCAAGCGCAAGCTGATGTTTGCCACCTACACCTATTTGGGCCTCCTCGATCATCCGCGTATCGTCGCCGCGGCCAAAGCCGCCACAGAAAAATACGGCGCAGGCACCCACGGTGTGCGTATTCTGGGCGGAACATTGGATCTGCACGCGGAGATGGAACGCACGATTGCCAACTTTGTCGGGCGCGACCAAACGATTGTCTACAGTTCGGGTTATGTGACCAACCTGGCTACGATCAGCACGCTAGTAGGACGGGGCGATTGGGTGCTTTCGGACAAATGGAATCACGCCAGCATTGTGGATGGCTGTATTCTGGCCCGGGGCGAGTTCAAACGCTTCCGCCACAACGACATGGACGATCTGGAGCGGCAGCTACGCCAGGCACCAGAGAGTGCGGGCAAGCTGGTGGTGGCCGATGCGGTCTTCTCGATGGATGGCGACATCTTCAATCTGCCCGACGCCATGGAGATTTGCCGGCGGCACAATGCCCGGCTGATGGTGGACGAAGCGCACAGCCTGGGCGTGTTGGGCGCAACCGGCCACGGCATCGAGGAGCATTTCGCTATGCCCGGCAGCATTGATGTGATGATGGGCACGTTGAGCAAAACCATTCCCGGCATCGGTGGCTACATCGCCGGCGACAAGAAGCTGATCAATTTCCTGCGCCACACAGCGCGCGGCTTTGTCTTCAGCGCGGCCCTGCCCCCCGCGGTGACCGGGGCTATCATCGAAGCCTTCCATGTGTTGGAGGACGAGGGCGTGGAGCGCAACGAGATTCTCTCGCGCAACGTGCGCCACTTTATCGGCGGCTTGCAGGCGGTCGGCTTTGACACCGGCGTCACCGTCACACCGATTGTGCCCATTATGGTGGGTCGCGAAGATATTGCCATGCAGATGACAAAGTATTGCCAGGATCACGGCGTCTTTGTCCTGCCTGTGCTGCCCCCCGCTGTGCAGGAAGGCGCGGCCCGTCTGCGCGCCAACGTCACCGCGGCCCATTCGCTTGCCGACATAGACTTTGCGCTCGACATCTTCACCCAAGCCGGACGGCTGGCGGGGGTGATTGAATGAAGGGAGGAAGGGAGGACAGAAGGAAGGGAGGACGGGAGGAAAATGGTGAATGGTGAATTGTGAATTGTGAATGATTCGGCCACCTGCAACCTGCCACCTGCCACCTGCTACCCGCAACCTGCCACCTGCCACCTGCCACCTGCCACGCCGTAACTCCCAACTCCTAACGCAGAACTCCGCAGGAGACTCCTATGAAACGCGCCGTTTCCATCAGCCTGGGCAGTAGCCAACGCGACAAACGGGTCGAGACAACACTGCTCGGCCAGCCGATTGTCCTGGAACGGATCGGGGCCGACGGCGACCAGAAAAAGATGCGCCGTCTTTTCCAGGAGATGGACGGCCAGGTGGACGCCTTTGGCTTTGGCGGTGCGGATCTGGTGCTGGAGGTGGACGGGCGTTACTACCCCCTACACTCCGTGGCAAAGCTGGTGGACGGTATCCACACGCCGGTGGTGGACGGGGGCGGTCTGCGTGCGGTGGTGGAGCGCCAGACCGCCCGCCACCTGGCCGATCTGCTGCCTGGCATCCAGCCCAAACGCGCGCTCTTCTGCGTGGGTGTGGGCCGCTATCACATGGCGCGCGGCTTCGTTGACGCTGGCTATGAAGTCCGCTTCGGCGATCTGGCCTTCGGGCTGGATATCCCCATCTTTCTGCGCAGTCTTTCGATGCTGCACCGCTTGTCCCGCATCCTTCTGCCGGTGATGACGCGGCTTCCCTTCGAGTGGATCTACCCCACCGGCGACAAGCAGAACGAAATCAGACCCAAATACCACGCCCAATATGCCTGGGCCTCGGTCATCGCCGACGATTTTCTCTACATCAAAAAGCATCTCCCCGAACGGATGGAGGGCAAAATCGTCGTCACCAACACCACTACCCCTGAGGATATCGAATTGCTGCGGGCGCGGGGCGTCAGCCATCTGGTCACCAGCACGCCCCGCTTGGACGGGCGCAGCTTTGGCACAAATGTGATGGAAGCAGCGCTGGTGGCGCTGGCAGGCAAAGGCCGCGCCCTTACCAATGCCGAGATTGCTGGGATGCTCGGCGCGGCGGATATGCTGCCAACGGTTCTGGCGTTACAGGAGAGCGAAAAATGAACCCAATCTTGCAAAAATTGCAATCAAAGGCAATCGCAGATTATTGTCGTCGCTGGCAGGTCGTTGAACTGGCCGTCTTTGGCTCTGTGCTGCGCGATGACTTCTCCGATGAAAGCGACATAGACCTTTTACTTACGTTTGATGATTCGGCGCAGGGGACGTTGTATGAGTATGTGTTGATGAAAGAGGAGATGGAGAAATTTCTTAGCCGTGATGTAGATTTGATCGATCGACGCGCGTTACAGCGAAGCAAGAATCGCATCCGTCGCGAAGATATCGAACAAACTGCAAAAACAATCTTTACCTGAGTGCCGTTCGCTCGATTTCGATACGCCTCGCAGACTCAGCTACTCAATCAGCGCTCACTGCTCCGATGCGCCTGTACAATTACAAATCGCCTTCATTCAGGAGTCTCTCTATGAGTGCCAATCCATCGGTTGCGACAAATCAGGCCAATCGGCTGGCGGTCATTCGCCGTTTGTATCTGTATGGGGTGGTGGTGGTCAGCCTGGTTGTGATGCTGGCAGCGATTGACGATCTGACCGGCGTCCTGACCGATCTGTTGTTGGGGCCAAAGGGTCTGGCCGTAGGGGAGACCAGCTATCTGCGCGACAGCATCGCCCGCAATGCCGGCACGTTGCTGGTGGCCGCGCCCCTCTTTGTGGTTCACTGGTATTTTGTGCGACGGATGCTCTCCCTGACCCCGGAACGGCTCTCCGCCCTGCGCAAACTGGCCCTGTACGGGGTGGCGATCTTTGCCCTGGGCATGGCCGCCTCACATCTGCACCAATGGCTCTATCAAAGTACCGGGCTGCTCTTGGGAGAGAGCCGCTCCGCCCTCAACATCACCTCGCTGGCGGGCAACTGGCTCTACCGGCTGCTGATGCTGATCGTCAGCGGCGGGTTGGGCTGGTTTCTGTTATTACAGCTCCGGGCAGACGGCGACTGCGGCCACGAAAGTGGGCGGGCAGCGACTGTGCGCCGTCTCTTCCAGATCAGCGCAGGTCTGGTCGGTTTTGCGGTGGCCCTTTCTGGCGCAGCCATTCTCCTGCAAGTGCCTTTGCGCCTGGGCTTGGAACGGCTTGCGACCAGCCAATTGACGGTGGGCGATTTTGCCTGGGCGCAGATGGCCGCCAACGGCGTGGCTGCTCTGCTGGTGGGTCTGCTTGTCTGGCGCATCAACTGGCGGGCCTGGGAGATGCTGATCAGCAGCCACCCGGCGGAGGCGGCCACGGCCCTGCGCCGTTTCTATCTCTACGCCGCCACTCTCATCGCCGCGGCCGTCGCGGTGACACCGGCAGCCATGCTTCTCGGCGACATTTTGCGCCGTCTCTTTGGCTATCCCTCCGGCGCGTTTTTGACAGAACTTTCCATACCCGTGTCGTTAATTGTGGCGGGGCTGATCGCCTGGCGCTGGCATTGGGGACAGGTGCAGGCCGAAGCTGCCCGCTACGGCGACAGCCCGGAGAGCGCCAACGTGCGCCGTCTCTACTACTATCTGGTGGCGGCCATCGGGCTGATTCTGCTCTGGATTGGGCTGGTGGACCTGCTGCGTCTGCTGCTGGATTGGCTCTTTGTGGGCGGCACGCTGGATGAGTACCGGGCCGGGCAAGCGGCCAACGGGCTGAGTCTGCTGGCGGTGGGCGCACCGGTCTGGGTGCTGCACTGGCGCACAGTGCAGCGCGCCGCCGAGGGTGAAGCCGTCACCGCCCAGGCCGAGCGCCGTTCCGGTCCCCGGCGCGCCTATCTCTACGGGGTGGCTTTGGCCGGTGCGCTGTTGATTCTCTTCGATCTGGGGTCGGTCCTCTACCGGCTGATCCTCGGCCTGCTGGGGGAGTGGAGCGGCGGCGCGCCCATCTACGACGCCATCGCACGCAGCGGCACGGGTGCGGTCTTCTGGGCGTTGCACCTGCTTGCCATCCGCACGGACAACCGGCTGGCTGGCGATGAAGCCGAGCCGGACGTCGCCACCGACGAACGGCGGGCCGCGCTGGAAGAGCGCATCGCCCAATTGGAGAGCGCGCTGGCCGCGGCGCGCGCCGAACTGGCGCAACTTTGAGTTTTTTGGGACAGCGGACAGCGGACAGCCGACCCCCGACCCCCGACCGCGAACTATCGTCCGCCGTCCACCGTCCGCTGTCCGCCGTCCGTCGTCACACGAACAGGAGAAAGCCCGTGCCGAAACGCTTTGTTGACCTGACCCTCACCGTCCGCCACGGGATGCGTGGGGTCGCCATCGAACCCCACACCCGTATCGTCCCCGACGGCTACAATACCACCAATCTGCACCTCTACAGCCATTCCGGGACGCACATGGACGCGCCGCTGCATTTTCTGGACGGGGGCAGCACGATTGAGCGCTGGCCGCTGGGACAACTGGTCGGCCCTGCCCACGTCATCAATCTCTCGTCCGTTGCGCCTCACGGCCTGCATACGGTGGCGGATCTCCTGCCCCACGCCGACAAAGTGACGCCGGGCTGTCGTCTGCTCCTGCGCACGGACTGGTCGCTCCACGCCGATCTGCCCGATTACCGGCCCGATATGCCCCGCATCTCGGCGGAGCTGGCGCGCTGGCTGGTGGAGCGGGGCGTGGCGCTGGTCGGGGTGGAGACGCCCTCCGTGGCCTCCCTGCGCCCGGAGAACAAAGCGGAACTGACCGCAGTGCATCAGATTCTGCTGGGCGGCAACATTGTGATTGTGGAGAGTCTGACCAATTTGCGCGAACTACGCCAGGAGACCGTCGAATTCATCGCCCTGCCCCTGAAAATTGACGGCGGCGACGGCTCGCCGGTGCGGGCGGTTGCGATCGAGGAGTAAGATTTACCCCGCACGCAGCACAAAAAGCAGCAGCAGCAAATAATCTATGGGCGGCTCTGGGCTGACGGCAAGACGGGCCACGCAGACCCGCCGAATGTCGTCCGCGCCCGCCTCGGCCAGGGGTGGGAGTGAGGCAATCCCTGCCAGCAGTTGTTCCACGCCTGCCTCCATCCGGTTTTGGGCAAAGGCTTCGGCGGAGAGGAGCAGAGTGGCCTGGGCCTCGGCGCTGATACCGCCTTCCTCGGCCAGATGGCGGGCCAGACCGCTGACAGCCTGGGCCGCGCCCGTGTCCGGCTCGGTGCGCAAGCGGCGCAGCAGCTGGATGAAGTGGCGCTCGTCACCCACCAGCCGGGCCAGCGCCAGCGCGACCTCCAGCCGGGTCATCTCGTCCTCGCAACGGCCCAGCAACCCAAGCAGCGGGCCAGTGGCCTCTACCGCGCCCAACTTTCCCAGCGCCGACGCATAGGCCACCTGCAAGCCTTCATCCTCCTCGTGGGTCAGCCGTTCCAACAGCACAGGCACCGCCGACCGATCCCCCAGCGTGCCCAGGGAACGGGCGCTGTGTGCCTGCACCGAACGATAGCTGGAGGCGTCCAGAGCCGTGCGCAGGGCAGCGTGGGCATGTTCATCCCCCAGCCGCCCCAGCGCCCAGGCCGCCAGGACGCTGAGCGCGGGCGTCCTGCCCTCCAGCGTCTTCACCAGCCCGGCGATCAGCCGCTCGTCCGCGGGCATACGCGCAATCGCCAGAATCGCCTCGAAGCGCACATTGAAACGGGGGTCGGCCAGACCCTCCAGCAGCTCGTCCACGGCCAGGCGGCTGCGGATCGTCCCCATCCGTTCGGTCACCGCGACGGTATCCTCCTCGTCCCTGGCCCAGTGAAAGCGCACCAGCGACCCCATAGCCAGAAACGGATTGCCGCGCAAAAAGAGACCGGCAAACTGGCTGGTGGAGAAGGGGCTGTCGCCGCGGATGGCGCGCAGAAGAAGGATGCTGCCCAGGGGCATAAGCAGGGAGACGAGGAAGATCGGAGTGTAGGGGTCCAGCATGAGCGGCCCCCACTGGCCGGCGATGCTCTTTGTCAGGTCCAGCACGCGCCCGCCCAGCAGTTGGCTGCCGCCGCTGGTGACGCCGGCCCAGAAAAAGTAGAGGGCCAGATAGTCCATCTTCTTCTCGGTGGGCACAATCGTCACAAAGAGCAGACGGGCCGCGCCGATGCCCCAGCCCAGATTGCCTACGCCCTGCAAAAAGGCCACGCCCAGCGCCGGGTAGAGACTCCACACCATCTGCCGGGGCAGCAGCCACCAGAGAATTGGCTGCGCGACCAGCATAGCCGCTCCGGTCAACATCACCGGTTTGCTGCCATAACGGTCTGCGGCCCAGCCCCACAAATAGCTGGACGAGAGGGTGCCCAGCAGCGTGCCCATCTGGATAAAGACGACCGCGCTGGAATCCAACCCCACCAGGTCGCGCAAATAGAGGGGGAGAAAAGAGGCCAGGGGCACAGTGCCCAGGGTGATGAGGGCCAGGCCGAGCAGATAGCGGCGGAAGTCCGCATCACGCAGCGCGGCCCATAGATTGCGTTCGCCCGCGGCCTCGCTTGGGTTGGGTGCACCGCCGGGGATGAAAGTGCAGGCCCAGACAGAGACGAAACCGGCCACAATCCCCGCCGCAAAGAGCAGCATAAAGCCATTCAGCCCGGCGGTGTGGCCGATGACCAGCCCGGCGATCCAGACGGAGACAAAGCCGGTGAAGGCGGTGAAGATGTTGCTGGTGGCGGAGTACTTGCCACGCACCGAGTTGGGCACAAACTCTTGCAGCCAGGGGTAATAGGCGGTCTCCTCCACGGCCCGGCTCAGGGAAAAGAGCGCTGTCACCCCGGCCACAAACCAGAAGGCGGTCCGCCCGCCGTAGGCGCTGAGGATGACCGGCGTGAGCAGAAGCAGAACCGTCACCGCCTTGCGCCCGCCGTAGTAGAGGACGAAGGCGCGTTTGTAGCCGATACGCGCGGTGTAGGGGGCGACAAAGGGCGCAATGAGCGCGGCCAGGGGCGTCAGCGCCAGGACAAAGCCGATCTCCGTTTTGGAGAGGCCCAGATGATCGAGAAAAAGAACGAAGACCGACCCCATGTAGACAAACTGGGAGAAGACAGTATTGGCGGCGTTGGTGGCATAGCTCCAGGGCAGGCCGCGCAATTTTTCGACGGTTGTGGGTGTGCGCATTATGCGATCAGTTGACGCCTGCCCGCATAGCCTGTTTCTTGGCTGCGATCCGCTGTTGAAGTCGGGCGACGACGTCCGGGGTGAGTCCTGGCTCCGGCTCTGCCACTTCCCGCTCTGCCAGTGTCTCTTCGATCTCCTCAAAACTGGCTGTACCCAGTGAGTTCAGTAAGGCCGTGTAGGAGGCTCGTTGTTCTCTGACCGCTTGCTCGGAAACAGGTTGAATTGTGTATGCCAATGTAGCTTGTCGTGACAGGGCATACACAATGTACTGGTTCAATGAGACGCCTTCCGATTCGGCCAAATCGGTAAGTTCGGTGTGGAGTGTCTGGGGAAGACGCAGTGTCAATCGGCTCATTTTGTTTGATTCCTTTCTACTCAAAGGCCAACAATTTTACGGCTTCGACTGGAGTCAGTACCGTAAGGCCAAGATGCTTTTTTGCTGTGCGAAAATCCCGAATGTTCCAGGTGATCACAGACGCATTTGCATTCATCGCACAATTGACGATGTGATCGTCTCCCGGATCGGCCGCAATGGGTCGCCAATTGTAATACACTGGAATGAACTGTGCCAGAGAGAGAAGCCTGTTAAGAATTGGATATATCTTTTGTAGCCGAGATGGGTTGAGTTTGCGGGTCAAAACGTCTGCATATTCATAGATCAATGCATCTGTCACACAAGGCTGAAATAGACCCACCAGCCACGCATCGAGCAAAATGCCCGATGCGCTTCCCTGTTTGGTGAGTCCTTCAAAAACAACATTTGTGTCTATTACAAAGCGCATTATTCTAATAGCAGCCATGACACCAGTATAGCACCAAATACGGCGTCATTCAAGTAGGAGTTTTGCATTTTCAGTTCATCCAGAACTGAATGATGCCCGTGTCCATCGCCAGCCGCGCCAGCCAGAAAGCCACCGCCAGCCAGATGACGACGATCACCCCGGCGGCGAACCAGTTGACCGGCTTGCCCTGCGCCATCAACGCTGCGGCCTGCGCCCGGCATTCCGCCAGGACAACGGGGGGAATCAGCCGCCGGGCCAGGAGGATGCCAGCGGGGACGAGGAGCAGATCGTCCAGATAGCCGAGGAGGGGGATGGGGTCGGGGATGAGATCGAGGGGGCTGAAGGCGTAGGCCACTACTGCCCCGGCCAGCAGACGCGCATACCAGGGCGTGCGCGGGTCGCGGCAGGCCAGGTAGAGGGCATAGCTCTCGACTTTGAGTTGGCGGGCGCGGGCTTTCCAGGTGGCGAGCATGGCAGACGGCTGTTTGTGGCTAACTGATGCTTTGAGGAACGAGTTCGTCCAGCGTTACATGCAGCGCTTTGGCGATAGCCCATAGCACTTCTGTTGTTCCGCTCCGCTTGTCGGTCTCAATCTGGGACAAATAGGGTGTGCTGATTCCCACCATTTCGGCCAACTGCTGTTGGGTGAAGCAACGATATTCACGCCAGACTTTGACTGGATTTTCGCCATCCAAGAGAGCAAAAGCAATTGCGCCGGGGATCAGTTCTTCTTCCCCTTGCGCAATTGCTGCTTTCATCGAATCAAAATCGCGGATATCCTGCAACATTTCAGCTAGGTTGTAATCCACGCCCCCCACCTCAAAAAATTGCTTGAACGGACTAGCGAGCGATCTTTACGCCATTGAGAGGTATCTCTCCCTTGCGCAAGTCACGGGCGATAGGTAGGATGAGTTGCTTCAAATTGCTGTCGTAAGCAGGGGCAGGCCACAATGTTTTCAATCGTTCCCGCGCCTGCTCGTTGATATGCACAGCGCCGGTCGCTTCCAGCAGAAGCATTGCCACTGATCCTGCGTTTTCCGTGACTACAAAGATGAATTCATCCCGATCTTGAATGAGGGATTGACGCATCTTGTTCGTTTGCTCGGCAAGTTCGTATTCGTATAGCCCGTAGTCCATAGCCCCGTCATGCAGCAGCGCTTGTGTAAGGAGTTTCTCGATCTTTTTGACAGAATTCACGGTGTACCCTATGCTCCTGGTTCTTTCGTCGGTTTTTGAAACAGATTTCTGAACGCATTATACGCAAATCAGGGTTCGACAACAACCAGGCGGGCGTCCCCATCCAGGATCGCCCGCTCGCCCAACAAAGAAATAGGCGATTCCTCTAACCCGCTGGCCTGCTGTAGGGGTTTTGACGTACAGAGGCAGCCTGCCGGATAATGGAGGGAGACAGTTCCTCAGTAGGTGTGTGAGAATAACTACGAACTGATGATTCTTGAATACCCAATACCAGATCTGGAGACCCACCCATGCCCCGCGCTCGCGATCTCGGCGTTCCCTTCCCCGGCGACCCCGGCCCACTCAATGCGATAACCGACGTGGCTGGCGTGTGCGTAGGCCACACCACACTCATCCAAGGTGCGCACGTGCGCACCGGCGTCACAGCCATCCTGCCTCGCGGCCCTGTCCACGCACCTGTTTTTGCTGGTTACCATTCCCTCAACGGCAACGGCGAGATGACAGGCACGCTTTGGATTGAGGAGTCAGGCTTTCTGGAAGGGCCGTTGCTGATCACCAACACCCACAGCGTGGGCGTCGTGCGCGATGCGGTCATCGCCTGGACGGTGGAGCGCAAACTCTACCACCCGCTCCAGGGCGACGTTTTCTGGTCGCTGCCGGTGGTGGCGGAGACCTACGACGGGACACTTAACGAGATCAACGGTTTCCATGTGCAGCCAGCCCACGTCTTCGCCGCGCTGGACAACGCCGCTACGGGGCCGGTGGCCGAGGGCAATGTGGGCGGGGGAACGGGGATGATCTGCCACGGCTTCAAAGGCGGCATCGGCACGGCCTCGCGGCGGTTGACGGGGGCGGAAGGGGGCTATACTGTCGGTGTGCTGGTGCAGGCCAACTACGGCGCGCGCCGCCATCTGACGATTGCCGGTGTGCCTGTGGGCCAGGAAATCCCCGATCTGCTGCCGGAGGTCCACGCGGGGCCGCCGCCGCTGGGGGCCGGCTCGATTATCGGGGTGGTGGCGACGGATGCGCCGCTGCTCCCCCACCAACTCAAACGGATCGCCCAACGGGTGGGGCTGGGCATTGCCCGGCTGGGTGGGATGGGAGCCAACACGTCGGGCGACATCTTCCTGGCCTTCTCCACGGCCAACCCTGGCGGCTGGCAGCGGGCGGAGGTGGCCCAGGTCGATCTGCTGCCCAACGACCGCATCACCCCCTTCTTCGAAGCGACGGTCTTTGCCGCCGAGGAGGCGATTGTCAACGCGCTGGTGGCCGCCCGCACGCTGACCGGGCGCAATGGCAATACTGTCCATGCCCTGCCCCACGACCGGTTGCAGGCCGCGCTGGAGAAATACAACCGCCGATGAGCAACGCAACAATCATCCACAGCGAACGGTTGGAGCTAATCCCGATGGGGCCAGACCTTCTGAAAGCCAGTCTGCGGCAAGAGAAAGCAGCAGCTTCTGATTTGTTGGGGGCTGCTATTCCCGACGAATGGTTCGATGAAGACGGGTGGACAGCAGTACGCCTGGAGCAACTACTGGAGAATCCCGACTTCCAGCCCTGGTGTGTGCGGGCGATTGTCCTACGCGCCAGCCGGGAGATGATCGGTCACATCGGCTTTCACACCCAGCCCGACCCGGCTTATCTGGCGGATATCGCGCCAGGAGGTGTCGAGTTCGGCTATACGGTTTTCACCGCCTACCGTCGCCAGGGCTATGCAGAAGAAGCGTCACGGGCGCTGATGGCGTGGGCAGAAGGCCAGTCTGTTGTGGCGCGTTTCGTCCTTTCCATCAGCCCGGAGAACGCGGCCTCCCTGGCCCTGGCCCAGAAGTTGGGTTTTGTGCGTATCAGCGAGTGGATGGATGAAGAGGATGGGCTGGAATGGGTCTTTGCGCGGGAGACGGTTCAAACGAAGGGGTAAGAGTACGCCCGGAGGGATTCGAACCCCCGACACCTGGTTCCGAAGACCAGTGCTCTATCCACTGAGCTACGGGCGCGTGTTGGTAAAATTGTAGCACAGAGGGGCGCTACTTACCAAACAATTCGGCATGACTGCCCGTTCTGATAAGTTGCAGTTCATCGTCGTATATTCTGTAGATGAGCAGCCAATCTGGTTGAAGATGACAGTCCCTATATCCTCGCCAGTTGCTTGTCAGCGGGTGATCCCGATATTTCTCCTCCAACGATTCCTGAGCGATCAGTTTTGTGATCACCGGTTCCAACAGGGACAAATCAGCGCCCTGTCTGCCCAATCGCTTGACGTCGCGCCGAAATTGCGTAGACTGCCGAATCTTGAGGGGCACAAGCTAATTCCGCCAATCTGCGAATAGTTCTTCCGTCGAAGCAAATACTTGCCCGCCGCCGTTTTCCACCTCTGCCATAGCAGCCAGGGTTTCCGCATTGGGGCGCTTGGCGGTTGGTTGAAAAGGTAAGCCACCCGTATTGACTGTCTGCTGTAAAAAGACACGAATCGCGTCAGCAGTGGACAGCCCGATTTCCGCCAGGATGACTTCTGCCTGTTCTTTCAATTCATGGCTGATTCTTGCTTGTACAGTAACGTTTGCCATTAGATCTTTCTACTCCTGTGTCTGCCGTTCGACGACACTTGGTTGCAGTATACAGTCAATTGACTGCATTTTGCAACTTATTTCCGTTCGCTATTTTCCTCTCCCTTTCCCGTCACTCCTCCCCCAAATAGGCCTTACGCACCTGTTCATTCGTCTGCAACTCCTTGGCCGGCCCGCCCAGCACAATCTCGCCGGTCTGCAACACATAGCCCCGGTGCGCCACCTGCAGGGCCATCAGCGCGTTCTGCTCCACCAACAGAATCGTCATCCCCTGGCGGTTGATATTCGTCACCGTCTCGAAGATCAGCTCCACCAGCATCGGGGCCAGTCCCATTGAGGGTTCGTCCAGGAGAAGCAGACGGGGGCGGGCCATCAGCGCACGGCCAATGGCGAGCATCTGCTGTTCGCCGCCGGAGAGGGTGCCGCCCTGCTGGTTGACCCGCTCTTTCAGCCGGGGAAAGAGCGAGAAGACGTAGGCCAGATCGTCCTGGATGCCGTCGGCGTCCTTGCGGCTGAACGCGCCCATCTCCAGGTTTTCCATCACCGTCAGTTTGGGGAAGATCCAGCGCCCTTCCGGGGCCTGGCCCACACCCAGCCCGGCCACCTGGTGCGCGGGCAGACCGTCAATGCGCTGGCCTTCTAGCGTCACCGAACCGCGGCGGGGATGGAGCAGCCCGGAGATTGTGCGGATCGTCGTACTCTTGCCCGCGCCGTTGGAGCCGATGAGGGTGACGATCTCCCCCGCGTCCACATGCAGCGAAACCCCCTTCAGCGCGTGGATGTGGCCGTAGAAAGAGTGGACGTTTTGCAGTTCGAGCATCGGGGACATAAGGTAGCTCACGGGAGTTAGTGGTGGTGTTGCTGCGTATTGCGTATTGCGTATTTCGTAAGCTAGTGGTGTTTGAGCGGGCAGTATAGTTTGCGTGTACCGCCAAAGTCAATCCTGCAACGCCAATGCGAAACGCGTCGCCAGCCAACGAAACACACAATACGCTTTACGGAATACGGAATACGCATTACGTTTCAGTAGCAGCCTTACCCAAATATGCCTCGATCACACGCGGGTTGCGCTGAATCTCTTTGGGCGCGCCTTCGGCGATTTTGCGTCCGTAGTCGAGGACGTGAATCCAGTCCGAGATGCCCATCACAACTTTCATGTCGTGTTCGATGAGCAGAATCGTCAGCCCCAGATCGTCGCGCAACTGGCGGATGAAGTCAGTCAGGGATTGGGTTTCGCGGGGGTTCATCCCGGCGGAGGGTTCGTCGAGCAGGAGCAGTTTGGGTTGGGTAGCCAGGGCACGGGCGATCTCCAGACGGCGCTGTAAACCGTAGGGCAAGAAGTGGGCGATGACGTCGCCCCGTTCCGCGCCCAGCCCCACGTATTCCAATAACTCGTCGGCGCGTTTGTGGGCCGCGGCCTCCTCGATCTTCATGCCCCGCGTATGCAGCAGCGAGGCGTACCAGGGCGAGCGCAGACGGCAGTTCATCCCCACCAGCACATTCTCGCGCGCCGTCATATTTTTGAAGAGGCGGATGTTTTGAAAGGTACGGGCGATGCCCAAAGAAGTCACCCGGTTGGGTTTGTAGCGCCCCAGCGTGTGACCGTCAAAGGTCAGCGTGCCCGCGCTGGGTGTGTAGAGACCCGTCGCCATATTGAAAAAAGTCGTCTTGCCCGCGCCGTTGGGTCCGATCAGACTGGCGATCTGCCCCGGCTCAATCGCAATATCCACGCTGTCCACCGCGGTCAGCCCGCCAAAACGTTTGCTGAGTCCCTGCGCGTGTAGGAGTGCCATTACCAGTTGCCCCCCTTGTCCACTGCCGGGTTGCCACCCACCACAACGGACGTCTCGGCGTCCAGTTCATCAAAGTCGGCATCCCACGCCTCGTCCCCGGTATGCAGTTCGGCGCGGCGGGCCGCGCTGGGGAAGAGACCCTCCGGGCGCAGCACCATCACCGCAATCAGACCCGCCGCGTACATCACCCAGCGCCACTTTTGCAGCACATCGCCGCCCGGCACGAATTGGGGCACAATCTGGGCCAACACCACCCGGTCAAAGAGGGAGATCACCAGCCCGCCCAGCAGCACGCCCCAGATATTGCCCATCCCGCTCACGATGACCAGAATCAGTAGGAAGATGGAGACGAGAAAGCTGAAGAGTTCGGGGAAGATGGCCTGGATCATCGCCGCGTAGATGGAGCCGGCGAAACCGGAGAAGGAAGCACCCAGGGCAAAGGCCAGCAGCTTTGTGCGCACCGGGTCCACGCCCATCGCGTCGGCCGCGGTCTCGTCCTCGCGGATCGCCATCCACGCCCGGCCCAGCCGCGAACGTTCCAGACGCAGCGCGGCCAGCAGCACAATCCCACCCACCAGCAGAATCAAAAAATACCACTGCATAGGCGGGCTGATGGTCAAGCTGCCCAGTTGCAGGGGGTCCACACCGATTTCCACACCGAAAAGCTGCGGCCTGCCCACCGGGTTCATGCCCTGGGGTCCGTTGGTCAGGTTGAAGGCTTTTAGCTCAGAGCCGATCAGGTAGATGTCGGTGAAGGGTATTTTGAGCCGGATCTCCCACATCTCGCGGATGGCGCGCGGCACGATCTCGCCAAAGGCCAGGGTGACGATCGCCAGATAGTCGCCGCGCAGACGCAGGGTGGGCGCGCCGATCACAATCCCAAAGAGGCCCGCTACCAGCGCGCTCAGCCAGATGACCACCCAGAAGCTCCACTCCAACCCCAGATTGGGCCAGGTGAAGATGCCCATTGTGTAGGCACCGATGGCGAAGAAGGCCGCATAGCCCAGGTCGAGCAGCCCGGCGAAACCGACGACGATATTCAGCCCCAGGGCCAGGACGACAAAGAGCAGCCCCACATTCATTGTGATGAGCAGGGAAAGATTGGTCGCCATCTCCAACTGGCGGATGGCGAGGGGGAAGATGAGCAGCCCAACGACGAGCAGCGCCACCTGTGTCCCGCGCAGGGCGGGGCGGGGCAGGCCAGCCAGCGCGCCGCGCCACGCCCTGCCCGTGGCGGCCGATCCCCGTCCAAGCGGGCGCACAAATCCTGTGATCAGCCCGTAGCTGGCGGAGAGGAAGGCGGTCAGCCGGGCCTGGACTGTTTCGATAGCGGTCAGGATGGCCGGTTCCTGGGTAAATCCGTAGAAGGCCAGCATATCGGGTCGGCGCAGATCGCTGAAACGCACGCCGAAAATGAAAGTAGCCGCGCCGCTGGTCAGCGTATAGAGGGCGAAGAAGAGTATCATCAGATTCAGCCGGTCGCGTGCCGCTGCGCTGGCCGAGGCAAAGAGGACGACGAAGCCGATGACCAGCACAATCGTCAGAAAGATCGACGCGCCCCGCTCTTTGCGGGCAAAGGCCGCCGCGCTGAGATAGGCCAGGGCCAGAAAGATCAGCGCAGTAGGGATCGGTTGGGCAGACAAAAAAGCCAACACCGCGCCCAGCAGACTGACAAAGGAGAAGACGTAGAAGATTGCCAGCACTGGATAAGCCCCAGCCTTGCCCGTATACCAGCCGTAGGCGAAGAAGGCCATCACCGCGCCCAGGGCAAAGGCTGCCCAGCCCAACGTTCCCCATTGGGTGAGTAGGGCTGGGGTCAGGGCGATGAGGATAAAAGATTGCAAACTGCTCACCAGCACCCAATTGGTGATCTGTTCCGGGCGGGGGATGGCGGTGGAGCGGCTGGCCTGTGTGAGAGTGGATTTGGTCGGTGTCTGTGCCATCAGGCTTTCTCTGCCTCCCCCTGTCCCAGCAAGCCCTGTGGCCGGAAGACCAGCACCAGAATCAGAATGGCGAAGATGACGGCCCGCGTCCACTGCGCGGCCAAATACTGATCGCTGAAGGCTTTGATCATCCCAATAATCAGTCCGCCCAGCATCGCCCCCGTAATGTTGCCAATGCCGCCGAAGACTGCCGCGGTGAAGGCAAAAAGACCGGCGTCAAAGCCCATCAGATAACGCCCGGTGTGCAGGAAGTTGCCGAAGATCATCCCGGCCGCGCCAGCCAGCGCACCGCCGATGAAAAAGGTGGTCATAATCACCCGCTCCACATTGATGCCCATAATGGCGGCGGCGTTGGCATTCTGGGCGCTGGCGCGCATCGCCTTGCCCAGCTTTGTGCGCTGGATAAAGAAACGCAGCCCGATCATCAACGGGATCGTCACGCCGATCAGGAGCAGGTCTTGGGTGGTAAAGAGAATGAAGGTATCCATCCCAAACCATTTACGCAAAATGTCGATGCGCGGGAAGAAGTCCGGGTAGTTGATCTGGCTGGAGCCGTACCAGTTGGCGAAGATATTTTCCAGGGCAAAGGACATGCCCACGGCTGTGATGAGGGGGGCCAGCCGGGGCGCTTTGCGTAACGGTTTGTAGGCGATGCGGTCAATGACGACATTGAGGACGCCGGTGAGCAGCATCGTCAGCAGCAGCACCGTTGTAAAGAGCCAGACCAGCTCGAAACCGACGAGTGTTCCCGTTGCCCCGTAGAGACGAAAAAGGCTGAGAGAAATGAGGAAGCCAAAGGTAAAAAGATCGCCGTGGGCAAAATTGATCAGCTCGATAATGCCGTACACCATCGTATAGCCCAACGCAATCAACGCCAGATACGCGCCAATCGTCAGGCCGTTCAACAACTGTTGGATCAGAACTTCGCTTGGGGACACAGAAACCCCCTACTGTAGATTAATGATGAGTTCAAGACCGTTGAACCGAATGCGGTTATCCATCACGACAAGCGGACTTTCTGGTGGGGCGACAAGCCTCAACTGACCTTCCACCACAGTAGCGGTCAGGGTGAAGGTCTGCTTTTCATGCAGAATTTCTGCCCATAAGCCAAAGAATGTGTCGGCTGGGAGCGCGCCTTCCCAGCTTTTCGCCCAGTCGATATGTGTGTCTATAGCGGCCTCAAAATCCTGTGGGGATAGATATTCACCAGACATTATTCCTCCTGACCGAATCTCTGGCCGCGCACGATATATGCGAGAACAATCCTGCGATGGATATCCAGAAACTCGGGGGGCAGGAGAACTCTGATCATTAGCAGTCACAAAATGGTTACAGTCAGCCTGTCTTACGAAACGTGAAACGTGAGAACAGACAACGATCTCACGTTTCACATTTCACTCGTCACAGCGGAGATGCGCCTTGACGCACCACGCACCACGCACTACATTACGGCTTGGCCGCGTCACAGGTGCCCGCGTCAAACATATCCGGGCTGATGGGGCCGACGAAGTTGGTCGGATCCCCGTCTTTGACCAGATAGCCGCCCATATTGACCAGCGTGGGGTCACCGTCTGCGTTGAAGGCGAACTCGCCCGTAATGCCGTTGTAGGCACCAGTGCGCATCGCTTCGAGGATCGCACTGCGATCAGCGGTTGCTGCCCGCTCGATAGAATCGAGGATCACCTGCATAGACTGATAGGCATAGGTGCCCCAGGGGCTTGGCTCGGCATTGTACTCTGTCTTGTAGTCGCTGTAGTAGCGTTTGCCGGAGTCCGAGGTCAACTGGTTGCCGGTCAGACCGGGGAAAGTCAGGTAGACGTTGCCGTTGGCCACCTCTGCACCGCCCACCTGTTCGATCAGGGCCTGATCCTGCAGACCGTCCGGCCCCATGAATTTGATGCCCTGCTCAAAGAGACCGAGCGCCGCCATCTGCTGGATGACTTGGGGGCCACCGCTATCAATCACAAAGCCGCCGTAGACCAGGTCCGGGTCGGCTGCCTTAATTTTTGTCAGCAGAGAGCGGAAATCAATGTCGGTGGACTCCACGCCGTCGCGCCCGACGATCTCAATGCCCAGCTTCTCGGCCTGCTGGATAAAGGCATCGGCCACACCCTTGCCATAGAGCTGGCGGTCGTCCAGAATGTAGACTTTGTTGAAGTCGAGACATTTGGCCCACGCGCCACCGGACCAGCCCTGCAGGTCGTCGGCCGCGTTGGTGCGGAAGTAGTTGACTACGCCGCTGGGCCGGTAGATCTCTGGCTCGCCCTGATCCCAGGGTTTGGTCAGGCCGGGGTAGGTGTTGGCCGGGGTGATGTGCGCCATGCCAGCGCGGTTGGTGATGGGCATGGAGATTTTGGCCGCGCCGGAGTTGTAGGTGCCGAAATAGACCATACAATCGGCGTCGTTGACGCACTTCTGGGCGTTCTCAGCCTCAATCGTGCCGTCCCACGAGCCGGTGGTGGGGGAGGCGTCGTCCAGACTGACGACTTCGACAGTGAAGCCAGCCGGGCCGGCACCGCCGTGATCGTCCATATAGTGCTTGAGCGCCAGGGCTACGGCCTTCTGCATACTGTCGCCAATCGGGAGCATAGACCCCTGCAACGGCCAGCTTGTGTAGACTTTGACAACGCCGCCACTCTCGGCTGCCGGGGCTGCGGTGGGTGCGGGTGCGGCTTCGGCCGCGGCGGGGGCTGCTTCTTGCGCGGGCGCTGCTTCCGGGGCGGGAGCGGGCGCAGGGCACGCGCCCAGCACCATCGCCATCACCACGAGCAGAGCCAGCAACGGATACAAACGCCACTGTTTCATCGGTCTTCCTCCTAAGATGTGTGAAAATTGGACTGCAAATAGTACGAACGGAGTCAAGCACAATTGGGGGTCAAACAGGCAGATGGGGAATAGGTCTGCCCTTTACCGCTATGGGTGGAACTGTTGGAAGCAGGCTAAGAATAGCACAGGAGTTGGTTGGGGGCAAGTTGCAGGTGGAAAGTGGCAGGTGGAAAGTTGCAAGTTGCAGGTAGCCGGTCGCAACTCGCAACTCGCAACTCGCAGGTGGCGGGCTGAGATCGCTATACTCTGCTCAGAAAATTTTCCAGAACAAATATCTTGCGAATGCGAAAGCGTAGCGGGCTTTCTGCGAGCGCAACTGCCTTCAGATTCTCCATGCCGGATACAAACCAGGGCGTTTGGCAAGCCGGAACTGTTGCCAACCAGCCAGGGGTCTCCAGTGCAAGCTCGTCACACAGATATTCAGCTGTGGAGGCCAATAGCGCATCCAAGCGAGAATCTGCGGGTTGAATCGGCATCACCCCATTATCCCATTATCCCACTCTTTCCCGAAAACGCACCGCATACTCGCGCAAGGCCGCCTCCGCCTGCAAGCCGCGCGTCTTGGCCAGCGCGGTCAGTTGCCAGAGCAGACGGCCCAACGCTGCGGCGTCGCTGCCGGGAGGAAGAAGGGCTGCCAATGCCGAATTCTCCGCCGCCACGTCGGCCCGCACTAGCAGACCGGACTTCTCGGCTTTGGACTGCAACTCGCGCGCCTTTTCCAGCGCGGGCAGAGAGGCGGGGATGCCATCCAGCGGCCCTTTGGGTTTCTGGCCTTTGTCCGCCCGCTCCTGGGCTTTGATGGCGTCCCACTGGCTGTAGAGTCCGTCCATATCGGGTACATTGGCCGTGTCAAAGACGTGGGGATGACGTCGGGTCAGCTTCTCTACACTGGCGCGGATGGCATCGGCCATCTGAAAACGACCCTCTTCCGTGGCGACCTGTACAATCATCGCTACAATGCCCAACACATCCCCCAACTCCTCCGCAGTGTGGGCGTCGTCCTCGTTGTCCATCGCCTCTAGCACTTCGCAGCACTCGGCCAACAGAAACTCGCGCAGAGTGCCCAGCGTCTGTTCCTGATCCCAGGGACAGCCCTCCGGTGCGCGCAGATGGGCGATCAGTTCCTGCAGGTCGTTAAAGCTGCCGCCGGGCCGCTGCGCGGGGATGAAGAGGCTGGTCAAGTGGTCGAAGTCGCCCTGGCGGTCTACGGCATGGAGTGAAATTGTCTGGGTGCGTTGGGCCGGCGTGCCCGCGGCGTGGATGAGCGTCACTGGCTGCTGGGCCGGGTAGCCGTTGAGCAGCGTCAGCTTTACATCCGAGGCCACCTGGCGCGAGTAGACCTGGCCGATCAGCGCGGGCAGGCTTACGTCCAGGGGCGGGTGGTGGCGGGCGGCAAGGAGCATTCCGTCCACAACCTGACAGCCATCCAGCGGGTCTATCCCCAGAGCGGTAGCGGCGGCGTCAATAAAACTGGCTGCGCCCGCCACGTAGACCGTCACTCCTTTTTCTTGCGCCGCGGCCAGAAGGGCTGCGGTCGTCATCTCCCCCACCCACGGGTGGCCGGGGAGGGCGTAGACAACCGGGCCGCTTTCCGCCGCGGCCAGCACCCGCGCCACAATCGCGGCGTAGACATCGGCAAAGGCGGCGTGCTGCTCGTAGAGATCGTCGCAGCTTTGCAGATCCGCGATCTGCCCCAGGCTGTCCACGCAGGGGTGGCGGCACGTGCGCAGAATCACCCGCCGCCCGCTGTGCAGCAACTGCCAGACGGCCAGGGGAATCTCGCCCACATCGCCCGGCCCCAGCCCAACGATGGCGATCTGCGCGGTGGGGAGGGGCAAAGAGGGAAAATGAAGAATTGTCATTCAATTGTCCTTGCGCGAAGACGGAGCATGTGAGTCACAACGATTTTGACTGCTTGCCGCCGGGTACGCGTATGGTAGCACAATCCTCAAGCGGGTGGCAAAGAAGCACCGGTGTCACCAATCAGAAGCGTCCCTATCCATCAATTTTGCCCAACCGTTGCGGGGATGGTACGATCTATCACCTATGACACACAAGAAACCGCCCAACACCACCCACGAATTGCGCATGGCCCAACATGCGGCCAACGCCGAACCGCAACCGATCCGTCTACTCTGGCGCATACTCTGTACACTGGCTCTGCTCGCCTTGCTCGTCCTGATCGGCCTCTGGCGCAGCGGACGCATAGCCGGTGCGGCCACCAACGCCCAAGAGAGCGCTACGCCGCTGGTCTTTGCCTTCTACTACACCTGGTTTGACGAGAATACGTGGAATTACGCGACTGTGCCAGACCTGCCTGCGACACCCTACGTCAGCCGGGACAGGGGCGCGATGGGGCGTCAGATCGAACAGGCGCAGCGGGCCGGTATTGATGCCTTTCTGGTGGCCTGGTATGGACCGGGCGGTGATTCCAACCAGACCGAAGCCAATTTGGCCGCGCTGTTGGACGAGGCCGCGGCGCGCAATTTTCGCATCGGCATTCTGTTCGAAACGACATCACCCTTTTTCAACGGCACAGGCGACGCTACCGCTGCTCTGGGCCACGCGCTGAACGTCCACGCCAGCCATCCAGCCTTTCTGCGTGTGGATGGGCGACCGGTCATCTTTTTCTGGCGGCCCGCCCTTTGGGGTGTGGATACTTGGCGCGCCATCCGGGATCAGGTTGATCCGGCACGCAGCGCCATCTGGATTGCCGAGGGTGTGGACATGGCTTATCAGGCGGTCTTTGACGGCCACCACCTCTACAGCAATACGTGGAATCCGCCCGCGGATCTCGGCTACACGAACCAGAAATTTGCCCGTTGGACAGCCGCAGCCAGCCAGCAGTACGGCACGCACAAGCGCTGGGTGGCGACGGTTATGCCCGGTTACGACGATACCCGCACGGGCCGGGGCAATGCCTTTGCCAGGGATCGGGAAGGCGGCGGCTATTACGAGCGTTCCTGGCAGGCAGCCATCGCCAGTGCCCCCGACTGGATCGTCATCACCAGCTTCAACGAATGGCCGGAAGGCACCTACATCGAGCCGAGTGTGGCCTACGGCGAGCACTTTCTGGGCTTGACAGCCCAGTGGAGTTCGGTCTACAAAAGCGGCGGCGGTCTGGTTGCTGCCGCGTCGGTAGCGGAGGTGGCCCCAGTGACGTTGGCTGCACCACCACCCACAGCCACGCCGGTCAGCGAACCGACGGCCTTTGTCACTGCCGATCTGCTCAACCTGCGCGCCGGTCCGAGTACAGATCACGCAATTCTGGCCCAGATGGCACGGGGCGCGGTTCTGCCCATCACCGGGCGCGACCCGGCCTGGCTGGAGTGGTGGCAGGTCTCCCATGACGGGAAGAGCGGTTGGGTCTACGCGCCGCTGGTCAGCGCGGTGGGGCCGCTGGAACGCGTGGCGGGGGTGGTTGCGCCGCCCCCCGCGCTTTCGGCTGCCGTCATCGAGCGGATGCGGGCGCGGCTGACATCTCCGCCGATTCCGTCCATCCGTCTGCCCGCGTGGCTGCACAGTGCGACGGAAAAGTGAGCCGTAGGGTGCTGTTGGCCGCGCCAGATTCCGGGAATCGCCCAGACGATATCCGATTTTGTCGGCTGGTTCTGGGCGATTCCCGGAATCAGCGACGTTCACATCTGCGGAGAAAGGAAGTTCTATGGCGGCACAGGAACAGACGGATTACAAAAGGGGCATCCTTGACCAGGACGTGGAGCGGGTGCTGATTGATGAGGCGAGCCTGAATCGGCGGTTGGCCGAGTTGGGCGCAGCTATCACCGATTTCTACGCAGACAAAGACTTGCTGCTGGTTTCCGTGTTGAAAGGCAGCGTCCTCTTCCTGGCTGATCTCATCCGACACATCCCCATCCCCCACGAAATCGACTTTATGGCGACCAGCAGCTATGGGGCGGAGGTGCAGAGCCGCGGCATCGTGCGCATTCTCAAAGACCTGAACAAACCAATCGCCGGTCGTCACGTTCTGATCGTTGAGGATATCATTGACAGCGGCCACACTCTCGCCTATCTCACTGGCATGTTGGCGGCGCGCAACCCGGCCAGTTTGCAGGTCGTCACCCTTCTCGACAAGCCCGACCGTCGCGAGGTAGATATCGCTGTGGCCTGGACCGGTTTCTCGATCCCCAACGAGTTTGTTATCGGCTATGGGCTGGACTACAACGAACGCTACCGCAATCTGCCCTATATCGGCGTTTTGAAACCAGCGGTCTATACCCAATCCGATGCTGGCGACCCGACGGAATAAGCAGATGCGTTTCTGGCGCAAATTGTTGGCGAGCATTTTTCTGGGTGTGCTGGCCGCCTCTCTTCTCTTGGGCCTGCTCGAGTCGGGCCGCGCCCTGGCGCAAACCCCTGCCACCTATACAGTCCAACCCGGTGATACTCTCTTTGTCATCGCCAACCGGCTGGGCGTTGAACTGGCAGAGTTGGCCGCGGCCAACGGCATCGCCGATGTCAACGTCATTGCCGTCGGCCAGGTACTGCTCATTCCGGGTGCCGAAAGTTCGCTACCTGTCATCGTCGCCCGCCCCGGTGATTCCCTGGCTGATCTGGCCCTGCGTTTGGGAACGACCGTCGAGCAACTGGCTGCTCTCAACCAGATGGAGCCAGCGATCCGCCTCTTTCCCGGCCAACCTGTGCAGATTCCGCCGGAGGCGCCAGGCGACACGGAGTTGCGCTTTGGCGCTGTGACGAATGTACGCTTGCCGTCACAGATTGTACAGGGGCGCACAGGACGGCTGGCTGTACAAAGCAGCCGTCCGCTCAGCCTGACCGCCACCTGGAACGGTCTGTCGCTGGGCATCCAGCCTCTTTCGGCAACCGTCGCGAGTGGCTGGGAGGGTACACTTCTCCCCACATCTGCCCTGCTCGGCCCCGGCTTCTTCCCGCTGGAAATTGGCTATGCCGCGGGCAACGGCAACATCCTGAGCCGCACATTTTCTGTCCTGGTCAGCGCAGGCCCCTATGACAGCCAACTGATCGAATTGCCTGACGGCAAGGGCAGCTTGCTCGATCCGGAGTTTACCCAACCCGAGATCGAGAAGCTCTACGCGCTGTGGGCGGTGAACGATACGCCATTGCTCTGGAGCGAACCGTTTTCGCGGCCTATCGGCTTGGAGTATCCCACGACCAGCCCGTATGGAACCCGGCGTAGCTACAACGGGGGACCCTACAGCAGCTACCACACGGGGCAGGACTTTGGTGCCCCCGCCACTGTCACCGTCACTGTGCCTGGGGCTGGCATTGTGGCGCTGGCCGAAGCGCTCAACGTGCGCGGCAACGCGGTGGTGATCGATCACGGCGCGGGCGTCTTCACTGGCTATTGGCATCTGAGCAAGATTTTCGTGACCACCGGCCAGGTTGTGGCAACCGGTGATCCGCTGGGGTTGGTGGGGACGACGGGTCTCAGCACAGGCAACCATCTGCACTGGGAATTGCGCATTTATGGCGTGGCAGTAGAGCCGTTGCAGTTTCTGGAAGAGGGGGTTGGGGAGTGGAGAGTGGAGATTGGAGATTAACGACTGGCGACTAGGGGTCGATCTTCCCAGTCGCCAGTCGCCAATCCCTATTCGCTGACTTCTTCGCGTCGGCCAATGACTTCGGGTTCGGCCTCTACATCGCCTTCGATGCCTGTCTTGTCAGCCTCGGTTTCGGTGCGGCTGGCGATCAGGCTAAAGACGGATTCATCGGCATCGTCCAAATAGGTGATACCGGCCAATACGGGCAGACCGGCAATTGTAATCCGCTCGGTATCTGTACCGTTCAAAACGCTGATGTCTACCTCTATGTGGGCGGGAATGGCAGAAGGCAGGGCCTCAATTTCGACATCCGACATGGCCTGGATCAGCACCATCCCGGCCGCGGAGGAGGGCAGACGGCCAACAACCACGACCGGCACACGTACCTGCTGCTTCGCCAGCATGTTCACAGAATAGAAGTCAACGTGGGTGGGGTTGCGCCGCACGGGGTGGCGCTGCACTTCGCGGATCAGCACATTGTGCAGTCCTCCACCCGTCATCGTAAGTTCCACCAGTTGGGTAGCCCCACCAGTATGCAGTAGGCGATCAAGATTCATTGAGTCCACCTGGGCATTGACCGGTTGACTATCCTGACCGTAGATCACCACAGGCACCATTCCCTGCTTACGTAAATGCTTTACTTTGTGCCCGGTTACATCGCGCAGTTGGGCGTCAATTCTTAGTTCCGACATGCGAGCCACTCCTCTGGTATCAATTCGCGGTTATACGCTGTGCATACAATCAAATAATCAGTGATCAGCAATCGGTAATCAGTAAACTGCTCACTGATTACTGATTACTGATTTACGTCGAAATAGGAGACGCAGCAAAGCAAGCGTTAGGGCAAAAGCTGCGCCGAAAGCTGCTGCTGCCGCTGGGGTGAGAAGGGCTTTGACATCGCCCTCCACTTTCCCGGCCACGAGCAGACCGACTGTCGTTTCGTTGGCCTGGATGCGTTCGGCGGCCAATACGCCCACCACACCGCCATGCACAGAGACATTCTTACCTGCCACTGCGCCGGCCGCGGATTCGTGCATTTCCAGGGAATCCACCTGGGCGGCGGCCACAGCAGACTCGCGCATATCCATTGCCTGGGCGTGTATAGTACGTGCCGCCGAGTTGGTCATTTTCACCTGACCGCCCTGGACTTCTTCCACCGACGAATTTGTGACATCCACCGATTTGCCCGTCATGGCGGCGCTCAAGTCTGCAGCCGCTTCATCCAGCGGGTTGTGTTTTTCGTTGCTCGGGAATTGCTCTGCCATTGCTCTCTCCGTTCGCTCCACTTTGCCACCCGCGCCAAGCGCGACGGTTAGTATACCCGACCGGGCGGGCAGGCGTCAATTTTGCTGCTTTGGAAATGAGATGTGATACCATTTCGGCATGGGTCTATCCTCGACGAGAGTATCCAAACGATCCGCCTGGTCACGATCCACTTGGCCCTGGCTGATCGCGCTCATCTGTCTGGCCGCCGCGGGTGGCTGGCTGTTTTTGCGCGCGGATCAACCCAGCCGAACCCTGGACGCATCCAGCCCGGTGGCAGCACTTGTCCGTGGCACTGTGGCGCGTATGGACAGTTCTGCTTTTACGTATAGCGACGGTTGGAAGATTTCCCCCGCAGGTGCCGACCCCAGCGAGCCGGACGATCCCTGGAACAAGCCTGCGGGACGGCTGACCTTTCCGTATAGCGGGCGGGAACTGGCGCTGCAACTGGCGGTGGGTGACTATTGGGGCTATCTTTTTGTGACGGTGGACGGCGCAGCGGCCAATCGGCTGGCAGTCATCCCCGGCAACACAAATAGCCTGGGCAAAGCCGCAGGCTACAAGCCGCTTCTCGCCCCGGAGCGGCAAACCGATGCGGGAGCAGCGGCGCTTTGGGTGCCCGTCCACCGCGCGGCGGACGACGGCCCGCATACAGTCCAGATCGAAGTCTGGCGCAGTTGGGGACAGACACCCCTGCGCGGCGTGGCGGTGGATGCGCTGCCAATCTCCTATCTGCCCCTCTGGCCCGCGGCGCTCTTTGCTCTGGGAGCGATCTGGTCGCTCTACTTCGGATTTAAGAATAGAACGCGGATTGCGCGGATGCAGCGGATAGAAGCGGATACGGATTCTAGAAATCTATCTGCTTTATTCCAATCCGCTTTTATCCGCCCGATCCGCGCAATCCGCGTTCTATTCCCGCATCCTGCCCCATCTGTGTTCATCCGTGTTCGTCCGTGGCTGATTCAGTTCTGGCCCATTGCGCTGCTGCTGATCGGGGCGGGCGTCTTCCTCGACAGTTGGCTGCTGACCGATGTGGGGCTGGCCCTGCTGGCCCTGGCCGCGCTCTCCCGCCCGGAGTTGTGGGTGGCGGCGCTGCTCTTTGGCCTGCCCTTCTATTTGTATCCCCTGCCGATTTTGCCAGGGCGGGGGTTGAATCTGATTGAAGTCGGTGTTTGGGGCGGGCTGGCGATTTTGGGAATGCGGAATGTGTGGCAGGGGGCAGGGGGCAGGTGGCAGGGGGCAGGTGGCAGGCGGCAGGTGGCAGGTGGCAAGTCGTCAATCGCAAGTATGCAGGAAAAATCTCTCGCAGAGACGCAGAGCCGCAGAGAAAAAACCGCGGCGCTGCCCACGCCATACGCAATATCCAATCTCCAATACCTCCTCTTTCTTCTCCTCTGGTCGCTCCTCTGCGCTTTGGCTGCCAACTATTCCGGGCTGGCCCTGCGCGAATGGCGCACGGTTTTTCTGGCCGCGGGTGGCTTTGCCCTGCTGCTGGGCAGCGTCTTGGCGCAGTCGGACGATCCGGCGCGCAGTCGCCGCGTTCTGTTCAATGGCTGGCTGGCGGGCGGAACGGCGGTGGCGCTCTTCGCGCTCTGGCAGTTTGTCAGCGGCGAGATGCTCATTCAGGCCGAGGGTGTGGCACGGGTGCGCGGACTCTATGGCTCGCCCAACAATCTGGCCCTCTATTTGGAGCGGACGCTGGCGGTGGGGATTGGTTATTGGGGGATTGGGGATTGGGGATTGGGGATTGGGCGGGAGGCTCGGACTACCCAATCCCCAAGCCCCAATCCCCAATCCCTGCTCCTCTTGCCCCAGTTGGCCGCACTCGTGCTTACTTTTAGCAAAGGCGCGCTCTTTCTGGGGATTCCGGCGCTGCTACTCGTGCTGGCGGTTGGCGGGGTTGTTCTGTTGGCCCGGCAGGGGAAATCGTTGCGCTTGCTTTGGTGGCTGGTGGGGATTGGCGGGATTGTTGCCCTGGGGCTGTTGCCCTTTCTGGGCGCGGAGAGATTCCGTTTGCTCTTTGATTTTGGCGCAGGGACGACGGGAGGGCTACGCCTCAATCTGTGGCGCAGCGCGTGGGCGATGGCGCTCGATCACCCCTGGCTGGGCGTGGGGCCGGACAATTTTCTCTACGCCTATCGCAGCGGCTACATTCTGCCCACAGCCTGGCAAGACCCCAATCTGAACCACCCGCACAATTTCGTGCTGGACTGGTGGACGCGTCTGGGGCTGCCGGGGTTGCTGCTGGCTGGGTTGTGGCTGGGGACGGGTGTGCGCCAACTGTGGCAACGGCTACGCAGCGGGGCGGATGCTGGGTTGGCACTGGGCTGTCTGGCCGCTATCGCCGCGGCCCTGGCCCACGGGCTGATCGACGCGTCGTATGCGTTGCCGGATTTGATGATTGTGTGGGTGTTGCTGCTTTCCGGCGACAAAGAGACTGCGTAGGCATAGATGAGAATTTCTTCATCTCTACTTCATCTTACGGGTGCATACTACTGCTATGCGTGTGCTGCTTGTTGAAGACGAACCGAAGATTTCCGCATACGTCAAACGCGGGCTGGAAGAATGTGGCTACGCGGTGGACGCTGTTTTCAATGGGCGCGATGCGCTGGATTGGTGCGCCGCCACGCCCTACGATCTGATGATTCTCGATATTCTTCTGCCGGTGCTGGATGGGTTGACTGTCTGCCGCCAACTGCGCCAACAGAACAATCGGCTGCCGATTCTGATGCTCACTGCGCGGGACGCGGTGGCGGATCGGGTGGCAGGGCTAGACGCCGGTGCTGACGACTATCTGGTCAAACCCTTTGCGCTGGCTGAACTCTTTGCCCGTCTGCGCGCGCTGGCCCGGCGGGGCAACGAGCAGTCCAAGTCCCCGCTTCTCCAATTCGCCGATCTGAGCTTGGACACGCGCACCCGTCAGGTACGGCGTGGGGAGCGGACAATCGAATTGGCTTCCAAAGAAAGCGCAGTACTGGAATGTCTGCTGCGCGAACCAGAACGGGTGTTGAGCCGAACGCAGATTGCCGAACACGTCTGGAGTTATGACAAGGACAACCAATCGAATGTGGTGGATGTCTACATTCGCACTCTGCGCCGTAAGATCGACGATCCTTTTGCGCAAAAACTGATTCGCACAGTGCGGGGGGTAGGCTATTGCCTGTCACTGCATGAAACGCATTAAAACCCTGCGCGCGCGCTTTGCGCTCTGGTTCACGCTGCTCATCCTGGCATTCCTGGCCGCGCTGGGTGGATTCGTCTATTTCACCCTCAGCCGCAGTCTGTACGACGCGCTGGACGATGCGCTCGTCCTTAGCGCCGAGCAGGTGTATGCCAGCCTACGCGAAGATGACGGCAGCCTGCTTATGCCTCTGGCCGCGGCCAACGCGCCCGATCTGGTCGAATTTGATGCCTTTATCCAGCGCGGTCTGACGCTGATCGTCTTTTCCCCGACAGGCGCAGTCTTGCAGGCAGTTGGCCCTTTTCGCCGTGAACCCTTCCCCGTCCCCCTTTCCCCTGCGCAAACCAACCCCCAAACCCGTACCGGTCAGAGTGGAAACGATCCGATCCGGGTTTATGACCTGCCCATCAACGATGGCGGCCAGACCGTCGGTTGGGTGCAGACGATGCAAAGTCTGGTCAGCGTCGAGGATGCGTTGGATCGTCTGCGCACGGCTCTTTTCATCGGCAGCAGCCTGCTCTCCCTGCTGGCGGGTGTGGCGGGCTACTTTCTGGCTGGCCGCGCCCTGGCCCCAATTGATGAGATTACCAACACTGCCCGGCGCATCTCGACTGCCGAACTTTCGGCGCGTCTGAACCTGCCGGATACAGGCGACGAGGTAAGCCGTCTGGCCGCCACCTTTGACGAGATGCTGGCGCGCATTGAGACAGGCTTCGACAGGGAACGCCGTTTCACCGCCGACGCTTCCCACGAACTGCGCACACCGTTGACTGCGATGAAGACGATCCTGGAGATGGTACGCACAGGCGAGCGATCTCCGGCAGAGTACCGCCGGGCATTGGACGACCTGGCCGAGGAGACCGACCGGCTGCACGCTTTGGTACAAGAATTGTTGCAATTGGCCCGCGGCGAAGGCGGAGGGAAACTTCAGAGGGAGGAGATCGATCTCACCCTTTTGCTTGCGGATGTGGTCGATTCTTTGCGCCCAGTGATGCAAAACAAAGGCATCGATCTGCGCTCTGATTTGCCCCCCTCGCTGATCATTTCCGGCGATACGGACCAGCTAATCCGTCTCTTCGTCAATCTATTGGACAACGCTCTCAACTATACAGAGAAGGGAACGATCAGCCTATCGGCCCAACAGATAGACGGATACGTGAGCGTAGACGTCGCAGATACGGGCATCGGCATCCCATCTGAACATTTGCCCCACATTTTTGAACGTTTTTACAGGGTAGAATCAGCCCGATCTTCGCGTGGGGCTGGATTGGGGTTGTCCATCGCCGCGCAGATCGTCCAGGCGCATGGCGGCAGGCTGACGGTTCAGAGTGAGGTGGGGCAGGGGACGACCTTCTCCGTCTATTTGTCTAGCTACTCAGCCACCCCACCCTAACCCTCCCCAAATTGGGGGAGGCTGGGAGGGGTGAGCCGCCGCAGTGAAGAAATCTGTGGGTGACTTCATCTGGGCTTCATTTTGTTCTCCTATACTCAAAGCCAGTGGCACACAGTCCACAGCGTTGAGTCAACAGAGAATCATTCCAAAAGGAGAGCAAGTCATGTACACGAAAACTACGGTTGTTTTGCTTGGGATTGTGCTGCTGGCAGCAGCCTGCGCCTATCCCCCACCGCCGATGGCCGCGCCGCGCCCTGCTGCGCAAGCAAGCGCCGAAAGCACGCCTCTCAAAGCCGCCAAACTGAATATCGAGCACAATGCAACGGACGAGGATACAGGCTTTCAGGGCTTTGTGGACAGCGAGGGTTGGCAAAGTCTTACCTTCACCGGCCCTGGGGGCGAGGCGCTTTCGCTCACTGGCCGGGGGGCACTGAGCAATCTGGGGCTGACCGAACTCTTTTTTGAGACTGTCGAACCAGCCAACGCAGATGTGCCTTTGGCCGAGATGTTGGCGCTGTTGCCGGAGGGGGAGTACACAATTGAGGGAGCGGCTATTGAGTCGGGCGAGAGCAAAGGGCAGACAACGGGGACGGCCTGGCTGACCCACCAAATCCCGGCGGGGCCGACGCTTCTATCGCCAGAGGCAGAGGCCGTCGTCTCGGCCAGCGACGATCTGATCGTCAGTTGGAGTCCGGTCACGGCGACAATCAGCGGCGGCGATGTGACGATCATCGCCTATCAACTCATCATCGAACGCGACGAGAAGCCGCATCCCCACATGATCGGGAAGTTCGGGTTAAGCATCTATCTCCCGGCCACTGTGACAAGCATCCCCATTCCCAGTGAATTTCTGGAACCTGGGACATCCTACAAGTGGGAGGTGCTGGCTATCGAAGAAAGCGGCAACCAGACGCTCTCTTCCAGCGCATTTCGCACTGAATAGCTGTAGGTTGGGTTCTTGCCGCCGGGAAAGCAGGGTAGCTGGGTTGGGTGAATGGCTGTGCTACTGATGGGAATGGGGTCTTGTCCGCGTGCCATTCACCCAACCTACACAATCCATCGCCTCCATTTGATGATACCCGATGGTTGTCTACCGCGCAATCTCCACAATCCCCTCGGCCAGAATCGCGCTGTTGATCTCCCCGGCGTGGACTTGGCGAATGATTCCCTGGCTGTCAATGAAAAAAGTGGTGGGCAGGCCCAGAATGCGGTATTCCCGCCCGACAGTCATATCCCCATCCAACAGAATGGGGAAAGTAATGCCAAACTCTTCTAAGAATTTCCCCACAACCGCGCCCTCCTCGCCCTGATCCACACCCACAACCAGCAGATCGTCGCCGTAGCGTTGGTAGGCGGCTTGCAGCGCGGGCATCTCTGCCCGGCACGGGCGACACCAGGTGGCCCAGAAGTTGAGGATCAGCGGCGTACCGCGCAGTTCGCTCAGGCTGACTTTCTCGTCTGTATCGAAACGGATAAGGGTGAAATCGGGCGCGGGGTGATTGACCGCAGGTTGCGGTGCGCGCACAGCCGGGGACGCGTCCACAGGCAGCCGCGTGTACCAGAGCCAGCCGCTGCCGAGGAGGAGGATTGCGAAGAAAGCGAGAGTCCAGCGGTTCATAGTAATTGGGGATTGGGGAACGGGGATCGGGGACTGGGCCGTTTCCCAGTCTCCAGTCCCCGATCCCCAGTCCCCAGCCTCCTTATTCCCACGCACTGTGGAAGACGCCCGGCTTGTCTGTGCGCTCGTAGGTGTGCGCACCGAAGAAATCGCGCTGGGCCTGGATGAGGTTGGCGGGCAGGTTGGCCGTGCGGTAGCTGTCGTAGTAGGCCAGGCTGGCGCTGAAGGCCGGGACGGGAATACCCCGTTCAATGGCGGTGATCACCACTTTGCGCCAGGCAGGTAACCGTTGGGAAACAGCTTCGCGGAACTGATCGTCAATGAGCAGATTGACCAACTCCCCGTTGCGCTCGAAAGCTTCGGTGATGCGGTTGAGGAAGCGGGCGCGAATGATGCAGCCATCCCGCCAGATAGAGGCGATCTCGCCCAGATTCAGGTTGTAGTTGTACTCGTGGCTGGCGATGCGCAGCAAGGACATGCCCTGGGCATAGGCGCTAATTTTGCTGGCGTAGAGGGCATCCCGCACCGCGTCGATGAGTTCCTGGCGGTCGCCGGTGTAGGGCGCCGTCTGCGGGCCGGGCAGGATGGCCGAAGCCGCCACCCGCTCCTCCTTCATACTGGAAATAATGCGACTGGTAACAGCGGTGTTGATGGTGGGGATGGGCGCGCCGATGTCCATTGCGTTCTGGCTGGTCCATTTGCCTGTGCCTTTTTGCGCGGCCTTGTCTAGCACCCGGTTGACCAGCGCGTCGCCCGTCTCTTCGTCAATACGCCGAAAAATTTTGCTGGTGATCTCAATGAGATAGCTGTCCAGCTCGCCGCTGTTCCATTCCGTGAAGACATCGGCCAGCTCGGCCGCAGAGAGACCCAGCACCCCGCGCAGGATGTCATAGGCTTCGGCGATGAGCTGCATATCCCCATATTCGATGCCATTGTGAACCATCTTCACATAGTGGCCCGCGCCCCCTGGCCCCAAATAGGCTACACAGGCTTTGCCATCTTCCGGCGCTTTGGCCGCAATCGCATTCAGCAGCGGGCCAACAACATGCCAGCCTTCGATCGGTCCGCCCGGCATAATGCTCGGCCCCCAGAGCGCGCCCTCTTCGCCGCCGGAAACGCCGACGCCCATATAAATGATCCCTGTATCGGCCATCGCTTTGTTGCGCCGCTCTGTGTCCGTAAAGAGGCTGTTGCCACCGTCCATCAAAATATCGCCCGGCTGCAACAGCGGCACCAACTCCTCCATCAGAGCGTCTACAGCCCCGCCGGCTTTCACCATCATCATCAGACGTCGCGGGCGGGCCAAACTACTCACCAGTTCGGGCAGGGTTGCGTTGGGAATCAGCTTCTTGCCGGGATTTTCGGCCACAAATTCGTTCATTTTGGAAGTGGTACGGTTATACACCGCAACGGTATAGCCGTTGCGCTCCATATTCAGGACGAGATTCTGGCCCATTACAGCCAGACCGATGAGGCCGATGTCGGCTTGTTTTGTAGAACCAGACATAGAAATTCACTCGCTTTCGTGGGTGGAGAGTTGGTTTTTCGACGCGGCTGCCGCGTCAACCTGACCACAGTCTACAATGCCCAGGGCGGGAAGTCAACGCGTGAGGCGAACGGCTACACCAGCCCCGTCCTACGCCAATCGCGTCTCGTCCACATAAGGAATCGTCATCGGCCCTTCGGGTAGGACGGCGATGGGTATGTCTGGCCCTAATTCCGCCACGCGCTGGGCAATGTAGGCGTTCAGCTCACCAATCGGCGTCAGATGGGCCTGGCGCGCCTGCTCCGGCGACAGTTCGCTGTAGAGCGACACCTTCGCCCGCAGCAGCACCTGGGCCAGTTTTTGAATCTGCCACTGATCCAGCTTGTGGAAACCTGGCGCGTAGACCGCGTCCAGCATGGCTTGGGCCGATGTGTACTCGGCCAGCATAGCGGCAAAGTTGCCGTGGCTGGGGAAGCCGTCGTTGCAGCGCGCCACAGTGACAATCTCGCCCCCTGCGACCACAATCTCCGCGGCCGCGCACATCCCCTTCACCGATTGGTAAAGATTCTGGTCCAACGGATAGCCGCTGTTGCTGGTGATCACCAGCGGGTAGCGTCCCGCACAGGCCACCATCGCCGTCTCTTTGGCAAAGACGCAGCCCGCCTCGTGGCTGGCGATCACATCCCCGCAGTAGAAGCGGGTGATCTGCTGCTGGTGGTTGAGGGTCACATTGAGCAGAAAATCCACGGGCAGGGCCGACCCCATGCGCCGGATGTGGGCCTGGGTGGGGTTGCCATCCAGCAGCCCCCACACACTGCGCGGATGGCCGATCATCTCGGCCCGGTGGTAGTGCAGGATCGAGGCCAAATCGGCCACACCGGGGAAGACCGCTTTGTAGCCGCCCGAATAGCCGGCCATAAAGTGGGGTTCGATGAAGCCGATGAGGATGCGCCGGTCTGCCTCCACATAGGCCCGGTTCATCCAGAGCGCGGGCGCGCCATCCCCGGCAGGGCGGACCTCGGCCATTGTCGCTTTGTCATAGGCGTTGTGGTTGACCACCCGGTAGCGAGCCGCCACCTCTGGCCCGACGATGCGGGCGATCTCTTCCGGTGTGTTGGGGCGGTGGGTGCCTGTGCCGACGATGACGGTGAAATTTTCGGCGGGTACGTGGCTCAGTTCGGCAAAGAGCCAGGGCAGCAGCCGATCCGAGGGCAGGGCGCGCGTGCCATCGGCGATAACGACCGCCACCCGGTCTGTGGCTGCGATTTTCTCGGCCAGCGGGCCACTGCCGATGGGCGCGCGCACGGCTTCCACAAAGCCCGCGTGTTCGTCTGCCAGCCCCGGCACAAACTGGGGGCGCAGCACAGTGACATTTTCGCCCGGCACGTCCACGTCCAGCCCGTCTCGGCCATATTGCAGGTGAATTTTCATGGTTGCACTCCTGGGGTAGCGAATTTTCTGATCTCTCAATCTCCCAATCTCTGCCGGAGATTGGGAGATTGAGAGATTGGGAGATTGAGAGATTGTCGTTAAACGTAAAACGTCCGATCCGTGGGCGGGGTGCGCAGGCCGGGGTGGCGAGCCAGGACGCTCTCGTCCACGTCAAAGCCCAGGCCGGGGCGATCCGGCAGGATGAAATAGCCGTTCTCGATGGGCAGGGGATGGGAAAGGCATTCGTCCCGCCAGGGCACGTCTTTCAGCATAAACTCCTGGCGGAAGAAGTTGGGGATAGTCGCCATGACGTGGGCCGAGGCGATGCTGGAAAACGGCCCGTTGGGATTGTGGGGGGCGATGGGAATGTTATAGGCTTCGGCCATCGTTGCAATTTTGCGCAACTCGCTGATGCCGCCGCAGCGGGTAATGTCGGGCATAAGAACGTCGGCGGCGTGCAGGTCCAGGATGCGTTTTGCCATAAAGCGGCTGTGCAGCCGTTCACCTACACAAACGGGGATCGGGATACGTGCGCGGATGTCGGCGATGGCTTCCGGCGTTTCGGGCAGGGCAGGCTCTTCGTACCACATCAGATTGAGCTTCAGCGCCGCCAGCCGGTGGGCCATCTCCACCGCGGTCGGCCCGTTGAGAAAGGCGTGGGTCTCAATCGCCATCGCCACGTCCGGCCCCACCGCTTCCCCCACCGCCGCCACCAGACTGATGGCCAGCCGCTTCTGTTCTTCGCTCAGCCCGTTGTTGTCGTTCAGGTCGTTGCCGTAGCCGTAGTTGATGTGGGCGAAGGGGTCAAATTTGAGGGCGGTGAAGCCCTGGGCCACCACTTCCCGCGCCTGGCGGGCGTAGTCCTCGGCCCGGTGGCCGCCGTCAATGAACCAGTAGTTGGCATAGAGTTGGATGCGCTGGCGGTAGACCCCGCCCAGCAGTTCGTAGACCGGTGCGCCCAGAGCCTTGCCTTTGATATCCCAGAGCGCAATGTCCACCGCACTGATGGCCGAGAGCAGGGGACCCGCCTGACCCATCCAGTGCATATCCCGGTAGAGTTTGGTCCACAGGAAGTCGATGCGTCGGGCATCCTGGCCGATGATGTAGCGGCCCACGTGCTGGCAGGCGGCTTCGATCAGGGGCGAGCCGGGCCAATTGGTCGCTTCCCCCCAGCCGTGAATGCCTGCGTCCGTCTCAATTTTGATCAGCGTCCAGTTGTACTTGACGCCCTCGACGAGGAAGGTTTTGACATCGGTAATCTGCATTCGATGACTCTCCATGGATGGGTGAGATGAAGGGGTGCTGTCAGACTACGAGGTTTATCGTCAGTCGTATTTTCTGCCAAAGGAATACCAGTCCGCCACCGCCAAAGACGTACAACAATCCGAGAATCACAATATCAAACTTCACCAGCGCGCACCCATAGGCAAGCTGCGGCCAGGGCGACTGGGTGGAGCCGCCCAGCATTTGTAGCAGCGCCACATTTTCCACCGCGTCCAGCAGCGCGGCCAGCCAGAGCAGCCAGGCCAGGAAAATGCCGATCTTGGCCAGAAAATTTGAGCGGCCCAGAACACCCGCCGCCCAGACGCAGGCCAGACTGATGGTTGTGGAGTAGCAGAGCAGCCAGAGAAAGTCCCAGCGCACCCCAGCCGCAGCCTGGGCCTGCTGCTCCGGCGTCCACGAGCCGATGACCCGTTGGGCCATCTCCGGGTAGCGCGCCAACTCCAGCGAGACAATCCCCAACGGGGCGTGCTCTGTCTTCAGCGGCGCGGCCATCAGCCAGGCCACGACGACTGTCAGCAAAAGGCTCACCAAAAAAACGGGACAGCGCAGATGAACAGCAATCGGATAGGTCATTGAACAATCCCAAAACGTAACTGCACAGGCAACCAGTCCAGTGAGCGCTGATTGAGTAGCCGAGTCTTCGAGGCGTATCGAAATCAAGCGAACGGGTCTACGAGAAGATCACTCGTTAACCCGCTTGGTTTCACTTCACTTCGACAAGCTCAGTACAAGCGATACGGCGGGAAACAGCACCCGCATTCTTATGCGACGCCTACTCAACCTGCGCTAGTCCTGAGTAGTTACGATTCTTATCCGCTTTGATCCGCCCAATCCGCGGCATCCGCGTTCCATTCCTAAACCAGCAGCGCGCCTTCGTGACGCAGCAGCCACTCTTTGCGCCAGAGACCGCCGCCGTAGCCGATCAGTTTGCCGCCACTGCCGAGGATACGGTGGCAGGGCACGACAATCGCAAGCGGATTCTGCCCGTTGGCCGCACCCACCGCGCGCACAGCCTGGGGATTCTCCAGCGCCAGCGCGATCTCCAGATAGGTGGCGGTCTGGCCGTAGGCAACGGTGCGCAGTTGCGCCCAGACCCGGCGCTGAAACTCTGTGCCGCGCAGGTCCAGGGGCAGGTCGAAGGTGCGGAGTTTCCCCGCAAAGTAGGCGGCGATCTGCTCGTTGGCCGCGGTCAGACAGGGCGAAACCGAAACTGGACGGCGCAATGAGTCCACAAAGTTGAGCGCGGCCACACCCGTCTCGGAACAGCCGATCTCGATCAGACCGATGGGTGAGTCCACGTAGCCAAAGAGGAGAGCGTCCATCCGCGCCGCCTTTACAGATAGCCCAATGCCTGCTGGACGCCGCGCAGTTGTGGATAGGTGATGCCATCTTCCTTTGCCAGCGGCGGCCAGCCACTCTCGTCGCGCAGGTCAAGCCAGCCCACCTCCACAATGCCGTAGGACGCGGCGGCATCCTCTTCCGGCTCGTAGCCCGGCGCGGCACTTCCAGAAATGACTGAACAGAGAAAAGTCCTGCGCCGTTTGTACACAGCGCCCGACTCGTCTGGCTGGTCCAGCAGCAGCCGCTCGACCGATATGCGCAGATTTGTCTCCTCTTGCATCTCCCGCCGCACACACTCTTCTTCGCTCTCGCCCGCTTCAATGCCGCCGCCGGGCAAGAGCCAGTAGCTTACGCCTGTATCGTGTTGGCGTTGACGAATGAGCAGGATTTTCTCGTCCTGCACAATCGCGCCCTGATAGCGTATGACCCGGTTCATCTCTATTGCTTCCTGTCGCTGATTCGCTGCTGACTCGATTGTATGTGATCTTGCGCGACACTTCAAGTTTGTCCGAAATGTGCTCAAAAACTCGTCTTGCATATCCGTCCTGCTTGGCGGATAATAGAAGCAGACCGCGCATCCTTACCCCACAGGAGCTTTTCCGTGACCCATCTTATCACAACTCTCGGCCCACGTCGTGCTGACGAATTGGGATTAATCCTGCCCCACGAACACATTTTTGTTGACCTCGGCCCTAGCGCCGCCGAAAATTGGCGCAGCGCCAGCGCCGAGCAGGTCATCCCAGTGATGGCTCCGGAAATCGAGAAGATCAAAAAACAGGGCGTCACCGCGCTGGTGGAATGCACGCCAGTCGGTGTAGGCCGCCGGGCCGACATTGACCGGGCTGTGTCAGAAGCAACCGGGCTGCCCGTCCTCGTGCCCACGGGCATCTATCGAGAGCCGTGGATTCCCGCCTGGGCGTTGGAGGCAACGGAGGAATCCTTGCGCGATTGGATGCTGGATGAACTGACCGGCGCAATTGAGGGGAGCGACGTGCAGGCGGCCTGGATTAAACTCAGCGCGGGCGACGACGGCATCACCCCGGCAGAAGCAAAGCTGCTGCGCGCGGCGGCGCGGGCGGGCCAGGCGACAAACGCGATCATCGGCAGCCACACCATCCGCGGGCGTGTCGTACGCGATCAGTTGGAGATTCTGGAATCGGCAGGCTACACAGCCGAGCGTTTCATCTGGATTCACACCCAGGCCGAGTCGGACTTTGCCCTGCATTTGGAGATGGCCCGCCGCGGCGCGTGGCTGGAATACGACGGCATTGGCGGCACACAGAGCGATGAATCGTACATCGAACGCATTCAGCGGCTGCTGGATGCGGGCTTCGGCCACAAGCTGCTCCTCAGTCACGACCGGGGCTGGTACGATCCCTCCCTACCCGGTGGCGGCGTGCCCAAGCCCTTCACCTATCTGGTAGAGACCTTCCTGCCCAAACTGGCCGCGGCAGGTGTGGACGAGGCGACCATCCGCCAACTGACCCACACAAACCCCTTCAACGCCTACGCGCGCTGAGGAGATAGAACGCGGATTGCGCGGATCGGGCGGATTAATGCGGATAGGAGACGAAAAACAAAGCGCAGATCACACAGATTTTAATCCGCTCAAATCCGCGTGATCCGCGTTCTATTTCTTCCCCGCCTGTAAGATGCTCTCCGCCCAGATGGACTGTGTACGGGTGAGGGGCGGCCAGGGCGGAACAGAGTAGTCCAGGTCCAGATCGTAACCTGCCCGCTCATAAATGGAACGGATGGCGGCGTTCAAATCCAGCGGCACATCCGGGTCGGGGGGCAGAAGGGGCACAGGAATAACCGGCAACGGATCGGACAGGGCGATGGGCCAGATTTCGGCGTTCAGGCGCGCGTCGGCCCGGCTGAGAACCACCGCATAGTCAGCCGCGGCCGGGATGGGAGGATTGACCGGCAGCCGTTCGCCCCGGCGCAGGAGATCGATCTCCAGCAGATGTACCGACGCGCCCAGCAGACCGTCTCGTTTGCGCAGATAGGCTTCCTGCCCGTCGCTCTCCATTCGCTTGTTTACCGGCGAAAGAATCTCAATGGCAGCCACCAGTAGCCCGGTGTGGACAGCGCGGATTTCCACAGTCACCTGGCGGAAAGGAACGCGCATGATATTGACAGCTTTCATCGGCGCGGGGGCAATGGCAAGCGCAACGCCGCCGCCCGCCAGGAGAGGTTCAGGCTTAACGAAGGGCAACTGACGGATCGCCACATCCGGGAACATCACCCGCAGTTCTTCCTCATCGGGCCGGTCTAGCATCTGGCGGGGAATCAGTCGGGCTACATATTTGGGGCGAAGGACTGCACCCAACTGGTTGGCCAGACGGACGGCCAGATTCTGATGCAGGTCTCCATAAAAATGGGGATGCTCCAAATACGGATCCATTCCCGGAAAAGGCGATGGCATTCTATTTCTCCTTTGCGTCAGTCATACAAGGCAAGTATAGCACAAAATCAGCAGCAATCGTAGCGCAGACTGGCAGTCCGCTCAGAACAGACGGACTGGCAGTCCGTCCTACAGCAATCGTAAAGCGGACTGGCAGTCCGCTCTACAACAAACCCAGGAGGCTTTTTTATGGCACGCACAGGACGGGCGGTTGTCGCCCACGGACAGACGTTTGAAATTCGCGAGTATCCAGTGCCCGACCCGGCGGCGGGCAAAGTGCTGCTGCGCCAGGAGTTGGCCGGCATCTGCGGCACAGACCTGCACAACTGGCAGAACGGCATCCAGGGCGAGATGCTCCTGGGCCACGAAAATGTGGGCATTGTCGAGGCCATCGGGCCGGGCGGCGCAGAGGACTATCTGGGCCAATCCCTGGAAGAGGGCGATCGGGTGATCTTTGCGCCGGGGACGCTCGGCCACGGCGCGTATGGCTTTTACACGACGCCGGATGTCGCGCCCCACTTCTACGGCGGCTTTGCCGACTACATCTACCTGGGCCTGCCCACCACCTGTCTGATGAAGACAACGGCTTCGGCGGAGGTGGCTGTGCTGACCGAACCCTTCACCGTCGGCGTCCACGCGGCCATGCGCGGCCAGGTGAAGCTGGGCGATACGGTCGTTGTGCAGGGCAGCGGCGCGATTGGGCTGGTCACGCTGCTCTGCGCCAAGCTGATGGGCGCGGCCCAGCTTATCGTTGTCGGCGGCCCGGCCAAACGGCTGGAACTGGCGCGCAAGTACGGCGCGGACGTCACCATCAATATCGAAGAAGTGCGTTCGGTGGAAGAGCGCACAAAACAGGTTCTATGGCATACGCCCAAGAAAGCGGGCGCGGATGTGGTCTTCGAATGTTCCGGCTTTCTGCCCGCCACGCCGGAAGGGCTGGGCTATGTGAAGCACAGCGGCACATTTGTCGAGGTGGGCCACTTTGTGGATATGGGGTCCATCGAACTCAACATCAACCGGCTGATGATGCGCAAAAATCTGCGCTTCGAGGCCATTTGGGGCAGCCAGTACGAGCATTTTGTGCGCGGGCTGCGCATCCTGGAGAAGAATGAATACCCCTACGGCGAGATGGTCAGCCACACGTTGCCCCTGGAACGGGTGGTCGAGGGTTTCCACGCGCTGGACGGGCGCTACCGCTTGGGCAATGAAGAAGTCATCAAAATTGTAGTCAAAGCAGAGGAGGAGTGAGCAATGGCATTCGGATCAGGCAAGTACACCTATGAAGTAGTGGAAGGCTGGGGCAAGCTGCCCGCGGGCTGGGAATGGGGATGGATCCCCGGCGTGGGCTGCGACTCACAGGATCGGGTCTACGTCTATTCGCGCAGCGCACACCCGCTGGTCATCTTCGACCGCGAGGGTAACTTTCTCGACTCCTGGGGCGAGGGCATCATCCAGGACGCACACGGCATCTGGATTGACGGCGAGGACAACGTCTGGTGTGTGGAGCGGGAGACCCATTGCATCTTCAAATTCAACAGCCAGGGCGAACTGGTGATGACCATCGGCACGCCGGGGCAGGCCGGTGCGCCGGGCGAACCCTTCCGCCTGCCGACAGACCTGGCTATCTCCGCCGATGGCTCGCTTTTTATCTCCGACGGCTACGACAACGACCGGGTACACAAATATACGCCGGATGGCAAGCACCTCCTCTCCTGGGGCGAACACGGCACTGGACCCGGCCAGTTTGTCCTCTCCCACTGCGTGCGCATCGACCGCTTCGACCGGGTCTGGATCTGTGACCGCACCAACGACCGCATCCAGATTTTCGACACCGAAGGCAATTATCTGGAAGAGCGCACTGGGCTGCTCAAACCGGATACGATCTACTTTGACCCGCAAGAGGATGTTGTCTACGTAGCGGAGTTGGAGCAGCAGGTGAGCGTCTGGACGCTGGACGGGGTGCTACTCTCCAAATGGGGCGGAGCAGTCCGCAGCAGCAAGCCGGGCGAATTCGCCTACTGTCCCCACGGCATCTGGGCGGACAGCCGGGGTGACCTCTATGTGGGCCAGGTGCAGGGGAACGCCGGGCTGCAAAAGTTTGCCCGGGTGGGATGAGGAAGGGAGGACAGGAGGAAGGGAGGAAGGGAGGTAGGGAGGATAGGGAGGAAGAATCTCTGTCCTCCCTTCCTCCTGTCCTCCTGTCCTCCTGTCCTCCTGTCTTCCCTTCCTCCCTTCTCCCGTTATCTCAATTTCCCGTTGCTATTCGTGGCGGTGTGGGAATAGCCATTCGTCGGCACAGCCTGTGCAAACCAGCGACTTTCCGGGGGAAGCATTGCGAAATTTGCAGGGGGTGCCTCGCCCACTTTTTCGTTCTGGTGCTTTGTCGCTACCGGCTTGAGAACAAACATACCGACCAATTCGTGTAGACCATTCGCCATCGTCATCAGCTCGTGGGCAGACAAAGCCGCCATCCGGTCATGGCTGCCCACTTCGGCGGTGGAGACGGCGACCCGTTCGGCGGCTGCGCTGTTCTCTTCGGCAATGGCCGAAAGTTCCTCAATGGCGCGCAGGAGACCATCGCTGCCATTGGCCAATCCCTGGCTGGATTGGGTGTTCTGCTCGCCGATGGCTGAGACCCGGCCCATCACCGCCAGCAGCGTCTGGTTGCCATTGGTAATGGCTTCGACCGCCTTGCCCAGGCCGACCATCCGGGTTTCCACTTCGGCTACGGCCCGCTGAATCTGGTCTAAGCTATTCTGGGTTTCGTCGGCGGTGGCAAGACCCTGCTCCACTTCCCGGTTGCTCTGTTCCATAGCACGGGTGGCCTGGGTGGCCGTCTCTTGCACAGCGCTGATGAGCGCGCCGATCTCTTTGGCCGACTTTGCCGACCGTTCGGCCAGCTTGCGTACTTCGTCTGCCACCACAGCAAAGCCGCGCCCCTGTTCACCGGCCCGGGCCGCTTCGATCGCGGCATTCAGTGCCAAAAGGTTGGTGCGTTCGGCGATTTCATCAATCGTCTGAACGATGGCGACAATCTGTTGGGAGCGGTGGCCCATCTCCACCACCCGTTGAGAGACCTGTTGCATAGCCGCGGCCATGGCTCGGATGCGGTCAATTGTTTTGTCTACGGCAACTGCGCCTTGTCGGGCCACTTGACCTGCCCCATAGGCCGCTTGCTGGCCTGCGCCCAGGCTTTCATCCACCTGGCGCATGGCAACGCCGACCTGATTGGAGAGGACATTTTCTGCGGCCGCCACTGCATCGCTTTGTTGGTTCGCACCCTGGGCGATCGACTCCACAGTGTCGACTTGAAGTTCAATCAGGTCACGAATCTGCCCGATGTATTCGGTTTGCATGCTGGTGCTTTTGGCAACCTGGCTGATCGTGCCCGTAATCTGCTGGGTGGAGTGATCGCTCCGCTCGGAAGCAGAGAGAACTTGCTGGCTGGCGTGGGCCACTTCCCGTACACTCCGGTTCATCCGTGCAATCAGCTCACGCTGCGCATCCAACATCCAAGCGAATGATTCGGATAGCTTATCACCGGCGGAACGTGGGCGAATATCAATGGAAAGATCGCCTTCTGCCATGCGTAGGGCCAGGTCGGTGAGTTCTTGATGATAGGCGATCAGCCCGCGCATTGATTGGGCAAGTTGCCCCATCTCATTTTTGCCCAATGGGGGTATGACGGGGTTGGGATTGCCCGCGGACAAGGCATCGGCTGCGACTGTGAGCTGGCGAATGGGATCGATGATTTTGCGCTTGAGCGCGAGCGTTATGGCTAGATTCACAGTCGCGATGATGAACGCACCGACGGCTACAGTCATCCACGACAAACCCAGACGACCTACGAGGAAGGCAACGATACAGGTGATATTGGCCAAGAGAGACAACCAGATGGACGCACCAACCACAAGTCCATCGCCCCAAATGCGCCGAAAGAGCCAATGGGCAGTGGGGGTTATTACGATACATAGACCCAACACGATTAATAATTCACGGACAATAGTCTGATCCACAGTCATTCTCCTACCAGCCAATCTGGAATGGGTATCTACCGCCAGGTGATCTGACCGGGCTAACACAGCCGGGCGCAAATAACTCCGTGATTTCAGACGTAGTGCGTGCTTCATCTATCTGTGTACGCACTACTACACAATATCGGATTTCCCGTCAATCTCAGTATAAGTAAATCTGTCTATTTCGTCTCGCGCCATTTCTCCGAGTTTTGCAGAGAGAAGGATTGTGCAATGCCATTCGATTTGACCGTTCTTTTGCCCAACCCAGCCGTTCGAAAACCTCTTCTGGAGATTTTGCAGGCCGCGTTAAATGCGGTAGATCCTTTTGTTGCGCTGCAACAGGCGATGCGTCGGGAGGGCGAGACGCTTGTCGTGGGCAATCGCCGTTACGACCTCAATGTTTTTCGCCGCGTCCTGGTTTTGGGCGCGGGCAAGGCTGGCGCGCCGATGACACAGGCCGTGGAGTCGGTGCTGGGTGATCGCATCAGCGGCGGGCTGGTGGTGGTGAAGACAGCGCACAGCGGCCCCACCCAGCGCGTGCGCATCGTGGAGGCCAGCCATCCCACACCGGACGCGGCGGGGGTGGCAGCCGGCCGGGAGATTCTGGCCCTGGCCGCGGGCGCGGGCGCAGATGATCTGGTGATTGCGCTGATCTCCGGCGGCGGCTCCGCCCTGCTTGTCTCGCCAGCAGAGGGGTTGACTTTGGCCGACAAGCAGGGATTGACCGCCAGCCTGCTGGCCTGTGGCGCGACAATCAATGAGATGAACTGTCTGCGCAAACATTGCAGCGGGTTAAAGGGGGGGCAATTGGCGCGCGCAGTGGCACCTGCCACGCTGATTACTCTCGTCCTCAGCGATGTCATCGGCAGCCCGCTGGATGTGATCGCCAGCGGGCCGACAGTACCCGATTCCTCGACCTGGGCCGACGCCTGGGCGCTGGTGGAAAAGTACGATCTGGCCGAGAAACTGCCGGCTGCTATCGTTGCCCGCTTGCAAGCCGGGCTGGCTGGAGAGATTCCCGACACGCCGGATGCCGACGATCCCGCCTTTGCCAACAGCCAGACGCTTGTGGTGGCTGACAATTTTCTGGCGGCCCAGGCTGCCCAACGCCAAGCGCAAGCGTTGGGCTACAACACCCTTCTGCTCACCACTTTTCTGGATGGCGACGCGGCCAGCGCGGGGCGAATGTTGGCCGCGCTGGCAAAGGAGGTGCGGTCCAGTGGCAATCCTGTCCCGGCCCCGGCCTGTCTGATTCTGGGCGGGGAGACGACTGTGCAGTTGGGTAGCCATCCGGGACAGGGCGGGCGCAATCAGGAAGTGGCCCTGGCCGCAGCCCTGGCCCTGCAAGGCTGCCGGGGGATAACGGTGGTCTCGCTGGCAACGGACGGCAGCGACGGCCCCACTGACAGCGCGGGGGCGATGGCGGATGGCGACACAGTGGCGCGGGGCGCGGTCGCGGGTCGTTCCGCTATGGATCACCTGCGCCGCCACGACGCCTATCCCTATCTGGTCGCCAGCCACGACCTGCTGCGCACGGGTCCGACACAGACGAATGTCAACGATCTGATGTTCGTTTTCGTCGAACAATTGTGAGCAACTCTACACACGTCCGCCTGTTCACAGGATAAGGTAAGAAGATATTTGCCCATTTCTCATCATCCCAGCATCACAGGAGTTTTTCATGCCCCAGTTGACAGTTGCAGGATATGGAACGTTTGATGTAGCCCAGGGCAAACGGCTTGTCCTGGCGTTGGAAGAGGACGCAGGCGTGGATCAGTTGCACGCGTGCGGCGGCAATTGTCGCTGCACCACCTGCCGGGTTGAATTCGTGGCCGGCGAACCGATGACAATAACCCAGGCCGAGAAGGACAAACTGGCCGAGCGCGGGTTGAGCGGTGTGCGTCTGTCGTGCCAGATTCAGATGAACGGCGATATGAGCGTGCGCGCCATCAGCCGTCTGGAGGGCAGCGGGCGGGCCGACGCAGGTGGAACGCCAACGGCAGAGATTAGCCCAGAGCCGGTGTGGGTGGCGAAGGGATAAGAGACGCGGACGGAAGCAAAATTCGTGCATAAAAAGACGGGGCCAGTAAGTGAATCTGGCCCCGCCTTTTTTGGGCGTCCTTATAGAATGTCCCGCCCGCACGATTCGCCTTGCGTATGTTCCGCGTTCGTGCAGTTTTGGTGTATAATCTGGTCGTGGATATTGACCGCGAACTCAAAGATGAACTACGCCAAATCTTGGAACTGTGCCGCGAGTTTGACGTGCATCCGCGTCTCATCGGCGGTTTGGCAGTGCGTGGGTTTGCGCGGCGCAAGCGGTTCACACACGATATTGACCTTGCCATCAGTCGTTACGATAAATCCAACTTGATTACGATTCTTAAACGTTTGGGTTTTGAGTACCAAGACACGACGCAGTTTGATGGTATCAAGGCGACCAAGCGCATCGGCGACAAAGCAATCGAGATTCACATTTCGGTCGAGCGGCTTTGGGATATGCAGTCAAATCAAACATACACACTCTCGACTGATTCGGCTGAAGTCGCAGTTGATGATGCAGGCAGATTGTTTGCGCCGACCGTCTCCGTTGAGGATTTGTTGATTCTCAAATTGATGCCGCTGCGCGACCGCGATATGAGCGATGTGATTGCGTTGTTGCTTGACGTTCCAGCGATTGACGCACGCAAGTTTTGGACGAGTTGTGAACGCACCAATAACACGCGTCACATTGCCGCGCAACTCGCGAGAGTCGAAAACGCATTGCGCAGCGGCAATTTTCGAGAGGCGTGGTCGGAGTTTTACGAGGAGCGGCTTTCTGTGCGCGGTGTGCTTGGTGTAATTGACAAAGTGCGTTTGATTCAAAAGGCAAAACCGTGAACACTCAACTGGCTTGCCCTCATTGTCGTTCAACACAACAACTTCCATTCAACGGAAACCTGCTGGATACTCCGCTGATTTGTCAAGCTTGCGGACAATCCTTTGCGCCGCATTTCTATTGCCCCGACGCCCGCGCGTCGTCCCGTCATGTCTTTGAGGCGAATGTGTTACGCATTGATAACGCCAACTCACTGTACGCGTTTTGCCCCGAACACACTTTCACGACGTATGCGCTCACTGCCGAGTGCAAGCCGCGTCCAAAGCGTACTCCTCTGCGCTCGCTCGCTCGCTTCCTTGATTCCCTCGTTTTTCGCCTCGTGCTGAACCTCGAAGCGTTGCGATTGCAGGCATTTTCGCGGCGGTAGCCAGCAAACTTTGTGGCTCCCCCACGATTAGATGTCTATCAGTGATAGGTCAAACCGTTCTTCTGGGACAGCCAGGCCCATCTTCCTGCAAGGCAGCGATATATCCCCGAATTGCCTCCTTGACGTTGGAGAGAGCATCTTCCTTTGTTTTTCCCTGGCTGATGCACCCCGGCAGACTGGGACATTCGACCACCCAGTAGCCATCTTCGCCAGGATAGATGATGACTTGTCTCATCCACTCACCGCCGCCCAAACCGGAGCAGGCCCGCCAGTCGGTCGGGGTCCCACTCCTCGCCCAGGGGCACAATCTGCCGGTAGATGCTAGCCCCGATGTAGAGAATCATATAGGCGATCAGAAAAATTGTCACCTGGTGCTGCGGGCGGGGGTAGTGAAGGAGCAGCCAGGTGGAGCCGACGCCCCACAGAAGGGTCAGCCCCAGCATCCCCGTGCGCAATATCTGTTTTTCGCTCAGATATTCCAGGCGCGACGGGTAGATATATTTGATCGGGACAAAAATCAGCACACAGAGAAGGGCCAGAATCAGCGCATTGTAGAGAGGCTGTAATTGCCAGAGGAAGAGATAGAAGACGACGATATTCCAATAGCTGGGGAAGCCTTTGAAAAAGTGATCTTCAGTTTTGGCGTCGATCTGGCAGAATTGGTAGGCGGAACAGAGGGCAATCAGCCCGGCCAGGGGCAAGCGGAGCAGGGACGGCAATAGTTCGGCTTGGATGAGGAAAAAGGCGGGCACAATCACGTAATTGAGAAAGTCTACGATATTGTCCAGCATCGCGCCGTCCACTTTGGCCGCCAGGGATTTCGTCCTGAAACGGCGGGCCAGCGTGCCGTCAATGCCGTCCACCAGCACAGCCGCGCCCATCAGCCAGAAGGCGATCAGCCAGCGTTCTTCGCTGATGGCGTGCAGGGCAAAGAGACCGAAGACAGCCCCGGAAGCAGTGACCAGATGGACCGACCAGGCCAGAATTCGTTGCCACAGGGAAGGACGAGAAAGAGGAGTGGAATAAGTATTCATGGGCGATCCTTAAGGGTAGCGGTCTGAAACGACAGGAAAGACGAAAAGCCTACGTATAGAACACGAAGGATACCACGAAGTAACGCACTCGCCAATCTGACTTTTTTGATTTGGACAGGCAACCTGCCTGGGCATTGATAGCGATGAAAATGCCCGGTCGGACTAGCAGTCCGACCCACGCCGGCTATTTTCAGGGCAGGCGCAAGACGAAATTGGCTGCCGTCTCTGGGATGGCATAGACGAGGCTGTCTATGCCCATGGACAGAAAGAGAAGGGCCAGATAGAGCAGGCTGAATTTGTAGAGCCGCCAGATATTGGCATTGGCAGGGCGGCGCAAAATGTCTACGGCTTGCCAGAGAAAAACCCCATTGAGCGCCAGAGAGAGCAGCAGATAGAGTGGCCCCAGCAGCCCCAAAAAGACAGGCATTGTACAAATGAGCAAGAGCAGAACGCTGTAGAGTACAATCTGCCGGTGGGTCTCTTTCTCACCGGCCACCACAGGCAGCATCGGCACACCCGCAGCCCGATACTCCTTCTGGCGCATCAAGGCCAGCGCCCAGAAATGGGGTGGCGTCCAGTAAAAGACGATCAGAAACATAAAAATCGGCAGCAGCGAAACTTCGTTTGACACCGCGGCCCAGCCCACCAGCGGCGGGATGGCGCCGGCCGCGCCGCCGATGACGATATTCTGTGTGCTGCTGCGTTTGAGCAGATGGGTATAAATCCAGACATAATAGACGATACCCGCGGTCGAGAGCAGGGCGGTGAGCAGATTGGCCCCCAGCCAGAGTACCACAAAGCTGGCTGCGCTCAGCAGCAGACTAAAGACGAGAACCTGTCCAGGTTGCATTCGTTTGCTGGGCAGGGGACGCAGACGCGTGCGCACCATTACGTGGTCAATGTCTCGATCCAAATACTGGTTGAAGGCGTTGGCTCCACCCGCGGCCAAAAAACCGCCCAGCATCACCCACAAAATCAGCCAGCCACTGGGCGCGCTTGGCCCGGCCAGAAACATCGGCACAAGGGTTGTGAGCAGCAGCAGGGCAATGATGCGCGGCTTTGTCAACGCCACCAGATCACGCCAGGAGATGCGGGCATAGACGCGCAGCAAATCCTGGGGGTTTTCGTTGAGGGCCGCTTCTTCCAAAATCGTACTGCGTAATTGCATTCTCAATCCGATCTCAATTCGTATAGAAATACCGTAAGGGCGCTGCTTGCTGCGCCCGATGCACAGCGGGCGCAGCAAGCAGCGCCCCTACGATTTCACAGCAGGCGGTCCTGCTGCGCTGCGACGTAGGAGTACGATATACACAATCCCGGCGATCAGCGCAAAGGCATACCATTGCAGCGCGTAGCTCAGATGGCTGCCTTCGTTCAAGTCAACATCCACGGGCACGCGCTGGGGCAGCGCGGTGCGTGGCCGGTTCTCGTCTGCGGCCAGTTGCAGGGTCACTGGCAGGAGTGGATAGGGCATCTGGCTCTGAATGGTCTCAATGTCCACCCGCCACCAGCCTTTGCGCACATCCGCCGGGACAACCGATGTGCTGCCGTCGGGCATCTTGCGCGACCTTTGCAGATAGCCGCGCAGCGGTTGCACAGGCGTCTCGTCGTAGGCCGCCCACTCCCCGCTCTCACCGGCTGCGGCGGGAATCCAGCCCCGGTTTACCAGAATGGCGCTCTTGCTGCCGTTGATGCGCAGAGGCGTGACCAGCCAATAGCCGGGCGTATCCTCGGAAAACTGTCCCTGCACCGCGATCTGCCGGGCAAAATCGTACTCGCCTGTGGCCTCAGCCAGCCGATCTTCCAGCGCATCGGGCGATGCGGGCAGAGATGGGCCATTGATGACCAGCGCTTCTGCTTGCAGCTTCACCAGCAGATCGGCGTTGGCTGCCCGGCGCTGATCCAGTCGGGCCAATTGCCACTGTCCCAAACCGGCCATCACCGCCATTGCGGCCAGCACAATCAGTGTTTGCCACCAGGTTCGGCGGCCAAAGAGCAGGTGAAGGGTATTCATAGGATAGCGTAGCCAACTGTCCGCATGGATGGGTTTGAAGCGTGAAACGTGAACTCTCGTACAGTACTCTCACGTTTCATTTTTCACGTTTCTGCGCCGCGCCATCCTTCCCGGTGTACAAATAGAGCGCCGCACCTGCCCCAGCCAAGATCAGCGCCAGCAGCCCGCCGCCCACGGCCAGCCACGGAAAAGTGGCCGGTTCGACTTCATCCATATAACTGGCCTGGACAGGGCCATCCGGCCCCTGGACAATCACACGAATCTCCCACGCGCCCGTCTGCTGGGGGACAAAAATAGCCTCGTAAAAGAGTTTGTTGGTGGCATCGGCGTGGGTGGCCTGGGCGACGAGCAGCAGACCGCTGGCCGCCTGCTCCATCTCCACCAGCACATCCGCATCCAGAATCGGCTCCCCGGCGAAACCGTTGGGGTCGTTGTCCAGCGATTCGGTCAGGGCCACCGCCACATGATAGCTATCCACTTGGGGCGGCTCCGGGTCTGACCAGACCCAAATCCGGTACGGGCCGAGATCCAGATTGTTGATCTGCGGGGTGCCCACCCCCGCATGGGCCAGAACAGAAGGTGTACGGAGAAAAAAGGGCAACAGAATCAGCAGAAAGAGCGCCCCGTGTCCAATGATTTTCATCGCTCGTTTGTCGCCAGTCGCGGTGGGTGGGGTGTGCGTCCCGTAACCTCTCCATCCAGACGCTTGGGCGGGCTATTGGGTCGCTCTGCGTTGGCAAAGAGCCGGGCCGCCAGCACAAGCGCGGCGGCAATGTACATCATACTGCCCGGAATCCACATGATCAGCCCGGCGATTGTCTGGTCGTCCATCACACTGATGCCGTAGAGTCGGGGCACGCCCAGATAGTAGGTGTAGATGGGCGATTCGGCCAGGGAAATCGCTACACCGAGAAACATATTGGGCGGCACAAGCGCCAGCACGTAGCCGATGCGCGAGAGCAGGCTGTTTCTGCCGTGTATGTGCGGGCCAGCCCCCACTACCCGCCACCAAAAGAGCATCGCCGTGCCGAAAAAGCTGAGATGTTCCAGATCGTGAATCCAGCCGTCGCCCTGGGCCAGATTGTAGGCGTTGGGGTCGTGCCAGCCGTAGAGCACGCCCACAAAGAGCAGCCAGGAGAGACCGGGGCGAGTTGTCAGCCGCAGAAACTGGCGAACTCTCCCCTCGTACTGAAACCAGCCACCGATGCGCAAGCGCAGCGGACGGGGCAAGGCCCACAACCCTGTAGCAAAAGGGCCCGCCAGCCAGAGCAGGGGCGGCACAACCATCACCAGCAACAGATGCTGGATCATGTGCATCAAAAAGAGTTGGCCGCTCAATACATCAACCGGCGAAAGCAGCGCCACTATCAACAGTGCCAGCCCGACGAGATAAGAAGCCAGTCGCCAGCCATTGGCGAAGCGTTGCGCGCCCCGACGACGCAACCGTCGCCAACCCATAAATTGAAGCGCTCCCAGCACCGTGAGCGGGAGAAGAATCTCAAACCGTACATCCCACGAGAGCAGGAGCGCTTTTGTTATTGGATCCATAAGTAGAGATTGGAGATTGGAGATTGGAGATTTGGGATCGGCAGGGCCAATCTCTACTCTTCAATTTCCAATCTCGAAATGCCTAAGTCAGGCAAGCGTCACCTTTAGTGCGCTCCGTAGGCGTGCCCGATCAGATAGATGGCCGGGTAGAAGAAAATCCAGACCAGATCAACGTAGTGCCAATAGATGGCTGTTGCCTCGACCCCCCAATGCTGCTCGGCGGAGAAGTGTCCTTTGCGGCCCAACCACCAGACATTGACGATCAGCACAATCCCGGAGAGGACGTGCAGAGCGTGCATACCCGTCATGCCGAAGACGACAGCGCCGAATACACCGTCGGAGGGTTTCAGATGGCCCTCAACAATCGAGGGGAACATCCCCCATTCCCAGACGACCACACCGACCAGAAAGGCCGTGCCCAGGATGGCTGTGATGACAAGACTCCAGAGGAAATCACGCCGTTTGTTATGGGCGATGGATACTTCCGCCCGGTTCATAAAATAGCTGCTTAACAGCAGAACGACGGTGACAATCAGACCCGATATCTGGTCCAGATTCGGGCGCATCATTTCGCCGTCTTCGCCCACCCAGAGGTAAAAGCGGGCAGCCAGCAGCCCCAGAAAAAGAAATGCTTCCGATGCGAAGAAGAGCCACATCCCCAGCCGGTTGCGGCGGGTTCGTTCTACGTAGGCGGCCTGGCTGTCCTCGTGACCGGTGGCGTGGCCGTGACCGGCCTGGTGTCCCAATGCAGCAGCGCTCATTTAGTGGCTCTCCTCTTCCGACCAGAGGCTCTTGATGTGCATAAAATAGTTGACGACAAAATAAGCCTTCACCAGCCCCAACAACATCATAATGGCGAAGTTGTTGAAGGTGAGGGCAATGTAGAACTCGACGACAGTCAAAACCGCCAGGACAATCGCGACAAAGTATCCTGTGCGGTAGATGCTCGTCTTGGGTGCGGCGGTTGGTTTTTTGCGTTCGCTCATAGCAGATTACTCCGTAAAATTGAGGAAGGGAGGAAGGGAGGAAGGGAAGACTTCCCTTCCTCCCTTCCTCTTGGGTTTGTTAGTCATCCCCTGCCCCAGCAAAGGTCACATAGGGTTCAGGCAGGCCATAATCGTAAGGCTCGCCACGCACCACCAGAGGCGAGGCAAAGCTGTGTTCGGGAATGGGCGAGGGAATCTGCCATTCGGGCGAACGGGAGCGCCAGGGATTGTTGCCGGCCACCACGCCCACTTCGGCGCTCTGGAAGAAGTTCCAGATCATCAAAAGCACGCCAAAGCCGATCAGGAAACCGGCGATCGTAATCGCGAGATGCCAGGCTTCGATTGTGCCGCCGCCCAGCGTCGGGTCGTAATCCGAAACGCGCCGCCGCATCCCCATCACACCCACGCCCATCTGGCCGAGGGTCTGCACCCAGAAGGCGGGCGTCATCAGCGCAAAGTGGATTTTGCCCAGCGTCTCGTTGTACATACGCCCTGTCACCTTTGGAAACCAGAAGTAGAGGGCCGCAAAGAAGGGAAAGACAAAGCCGCCGAACATTGTGGCGTGGAAATGGCCCACCACAAAATAAGTGTCGTGCAGGGGTAAATCCGAGGGCACCGTAGACAGGATAGGGCCGCTAAGACCACCAATCAGGAAGACGGAAATCGCGCCCAGCACAAAGAGCATCGGCGTCTCGAAACTCAGTTTGCCGCCCCAGATCGTACCCAGCCAGCTAAAGAATTTGACACCGGTCGGCACGGCCACCAGCAGCGTGGCGTACATAAAGGGGTAACGCAGAATATCGTTGTAGCCGGACGTAAACATGTGGTGACCCCAGACCAGAAAACCGACGATGGCAATCGCCAGACTGGAGAGGGCAATCCACTTATAGCCAAAGAGCGGTTTGCGGCTGAAGACCGGCAGCAGCTCGCTGATGATGCCCAGACCGGGCAAGACGAAGATGTAGACGGCTGGGTGGCTGTAGAACCAGAAGAAGTGCTGGAAGAGAATCGGGTCGCCCAAGCCGGTCAGCAGTGTTGCGCCGTCTGCACCCGGATCGAAGAAGCCCATCCCCAACGCCCGCTGGGTGGAGACCATCAAAAAGCTGAGACCGATGAATTGGGTGGCCGTCAACTGGATCAGGCTGGTGGCAAAGACAGCCCAGCAGAAGATGGGCATCTTGAAGAGACTCATGCCTTTGGGCCGCATACGCAGGATTGTGACCAGAATGTTCAACGAACCGACGATGGAAGATAGACCGACGGCAAAGACGCCCAGGAAGAACAACTGGTAGCCAATGGGTCCGCGAGCGCTCAGGGGCGGATAGGCTGTCCAGCCCGCATCCCAGCCGCCGATAAAGAGGCTGGAGAGAAGCAGGAAACTGCCCGGCACGTTGAACCAGAAACCCAGGGCATTGAGGCGGGGGAAGGCCATATCCTCCGCGCCCAGCATCAGCGGAACCAGATAGTTCGCCATACCGCCCACGCCGAGCAGGATGGCAAAAATCATAATAAAGCCGTGCATGCCGATGAAGTTGTTGTACAATTCCAGGCTCAAGAATTGGCGTCCCGACTCGGCCAGCTCTGTGCGGAAAATCAGGGCCACTGTGCCGCCGACCAGCAGCAGGAAGATACCCCAGACGGTGTACTGGACGCCGATGACTTTGTGGTTGTAGTCCACAGCAAAGTAACGCGTCCAGGCCGGTTGGCCCTCGGGCGGGCCGTGGCGCATGGGCGTAGCTTCGCCCTTCATCCATTTGGCCCAATCCGAGAGCGCACCCACGCCCCACAGCGCGCCAATGATGCTAAAGATTGCGCCCAACGTCCAGGCTGGCTCTGCTGCCCAGGCGGGCAGACCGAGCAGAACCCGAACCAGAATGGTGGTGGCCATGCCCGCCAACATACCGAGTATCTGGCCGACAATGGCCCGTACAAGTCCAAGCGAAAATAGCGACATAGAAGAACCCCCTATGCGTTCAGAAGAAACGCGTGAATCAACTTTTAGTGAGCAGTCATCAGTTGTCACTGGTAACTATTCACTGGTAACTGTTCACTGATTACCGTAGTCTTACTTCGAGCTGGCTGTCTGCACATCCTGATCCCAAAAAGCGGCAAATTCCTCTGGGGGGACGACCCGCACTGTGGCAATCATCCCTGTATGGTTCAGGCCGCACAGTTCCGAACAGATGAGCGTATACTCTCCCTCAACTGTCGGAGTAAAGCGCAGATAGGTGGTGCGCCCCGGCACGATGTCCTGCTTCACACGAAATTCAGGCACCCAGAAATTGTGCAAAACATCTTTGGATGTCATATCCATACGGATGGCAGAACCGACAGGCAAGACCAATTCCTGGGTCACGAGGTCGCTGTTGGGGAGGGAGAAGTTCCAACCCCATTGAAATCCCTCGGCATTGACGATTACCTCATTGTCCTGGCGTTTGGTCAGGGCCGCGAGATCGACGGTTGCCCAATAGCCAAAGCCAATAATCAGCACCATCGGCACAACAGTCCACAAAATTTCCAGGGTAGTATTGCCGTGGAAATACTCCCCTTCGCTTTCGTCACCTGGGCGGCGGCGGAAGAGGAAGAGCGCATAGACCATAAAGACAATGACCAATGAAAAGAGAAAGGCAATCAACCAGAGATGACCCTGGATCATTGTGTCAATCGAGGCAGCCTGGAGGGATGCCGGCATGGGGAACTGCAAGACACCGTCCAGAACCCAATAGACAACAAATGTAAAAATGACGACGAGTACGCCAATTACTGCAAAGTGTCGTGTGTTATTCTGCATAGAAGATTGCCCTCGCAACGGAAATGATCGCGTCTGAGAATCCGACGACCGCAAAGTATCTTTGAAAAACCGAGTTCCCAGAGAAACTCGGTTCTTCTACGCGCCTGTCCAAAATTGCCAAACCGCCCAGAAGAGTAGTAGCGAGATGAGAAGGGGGAGAGCGGTCCAAAAAAACTCTGCCCCCGCATGAATCCGAATCTCTTTGTCGCCGTTGTACACAGAGTTGCCCTGGCTATCCCCACTGCGTGCGATTCGGGTAGGAAATGTACGCACAGCAGCTACCAACACAAACTGGATAAGGACAAATAAGAGAGCGCTGCCCGCAAAGAGCCAGATAGAGAAAGGCTCAAGTCTGGGAGCAAAGGCTATCTCGCGGCCGGCCAGCACTTCGGGGCGATAGCTCAAGACCAACCAACCGATAGACACGCCCACAAAAAGCAGCGTCCAGAAGATTCTTCTCATCATTCTCCGCTGTTGCTCTCGTTTTTCAGGTAAACGGCGCTGCTTGCTGCGCCCGTTGTGTGCCGGGCGC
>CAMDEX010000009.1 GCA_945897075.1 Litorilinea aerophila
CCCGGCACTTTCTGCAAGTGCCGGGGACTTTTTTTAGGGCAGCGTCCTTACGTTTTTCCCATCATATAGAGTTCGCCCTGGGCAAAACCGCGCCGGGCGTAATAGTCGCGTGTGCCGGTGGCAGCGATGACGCTGATGCGCTCGAAACCTGCAGCGCGGCTGATGCGCCGGGCCTCTGCCAGCAGGCGACCACCCAACCCCACATGCTGGGCTGCGCCGCTCTCTTCCTGACCAATTGCCAATGCGGGACCATAGACGTGAACCTCCCGGATCATCGCACTACCCCGGATTTCGTCCAGAAAAGCCCGGCTGCCCACATCGGGGCTTTTGGGCAGGCTTAAGCGTAGGAACGCGGCGATTGGGGATTGGGGATTGGGGATTGGGGATTGGGGAGTGGGGAGTGGGGATTGGGGAGTGGGGAGTGGGGAGTGGGGACTGGAGATTGGGGACTGGGCAGCCATATCTCCCTCCGCTCCCCGCTCCCCGCTCCCCGCTCTCCGCTCCCCGCTCCCCGATCCCCGATCCCCGATCTCCGCTCCCTGCTCCCCGCTCCCCGCTCCCACCACAAAATGCAGAAAATGCTCTGTCGTCAGGTCGGTTTCGTATACGAAATCCTGCAAGCGCAACGCTTCCTCGCGCACTTCCCGGCGGCGCACTTCGCGGCAACGGATGCAGCCGCAACGCTCGCCCCGTCGCTCTAATTCGGCGTACACAATCTCGCGCAGGTTGCTGGCCGTGACCCCGGCCCGGATGTGATGGGCGGGAATGTCCCGGAAGAGGCGGTTGACCCGTGTGTAGGGCGGGATCGTCGGTTTGATATCGGCCAACAGTTTGACCAGTTCGGCTTCGCTGTAGGGGTGATACTTCCCCGCCTGCCACAGATTGTAGAGTTCTGTGTCGGCGATCAGCGAGCAGGGATAAATTTTTAGTTCGTCGGGGCGGATGGCCGGGTCGCTGAAGAAGCGGGCGAAGTCGGACTGGTCACTCTCTGGCGTCGCGCCGTGCAGGTTGGGCATCCAGTGCAGATGCAGTTTGAAGCCAGCCGTGCGCAGCAGCCCCAGCGCCTGGCGCACCGCCTGCACGTCGTGCCCCCGGTTGTTGAGGGCCAAAATGTCGTCGTCCAGACTCTGCACGCCGATCTGCACTTTCGTCACGCCCAGACGGCGCAGATGGCGGATTTCGTCGGGTGTCACCCAGTCGGGCCGGGTTTCGATGACCAGCCCCACATTGCGATGGGCGGCGGTAATGTTGTGTTGCTGGGCCGCTTCCAAAGAGGGCGCATCGGTATAGCTGGGATCGCCCACCGCGTTCATCGCATCGAAACAGCGGCGCACAAACCATTCCCGGTAGTCCCGACTGTACGCGCTCCACGTGCCGCCCAGGATGAGCAGTTCGACTTTGCTGGCGTCGTGGCCGATATTCTCGAAGGATTGGATGCGCCCGAACGTCTGGCGGAAGGGATCGAAGCCGTCCCGCTCGGCGCGCATAGCCCCCGGCTCGTCGTAGATGTAACTTTTGGGCATACGCCAGTCATCCGGGCAGAAGATACAGTGGGCCGGGCAGCCCGCGGGCGCGGTGAGAACCGTCACCGGGGCCACACCGCTGGCCGTGCGCATGGGTTTCATGCGGATGCGCTCCATCACCGTCGGGTCGGGTTCCAAATCGCCCTCCTCGATCAGATGGCGGTAACCGGCCACCAAATTCGCTTTGGAGAAGAAACCTTTGCCCTCTTTGGGATAGCGCGCTAAAATAGAGTGCAGCGAGCGCTCGGGATGCCATCCGTCGGCGGGGATGCGGGGAATCTCCTGGAAGACGGCGTGGAGTGCCACGGCGTGGCGGGCCGGATCAAAACGGCTGCGCTTCTGCCAGGCTTCAGCAATTTCGTGGACTTCGGCGGGCACATCTTCGGGCGCAAGAATGCGTTTCATAACAGTCAAGAATCTCGTATGCGTGAATCGGTCCGCCGTCGGCTGCTCGAACTGAATCGGGACTTTTACGCCCAGGTGGCAGAACCTTTCGACGCCACCCGACAACAGGCGACGCCGGGGCTGACTGCTATTTTACCCTACTTTGCGGGTGGAGAGAAAGAGTTGCCAGGTTTCGAAGATAGACGCTCATCGCTTTCCCGCAGGGCGGACTGGCAGTCCGCCCTACGGCTCACTGTCCTGGACGTGGGCTGCGGCAACGGGCGTTTTGCCCGCCTGTTGGATGCGCAGGGGATTGTCTGTGACTATACCGGCGTGGACAACAGCGCCGATCTGCTGCGTCTGGCCAAGGCCGCTACGTCTGATCTGACATCTGTGCGCTGTCGCTTTGTCCAGGCTGATCTCTCCGACCCGGCGTGGGCCGACGGGCTGGGCGATGCGCGTTGGGATCGGCTGTTGTGTACGGCAACTCTCCAGCACCTGCCCGGCTACGATCTGCGTCTGGCGACAGTGCAGACCTTTGCCCGCCTCTGCACCGGGCCGATCGTTCTGTCGTTTTGGCAATTTCTCAGCAGCGAGCGTTTTCGTTCCCGGCTCATTGACTGGTCAACAGTAGGGCTGGACGAAGCGGATGTGGAAGCCGGCGACGCGCTGCTGCCCTGGAAGCAGGGCGTGGCTGCCACCCGCTACGTCCATCAGGTAGACGAGGCCGAGCTACAGCGGCTGGCCGCGGACGCGGGCCTTGCCCTTCTCCACACCTTGCGCGCCGACGGCAAGGAGGGTGATCTCAATCTTTACGCCATCCTGCGCACTGGGCCTGAAAGGTAGAACACGGATTACAGAATTCACGGATTAACACTCTGGAAAATTTCCCCCAATTCAACCAAATTGCGACAATCAACAATCAATTGTCCCCATTTATTCAAATATGTGACCGCAGGACTGTTCTCTCCCACCCACTTTCCACCACACCCGGCAAAGACCCATGCAACCCCACGACAAACGCACGGAAGAAATCTGCTCCGAATTTGCCAAAGTTTTTGACGGCAAACCCACCCACGTCGCCATCGCGCCCGGTCGGGTCAATCTGATCGGCGAACACACGGACTACAACGACGGCTTTGTGCTGCCTGTGGCGCTGGACAAGGATGTACGCGTCGTCTTTCGCCCGCGCACCGACCGGCGTGTGCGTCTCTACGCGGTCGAGTTTGACTCCTGGGCCGACTTCGATCTGGACAGTCTTGCCTTCAACAATGATGTCTTCTGGGCCAACTACACGATGGGCGTGGCCTGGGCGCTGGAAGAGGCGGGCGTGCGTCTGGCCGGGCTGGAAGGGGTGGTGAGCGGCAACGTCCCGCGGGGCAGCGGTCTGAGTAGCTCTGCCGCGCTGGAGATTTCCAACGCGCTGGCCCTGCTCAGCGCGGCGGGTGCGCCGGATGCGCTGACCGGAACAGAGATTGCCAAAGCGGCCCAGCACGCCGAAAACGTCTTTGTGGGCGTCAACTGCGGCATTATGGACCAGTTCATCAGCACGCTGGGGGAAGAGGGACAGGCACTGCTCATTGATTGCCGTTCGCTGGACTATCAGCGGGTACCCTTCCCGGATGGCGCGTCGCTGGTCATCGGCAACACAAAGGCCAGCCGTTCGCTTGCCAACAGCGCCTATAACGAGCGCCGCGCCCAGTGCGAGGAGGGGGTGGCCCGTTTACAATCAGTGCTGCCCGCGATTACCGCGCTGCGCGACGTGACCAGCGCCCAGTTGGAGGAACACAGCGGGCTGCTCTCGCCGGTGGTCTACCGGCGCTGTCGTCACGTCGTGGGCGAAAACGAACGGGTGATGGCGACCGTCGCAGCATTGGCCGCGGGTGATCTGGACGAGGTGGGGCGGTTGATGAACACCAGCCACGAGAGTCTGCGTGACGATTACGCGGTGAGCAGCGACGCGCTGGACGCTATGGTGGATGCCATGCGTAGCGTACCCGGTTGCCTGGGCGCGCGGTTGACCGGTGCGGGCTTTGGCGGCTGCGCGGTGGCTCTGGTGAGCAAAGGCCACGAACGGGCCGTGCGCGATGCCATCTTTGAGCGTTACTCCAAAGCGATGAACATCTGGCCGGATGTCTATACGTCGCCGGCCAGCGCGGGGGCGCGGGTCATGCCAATTGACTGATTTGCGTAGGTCGGACTGGCAGTCCGACCTACAGCGACTGATTTGCGTGGGTCGGACTGGCAGTCCGACTTACAACGACTGATTTGCGTGGGTCGGACTGACAGTCCGACCTACAACGACTGATTTGCGTAGGTCGGACTGGCAGTCCGACCTACAGCATTGCACGATTTTGGACGACTATATCTCTCTTTTGCCACAAACAGCGCAAAATCGGCTAGAATAGGGCCATCAACCCAATTTTGACCAGCGCAAAGGAGAGACCCATGCCTGTTCTGCCCAATTACCACCAGTTCGACGGCTGCCACTGGGAGACCGGGACTGTCCGCAATTACTTCGACTACCGGGGCGTCAAAGCGCCCCACACGGGCAAGCCCTATTCCGAGGCGCTGCTGCTGGGTGTCAGCGGCGGCGCGGTGATGGGCTATTTTGTCTTCGCCTATGAGGGCGTCGATCCCCAGGCCCGCATCCTCACCCGCAACACCTTCGATCCCTTCGAGACGATGCTGCAACGGTTGGGCGTGGTGCAGGAGCTGCGCCACACCGCCAACCCGGCCAAAGCTGTCCAGAATCTGCTGGATGCGCTGGAAGATGGTACGCCCGCGCTGGTCTGGGTGGATATGCTTGGCTTGCCCTACGAACACCAGAACCAAGCAGAAGGCGTCTGGCTTATGTTCCCTGTGCTGGTCTATGGCTACGACGCAGCCGCCGACCGGGTGTATATTGCCGACCGGGCACGCGTGCCCCTCTCGACGACAACCGGCCAACTGGCCGATCTGCGGGCGCGGGTGAAGAACGTCAAAAATCGGGTACTGACGCTGGACATCCCCGACCCGGAGAAGCTGCCCGCGGCTGTGCAGGCGGGCATTTGGGATTGCATTACACTCTACACAGAGAAACCGCCAAAAGGAGCGCGCCACAACTTCGGGCTGGCGGCCTATCGCAAATGGGCCGAGATGCTGACCTGTCCGAACAAAAAGGGGAGCTGGGCCAAAGAGTTCCCGCCCGGCCCGAAGCTCTACGCGGGGCTGACCTGGGCCTTTTGGGACATCAACATTTTTGGCAAAGGGGGGCAGGCCGAGCGGGATGTCTATGCCGATTTTCTCGACGAAGCCGCGCTGATTTTGCGCAAGGCGGGTTTGAGGGATGTGGCCCGCCAGTTCCGGGTCAGCGCGGCGGCCTGGGACGATCTGAGCCGGGCGCTGCTGCCCGACTGGTCACCGCCCCTGGCCGAAACGCGGGAACTGATGTTGCGCCAGCACAGGCTCTTCCTGGAGGGGGGCACAGCCTCTTTGGACGAACGGCAGGCCATCGGCCAACAATTAAAAGTGCTGCGCGGTCAGATGGCTGATGATTTCCCCCTGAGCGAAGCAGAGACCACCCGTTTGCAGGAAGCTATCGCCGAGCAGGTGCTGCGCATCCACGACATCGAGGCCGCGGCAATAGAAGATTTGAAGGGGGCAATGGGTTAGTAAGCAGCGCCTCAATTGGCTGAAACGGGTGAAGTCTTTCCCAATTGTTTGATCGAGAAGCGCGCCATCTCCGTGTTCCCTGTGAACGACATGGATAGAAATGCGGCCATACCCGCATCAATATCCTCGAAGTAGAAGAAAGCAGCCATTATCCCTGTAAATAGACAACTGCCGTGTACAAAGTGTTGATCCGGCAAGTGGATGAACCTCCCGTGTGTGGTCAGGGGGAGATCGGTTTTGAATATAGCGCGGGCTATGTGGGTCAGGGTTTGTTCGAGAATGGGATGCTCGATGTGATCGCCAAATTTCAGAAATTCAGGGTTCTCCCCAAAGTGTTCAAAGAAGAAGTTATAGATGGCTGAAAAATCGCTCTCAGTTGCCATCTTCAGCTTGAGCGCCGGCAAACGCCGCACTGCTTGATGGTATTCTAGTCTTTGCTTACGATTTAGTTTCATCTCAGTGTCCATGTATAGATGGGTGGATGGGGCACAATCAGCAATGAAGATAGGACGCAGATGAACGCAGAAACAACAGATTGCGCAGATTTTATCAGCGCCAATCACACCTTTCAGCGTCATCTGCGTCCTATGTATACGTCAGGCAAACCAGGTCGTGCCGGGGAACTGGTACTGGCGGCCAACTTCCTCGTCCAGTTCCACGCCGATACCGGGGCGGTCACTCATCTGAATGAAGCCGTCTTTGATAATGTCGGTCTTCTCCTGGATAATCGTCGTCCAGTAGTCGCGGTGCAGCCAGTGGAATTCCAGCACCAAGAAATTGGGCACAGTGGCGCAAACGTGGGCCGAGGCCATTGTGCCAATCGGTGACGAGACGTTGTGTGGCGCAAAGGGAATGTAGTACAACTCAGCCATATTGGCGATCTTCCTGCATTCGGACAGCCCGCCACACTTGGGAATGTCGGGCATAATAATGTCCACGGCCTGCTGCTCCAGCAGATCGCGGAAGCCGTGGCGCAGGTAGAGATTTTCCCCAGCGCAGATGGGGTTCTTGGAGTGCTGCTTGACTTCGCGCATGGCCTTGACATTCTCGGCGGGCACAGGCTCTTCCAGCCACATCAAATGATAGGGGGAGAGGTCCTGCACCAGACGGATGGCGCTGGGCACGTCCAACCGGGTATGTACGTCGGCGGCCACAGCCACATCTTTGCCCGCCGCGCTGGTGACCATTTCCACCAACTGCACCATCCGTTCGTGCTCCCACTGGATGGCCGTGTAGTTGAAGGCGTCCTTCTCGAAGTGGGCCACTTCGCTGCCTTTGTAGCCGTAGGCGTCAATGTCCACGTCGATCTTCAGGGCGGTGAAGCCCTTTTCCACTACATCGTCTACTACTTTTTTTATCTCGTCGAAGTTCATGCCAGGGGCCACCTGGCAGTCGGCGTAGACGCGGATTTTGTCGCGGAATTTGCCGCCCATCAGTTCATAGATGGGCACGCCCAGCGCTTTGCCCTTCAGATCCCAGAGCGCGATTTCGATACCGGTGAGTGCGGTGATGAGCGCGCCGCCTGTGCCGCCGTCGAAGACGTGCTTGCGGCGCATATCCTCGAAGATGGCGTCAATGGCGAAGGGGTCGCGCCCGATCAGCCGCTCTTCCAGATAGCCGATGATGGCGATGGCCTGCTTGCCGCCATGCACACATTCGCCCAGACCGGTGACACCGGCATCGGTGGTCACGCGTACCCACAGGTGCATGCCGTGGCCTACGGTGGCGGCGGTTTTGATGGATGTGATTTTCATTTGTGGGGCGTCTCTTTCTGTGAACCCGCGTTGGCGGGCATTTTTGAGAAGTGTTGATCTGTTGGTTACGAAGTCCCTTTTAGAATCGCCACAAGCGTAGCGAGCAAATCGGGCAGGTCCGCGGGCACGCGGTAGAGGTTGAGGTCCTGGGTCATCTGTTTCTGCTGTCGATCCAGAATGCCAAAGCGCCAGATGTCGCCCACCGACACCGCGCCGTAGAGGTGACTGGTCTCGCTATCTATCCACTTGTCCAGGGCAATCATCTCGACGGCCAGTTGCGTGAAGCCGCGCACGAGATCAGCATTTTTGGCCTCCACCACCAGCAAGCCGTGTTCCGCCTCCAGATAATAATCCAACGTGCCTTTGAGCTGATCGTTTACCAGCAATGGGTATTCGACCCGCACCCAGGCCTGGGTGTAATGGACGACTTCCAGCAGAACGGGCGCAATCAGAAATTCGCGCCGGGCCGTCTCGCTGTTCAGGCTGATATGGGGCAGACTCTCATTGATACGTTCCTGCAAGGCTGCTGTGCGCTTCTGACTGACCGGGAAGTGGGGCAAGCGACTCGTCTGCATGCGCAAGGAATAGCCGAAATGGGCAAGCACCTCTTTCGCATCCAGATTGAGCGCGAAATAGTCCGAAAAGGTATACGACGCCTTTTCTTCCAGCAGCGAGAAACTCATCCTGTCCTCCCGTCCTCCCTTCCTCTTGTCATCTTCTACCCGTGCCCCACATAAATCGTTTTCGTGCGCGTATAAAACTCAATCGCGGCGGGTCCCTGCTCTTTGAAGGTGTTGGCGCTGGAATGTTTGAAGCCGCCAAAAGGCGCTTGCAGAGCCAGCCCGGAGGAGGATTCGTTGATCTTCACCACGCCCGCTTCGATGCGGTTGGCGAACTGGAAGGCCCGCTGCAAATCGTTGGTGACAACCGTTGCAGACAATCCGAACTCGATGGCGTTGGCCTTTTCCAGGGCGTCGTCAAAATCCCGCGCCCGGATGATACCCACCACCGGGCCGAAGACCTCTTCCTGGGCGATGCGCATCGAGACATCCACCCCGTCGAAGACCGTCGGCTGCACGAAGTAGCCGCCGTCGGATGCCCGGCTGCCACCCGCCAGCAGCTTCGCCCCTTCCTGCTGGGCAATGGCGATGTAGTCCAAATCCGTCTCCAACTGGCCTGCATCCACCGCCGGCCCCATCTGCACGCCGGATTCCAGCCCGTTGCCCACACGCAAATTGCGGGCGGCGTCGGTGAGCGCGGCGGCGAAAGCGTCGGCAACTGCGTCCTCCACAATCACCCGGCTGGTAGCGGTACACGCCTGGCCGGTGACGCCAAAGCCGCCCGCCACGGTCAGGGCCACGGCCTGGGCAATCGGCGCATCCTTCAGCACAACCGTCGGGTTCTTGCCGCCCATCTCCAATTGGACGCGGGTCAGATTTTGCATGGCCTGGGCGTAGATGCCCATCCCCACCGCATAGGAGCCGGTAAAGCTCACCCCGTCCACATCCTTGCTGCCTACCAGCGTATTGCCCACGGAGCGCCCGGAGCCGGTGACAAAGTTAAGTACACCAGCGGGGATGCCCGCCTCGACCAGCGCCTCCACCAGCAGCAGGCCGATGTGGGGCGAGAGGCTGGCCGGTTTGAAGACGACAGTATTGCCATAGATAAGCGCGGGGGCCATCTTCCAGGCCGGGATGGCGATAGGGAAGTTCCACGGAGTGACGAGGGCGACGACACCCAGCGGCTCGCGGCGGGTGTAGAGCAGCTCACCGGGGATGTTACTGGGCAGGGTCTGGCCGCCCATGCGCCAGCCCTCGCCCGCGGCATAACTGAAGATATCGCGCGCCCGGTTGACTTCGCCTCTGGCTTCGGTGTAGGTCTTGCCCTCTTCCTGCGTCAATGCTTTGGCGAACTCGTCGCCCCGGCGGTCAATGATTTTGCTGGCTTTGTCCAGAATCACGGCGCGGGCAGGGGGCGGGGTGTTGGCCCAGCCCTTCAACGACTCTTTGGCCGCGGCGATGGCGCGCTGGGTATCCTCCACTGTGGCGCTGGGAAAGTGGCCCAGCAGTTCGTGGTTGGCCGGGTTGCGGTTCTCGAAAGTTTCGCCGCTGGCAGAGTCCACCCACGCGCCGGCGATGAGGTTTTTATATGTTGGCATTGGGGTTTCCTGTCTATTGCATAGGTAAAATTTGATGGCCCGGTAATCTGATTCACGCCTGCAATTCCATCAGCAGTGCGGTCAACAACGCCAGCCGCCCGGCGATCTGGTCAACTTCGATATGTTCGTGATCCGCGTGCGCACCGTGACCGGGCACGCCCAGTCCATCCAACGTCGGGATGCCCAGCGCACCGGTCAGGTTGCCGTCGCTGCCGCCGCCTGTACTCCCCTCGTGCAGGTCCAGCCCGATTTTTGCGCCGATGGCCTGGGCCTGCCTAAAGAGAGCCTCTGTCACTTTGCGTTCCAACGGTGGACGACCGCCGCCGTCGTGGGTGATAAGTTTGGCCCCGGCCAGCACCGGTGTCAGCCCACGGATGGCGTGGCGCACCCGGCCCATCTCTTCCTCGCTCCACGCCCGCACGTCAATAATAGCTTTGGCGTGGGGCGCGACGACGTTCGAGCGGGTGCCGCCGCTGACAACGCCCACATTGACCGTCGTGCCCGCTGCCAGATCGGTCAGGCTGTGCAGGGCCAGAATCTGGTGGGCCAGTTCCTGAATGGCGCTGATGCCCTTTTCCGGCTCCACCCCCGCGTGCGCAGCCCGTCCGGTAATTTCCAGTTCAAAGTGGCCCGTGCCTTTGCGCGCGGTCTTGAGGACACCGCCGGGCAGGGGCGACTCCATCACCAGCACATAGGCAGCCTTGCGCGCCTCGTATTCGATCAATTGTTGGGAGGTCTGGCTGCCCACCTCCTCGTCGGAGGTCGCCAGCAAAAGCACAGGCCGGGGCAGACGCAGCCCCATCTCCTGCACGCCGCGCATGACAAATTCTACCAGAGCCAGGCTGGACTGCATATCGAAGATACCCGGCCCATAGGCCCAGCCCTGTTCATCAATGCGCCAGGGATGGGTGGCCAGGGAGCCGACCGGCCATACGGTGTCGAAATGGCAGAGAATCAGCGCGGGTTTGGCGGTGGAGTCCGCCACGTAGTCCGGGTTGGCAAAGCGCGCGGCCAGGTGGTTGCCCCGCTCCGGGTTGGGGATGATGTCGGTCTGCATACCGACGGCGGCGTAGCGTTTGGCCAGCAGCGCGGCAAAGGCATCCAGCCGGGCTTTGTCGTCGCTGGGCGTTTCGTGTTCCACCAGAGCGCGAATGGTGGCGAGGATTTCTTCCCGCTTTGTGTGATAAAAACCGACAAGTCGTTGGGTGTACATTATGCTTCCTCCTGATCTGGTCACGCTGGATCAAAAAGCGCTTGTAAACACGGATGGAAAAGAACACAGATGGAGACCCTGCATTTTCCGTGTTCATTTTTATCTGTGTTTATACAAAAAATTTCACTGGGTAGACACTACCGTCATCGTCCAAATCCGAAATCGAGTGCGCTGAAAAAGAGCGGAATCATCAGCACAAAACCGATGAAAATGGCCGCCACTTCCAGATAGACCCAGCCCTGGGCCGCGCGCAGCCAGATACGTTGGCGGGTGCGGGGGGCAGACCGCCGCCCTGTGAAGACGTAGCGAACTGTGTAGAATTCGGCAGGACGCACGGCTTCTAGCGGCTGTACATCCCAGCCGGTGTGCTGAAAGGGGCGGGGCAAAGCGGTCACGAGCCAGTGGCTGGCGTAGCCCACCGGCAGCACAAAGAGAAACCAGTAGAGCAGTGCGCCCAAAAACCAATCCAGCCAACCCCAGGGAATAGGGCTGTAATAGGCGAAGACATCCAGCCAGAGCCAGGCCAGAAAGAGAAGTATCGGGCAGGCCAGCAGCCAATAGCCGATGCCGTTGACAGGCGGCGTCGCCTCGATCAGCAGCGCAGGCACCGCGCGCCGGGTCGCTTTCGTCGTCGTTTCAGCCATACACGCCACCATTCCAGTCAACCACAAAGTCACAAAGACACGAAGGAAGAAAGAAGAAGAAAAAGTATTTAACTTTGTGTCTTTGTGTCTTTGTGGTTATTTCCTCTTCTGTTTCTTGGCCTTGTCGAACATACGCAGCCAGTCGTCCACTTCGCGCTCGGACAGGTTGACGTGGCTCTCGGCCCCGGCTTCCGGCGCAGGAATTGTCTTGCTTGTCTTGCTGGTACGCGTCTGCATCCGCTGTACAAATTCGTCGCTGCGCCAGGCTTCCACCTGCGCGGATGCTGCTTCACGGCGCAATTCAGCGTCGTTGGAAACCAGAATCAGCCCTTTGCTGGCGCTACGCAGCCGCTGGCGGATCAGCTCGTCGGCGTCCTGGGGGTTGCGCGCAAAGACGACATTCACCCCCGCGCCGCTCAGCCCGATGGAGCGCCCGCCGGTGATGCCGTGATCAAAGATGACGGTCATGCGGTCTGCGGCTTTGCTGCGCCAAATACGCAGGCGCGCCACCAGTTTGGCCTCGTCGTCCTCGTCGGCCAGACTGATGTCGGGGATTGCACCCGACCCGATCAGATTGTGGCCGTCAATCAGCAGCGGCACGGCTACCCCCAGGAAAAAATAGAACGCGGATAAAACGGATTGAGCGGATCAGAGCGGATGAAAACGACAAAGTATCTTCACCTCTTCATCCCTTCACCCCTTCTTTTCCGCCACAGCAACCCCACCGGATAGCCCGCCATTTTTGCCACATCACCCACAGCGCGGATGAGTGGGACGAGTGCGGCCGCCTGCATCCATTCTAGCACAGAGATGTTGCCCCCCAGTTTTGTCAAGCGTTGCCAGGGGCGCAAACAATAGACGATCAGCCCAATCAGCAGCCCGGCCCAGCCCAGCCAGCGGGCAGAGAAACCCCAGAGCGCGTGGCCGAGCAGCGCGGGCAGCGCGACAAAATAGGTGGCGTAGCGGATGGCGTGGCGTCTGCGCCAAAGGTCGGCCTTGCCGTCGCCGCGGGCGTAGCGGTAATACTGTGCGGCGAAAGCGGACAGGGACGAGCGCGGGCGAAAGTAAACCAGCGCATCCGGCGCCCAAACAAAGCCGCTCGGTTTGTCCGGCTGCTGGGCATTCACGGCAAAATCAAAGAGCAAATCCTCGCAATAGTCCAGCCATTCGGGATAGCCGCCTGCCTGCTGCCACACATCCTTGCGAAAGGCCACGGAACGGCTGCTGGGCAGGAATGTGTCCGGGTCTATCTCATCGGTCAGGGGCAGAACAGTGGCGGCCAGCGCCGTCTCGAAGACGCCCTGGGCATCGGGCAAGAAGAAACCGGCCACCGCCGCTGCCTGCCTGCCATCCTCGAAAGGCGCAACCAGCCGCTCCAGCCAGCGGGGGTGCAGCCGCACGCCCGCGTCTGTGGCCGCAATAATCGGCCCGTTGGCTGCCGATATTGCCAGATTGCGCCCCCGGCTGATGTTGGCCCCCGGCTCCACGAGTACGCGCAGATTGGGCAGACGATCCCTGTATGAACGTAGGATCGCCACTGTATCGTCACGGCTGCCTCCGTCGCAGATCACCACCTCATCCGGCGGGCGCGACTGCGCGGCCAGCGAATCGAGCAGACGGGCGATGGCCGCGCCCTCATTATAGACAGTTGCGATGACGGAGACCTGGGCCATAAAGAAATTGTGAATTGTGAATTGTGAATGAACGACACCTACCACCTGCCACCTGCCACTCCCTCCATTTTGCCTTATAACCCCGTCGCGGGCAATTCCCTGTCCCATTCGCTATCCATCCCAGCCACCTGCTATAATCAATAGACCGCGGACGGCGGACGACAGACCGCGGACCGTCGCCTGATAGCAGACATTCATTCTGCTCCGCTCGATCCGCTACGTTAGCGTTCTATTTTCAGTAGACCGCAACGTGTGGAGTCCCAGTTGACCTGCCGGAGACTTTACCAGCGGTCTGCGGTCTGCCGTCTGCCGTCTGCGGTCTGCGGTCTGCGGTCTGCGGTCTGCGGTCTACTGATTCTTGCCTATAGAACGGACAGCCAATGCCCCCGCGCACATTTGTCGCCGTAGATGTGGAAACCACCGGGCTTAGCCCGCAGAAAGACGCCATCATCGAAATCGGTGCCGTGCGTTTTTGCGACGGCGAAATTGTCGCCACCTTCGCCACTTTCATCAATCCGGGCCGCCCCATCCCACTCTTTATCCAACAACTGACAAACATCTCTGACCGCGACGTGGCGGGCAAACCGACGATTGAGCGCGCGCTGCCCGAACTGCTCGCCTTTGTGGATAGCTCGGTCTTCGGCGTCGTCGGCCACAACGTCGGTTTTGATCTGGGCTTTCTGGAAGCGGCTGGGGCCAACTTCCACCGCCCCCGCCTGGACACCCACGAACTGGCGACGATTCTGCTGCCCAACCAGCCCAGCTACAATCTGGGCGAACTGTGCAGCAGCCTGGACATTCACCTGGACGACGCGCACCGGGCCAACGCCGACGCCGCGGCCACCGCCCAGCTTTTTATGCGCCTGCTCGAACGGCTGGAACAGCTTCCCCTGCAAATCCTGCAAATTCTTGCGCAGAGCAGCGCGGGCAGCGACTGGGCTGTGCGCTTTCTGCTGGAAGATGCCCTGGCGCAGCGTCTCTCCGGCGTGTGGAGCGCAGCGCCCGTGCGTTGGATTCGGGCGGACACGGCCCCATCTGTCGCGCCGGCCCAACCCGCGCCGGAGAGCGCCACCGCCCAACGGCTGGTCACGCCCGCCACTCTCGACGCGGCCTTTGCCAACGACGGCCCGCTCGCCCGTCGTCTGGGCGGCCACTACGAGATGCGCCAGGGACAGGTGGAGATGGCCCGTCTGGTGCTGGATGCCTTCAATGCTGGAAGCCACCGGATGATCGAAGCGGGCACAGGCACGGGCAAAAGTATGGCCTATCTGCTGCCGGCCGCGCTGTGGGCCGCATCCCACAACCAGCGCGCCGTCATCGCCACCAACACCATCCCTCTGCAGGAGCAGTTGCTGGAACAGGAGATTCCCCGGCTGGCTGATCTGTTGGCCGAAGTCGCGCCCGAACTGCCGCCTCTGCGCGCCGCGCTGCTCAAAGGCCGCCAGAACTATCTGTGTACCCGCCGCTTGGAGCAGTGGCGGGCCAACCGCCAGTTGGCCCCGGTGGAGCTGCGTCTGCTGGCAAAGGTGCTGGCCTGGCTGCCCAACACCCGCACCGGCGATCTTTCCGAGCTTTCCATCACCGACGCCAAAGAGCGCTCACTCTGGCGGCAGATCGCATCGGACCCGGCCATCTGCACGGAGGAGCGCTGCGGCAGCCACGCGCACCAGCAGGGTGAATTCGGCTCCCACGACTTTTACTGGCAGGCGCGCCACGCCGCCGACGCCGCCCATCTGCTGGTGGTCAACCACGCCCTGCTTCTGGCCGACGTGGAGACGGGCCATCGGCTGTTGCCCGCTTACAACCATCTGGTCATTGACGAGGCCCACCGGCTGGAGGATGCGGCCACCGAAGCGCTGACCAGCCGCACAGATCGGGCGCAGATTGACGGCGCGCTGGGCCGGCTGGTGGCATCGAAAGAGATGCGCCGTCGGCTGGAGAGCCACCCAGAGTGGCCGCGCCAGAGCCGTCAGATCGAGGAAGCGGCGCGCCGTCTGTCCGCGCCGTTGGGCGAATTTGCCACCGCTCTGCTCCAATTCGCCCAGGCCCAGGAGGATATCCGCCCCAACGCCGAATATGCCCAGCGGCTGCGCCTGGACAGTGGGATGCGCGCCCAGCCCCGCTGGAGCCAACTCGAAATGGAGTGGGACGCCATCAGCCGCGGCCTGCGCGCCGTCCTGGAACAGAGCCGGGCGCTGGCCGACGGGCTGGAACGGGCGCGCTGGTGGGCCGAGGACGCCAGCGCCGTCTACCTGAATGAGCTGCGCGCCAACGCTGATTATCTGGCCGAACTGGGCGCGGCCGCTGATCGGGTGATCTTTCGTCCGGTGAGCGCGGACAGGGAGACTGTCACCTGGCTCTCCATCCCCGCCGCCAACCGGGGGCAGGAACAGAATGTGGAGTTGTGCGCCGCGCCCGTCCACGTGGGCGATCTGCTGGAAAAGGAGATTTTTCATCGCCTGCGTACCGTCGTGCTGACCGGGGCGACTTTGCGCACAAACGAGGGCTTCGACTTTATGCAGGATCGGCTGGGCGGGTGGAGCGCCGAGGTCTCGGCCATTGCCAGCCCCTTTGACTACCGCTCGAATGTGCTGCTCTATCTGCCCAGCGACATCCCGCCGCCGGACAAGGGCAACTACCAGCAGAGCGTCGAGCGGGCCATCCTGGCCGGGGCGAAGGCCGCCGACGGCCATACACTCATCCTTTTTACCAGCTACGCCCATCTGAAGGCCACCGCCGAAGCCATCCGCGGCCCGCTCGATCAGTTGGGGATCGGGCTGTTGGAACACGGCTCCGGCAGCCGTCGGCGGCTGCTTAAGGAGTTTCGCAGCGGCGGGCGTTTTGTCCTGCTGGGCACAGGCACTTTCTGGGAAGGGATTGACCTGCCCGGCGAACAGTTGACCTGTCTGATGATCGTGCGTCTGCCCTTTGCCGTGCCCAGCGACCCGCTGGTGGCGGCGCGCGGCGCGGGCTACGACGACTCCTTCGCCGAGTATGTCGTCCCCGATGCGGTGCTGCGCTTTCGCCAGGGCTTTGGCCGCCTCATCCGCCGCGCCACAGACCGGGGCGTCGTCGTCATTCTGGACAACCGGGCCTGGCGGCGGGAGTACGGCGCGGCCTTTTTGGAGGCGCTGCCCACCTGCACCCAGCGCAACGCACCGCTGATGAATCTGGAAGAGACCGTCTCCCAGTGGCTGGCCAACGACCCCTGGCTGCGCGCCGGGCAGATGTTTTTGGCGTCGTTTTGAGTAAAAGACAGGGACGCAGATTTCACAGATTTGAAAGATTGCGCAGATGGCGTATGCGCGCTCTGCCAGAGGTGGCATGATGTCAAGCAAAAAGCAAGGTTTAGGGAAAATGGGATCGGCTGCGTCGGAAGTTGCGACTCCGCTTCTGGAAGAGTTGCGCCAGATGATCGAGGAGACCCGGCAAGGCGTCGCGGCTGCGGTCAACGCGGGTTTGACTCTGCTCTACTGGCGCGTCGGCAAACGCATCAGCGAGGAGATTCTCAAAGGTGGGCGGGCAGGGTACGGTATGGAGATTGTCGTATCACTGGCACGACAATTGGAGGTGGACTACGGCAACGGTTTTTCCGCGAAGAATATCCACCACATGCTCCGATTTTTCGAGGCTTTCCCCGATATACAAATTGTCTCTACGCTGTCGAGACAATTGAGTTGGTCCCATTTCAAGGAGATCGTCTATCTAAAGCTTCCTCTGCAAAAAGACTTCTACGCCGAGATGTGCCGCATTGAGCGTTGGAGCGTCCGTACCTTACGGCAGAAGATCGCCTCGATGCTCTACGAGCGCACCGCCCTCTCGAAAAAGCCGGAGGAACTGGCGCGACTCGAACTCGACGCCTTACGTGATGAGGACAAACTCACCCCCGATCTGGTCTTTCGCGACCCCTATTTCCTCGATTTTCTGGGGCTGACCGGCGCGTTTCAGGAAAAAGACCTGGAGGCCGCCATCATGCGCGAGATGGAAGCGGTCATTCTGGAACTGGGCGCGGGCTTTGCCTTTGTCGCCCGCCAGAAACGGATCACTCTGGACGGGGACGACTTCCATCTCGATCTGCTCTTCTTTCATCGCTACCTGCGCCGTCTGGTGGCGGTTGAGCTCAAACTCGACAAGTTTCGCCCCGAACACAAAGGGCAGATGGAACTCTATTTGCGCTGGCTGGACAAATACGAGCGCCACGCAGGCGAGGACGCGCCCATCGGTCTGATCCTCTGCGCCGGCAAGCAACAGGAGCAGATCGAGCTATTGGAACTGGACAGCGCTGGAATTCACGTCGCCGAATATCTGGTGGAACTGCCGCCACGTCAGTTGCTTGCGGAAAAATTGCACCGGGCGGTGAAATTGGCGCAAGCGCGTTTGGGCGGGAAAATGGAGGAGGGGGAATAATGCTAACCGGCTTTGTCACCGCCACCTTCTTCCCGAACCCTGAAGTGCGCGCGCAGGCGGGGTACCAGCCGGCAGAAACCACCCAACAAGTCGGGACCAAGTTGGGACTAAGTAGGGAGCAAGTTGAAATTCTCAAAAAATGTTTACATGACAGCCCAATCAGCGAAATGCTGGTAGTTGCCGGCCGAACCAACAGGAGCAAGTTCAGGGATGGGGTCTTGAATCCTCTGATTGACACGGGCCTGATCGAGATGACCATCCCCGACAAGCCCCGCAGTTGGAAGCAACGCTACCGTATCACACGCGCCGGGCTTGCGCTTCTGGAAAACGCTGAAGCAGAACGGAATTTTTGATGGTTGAACCCACCCCGACCGCTTCTGAATCGAATCCAATGGCAACCCTGCGCGCAAAACGTGACCCGTTTCCCTTGCTTTGGGAGAGTCTGCGCCGTCCTTTGCTGCTGGTTGGGGTGGCGACGTTTCTGCTGGCGCTGGTGCTTGTCGGTCTTGCCCTGCCCCAACTGCCCGGTCAATACGCCGATGACCCCACGGGCGCTACCCGCTGGCTGCTGACTACGCGCAACGAATACGCCACGCTGGGCACGCTGCTCAACGGCCTGGGTCTCTTCGATCTCACCCACAGCCCGCTGATCCGGGCTGGGCTGGCTCTGCTCGGGCTGCTTCTGTTCATCCACCTGGGCGAGCAGTTGGCCGATGTTCAGCGCAGCCGTAGGCTGCCCACACTTCTGGGCGCGGCCAAAGGCGGTGCGGGCGAGCCGTTAGCGATTCCCGGCAGTGGGAAGATTTTTCGCTCCCGGTCGGCGTTAGACGCCCCCTTTCCCCGTATGGCTGGGGTCGTCAGTGCCCGCTTGGGGGATCGCTTTGACGCCAACCCTTCTGTGCTGGTGCGCCGCGCCCAGCTCGGCGGCGGGCCAGAACAGGCGGCGGATGGGGAGATGCGTTGGCTTGTGCAGGGCCACACCTGGGCCTATTACCTGCGCCCGCTGCTCTTGGCTGGGATTCTGCTGGCCCTGGCTGTGCTGTGGGGTGGCGTCAACTTCGGCTGGGAGGTGACGCCCGCGCCCCTGACGCCGGGTGGTGAATACCGTTTCCCCCGCCAGTCGCTTAGCCTGGGCTACACGATCACCGACGATAACAGCGCGCCTGGTAAGCAGAATATACTCCTGCGTGTACAATTGCACGACGCCACCCAACTTCTCGCTGTTGGCCGCACCCGCTCGGCCCGCCTGGACAACGCCAGCATCTGGATGACACCGGATGTGCCGGGCATTCTTCTGGAAAGCGACATTCCGGGGGCACTGCTCCTACCCGGCCAAAGCCGGACGATGGAGCGCATTGGTTTTGTCTTTCCTGCGCCCGGCAGTGAAGAATCGGTGCTGATCCCCGACGCCGATGTGGGGCTACGGCTGGTGCGCTTGGCCGAAGAGGGGCAATTTCTGGTGGAGACTATCACCGGCGAGAGTGGCTCGGTGGCCCGTGCCGAGATCAGCCAGGACGAAGCGCGCACGATTGACCTGATCCGGGGCGAACGAGCGGGCAGCCAGGCGACGATTCGTATCCGCTTTCTACCGGGGCTGACCGTGCGCGTGCGCTACCTGCCGGGAGATTGGCTGCTCTGGGGCGCGTTGGTGCTGGCGCTCGCTGGCTGTGCAGGCTACTTGCGCCGTCCCTTTTTCGCACTGGTCCAACTCAGCCCCTGGCCGGGCGACCGCTCGGTGTTGGTGGTGCAGAGCAGCAGCCCGGAACCCCTGGCTGAATTGGAAGGAAGGATCGGCGTCTGATGGCAGAGCTTACACCCTTCGACCAATTCAGGACAGCGCCTGTTATTATCGGCGTGGCCGGCGGCAGCGCCAGCGGCAAAACCTCGGTCAGCGCGCAAATTCTGTCCCGCATTGGCCCACAGCGCATCGCCTATTTGCAGCACGACAGCTACTACTGCGACGAAAGCCATCTGGGTCTGGTCGTACGCGCCGCACGCAACTACGACCACCCAGACAGCCTGGAGACGTCCCTGCTGGTTGAGCATCTCTTGCGTCTGCGCCGGGGCGAAGCGGTAGCCGTGCCCATTTACGACTTTACCACCTACCAGCGCCGGGCCGAGAGCCGCATTGTTGCCGCCGCGCCGGTGATTCTGGTGGAGGGCATTCTCATCTTTGCCGAACGCTCCCTGCGCGATCTGATGGACATCCGCATCTTTGTGGACACCGACGCCGACATCCGCTTCATCCGCCGCCTGCGCCGGGATATTTCCGAGCGGGGGCGCACGCTTGAATCGGTCGTCCAGCAGTATTTGGAGACAGTGCGCCCGATGCACCTGGAATTTGTGGAGCCGAGCAAACGTTATGCGAATGTGATCGTGCCGGAAGGCGGGCGCAATCAGGTGGCAATGGAGATGATTATCAGCCGCATCCAGACGCTGTTGAGCGAGGGGGCGGGTTGAAAAAGTCTTCTTTGCCGGTTGTCTTGGACGTCGGCCCGGCCGCGCATCAGAACGCGGGGCTGGCCCGCTATGCCGAGCGGCTGGCCTCCCATCTGCTGGCCGGGCACGGGGAGGAGATCGATCTGACCCTCTTCTTCAACAGGCACAGCGGGCACGAACTGCCGCTCTCTTTGCAGAACGCGCAAACGGTGACTGTTGCGCGCGGCCAGTACGCGTGGCGGCTGGGCGCGTTGGCAAGCCAATTGCTCCGTTCCACCCGTTTGGAACGCAGCCTGCCGGTCGGCTCGCTCTACCACGCCACCGAGCATCTGCTGCCCCGTCTGGCCCGCCCCACTGTGCTGACAGTACACGATCTGATCTTCGCCGCCTATCCCCAGCACCACACCTACACAAACCGAACCTTTTTGCGGGTAGCCATGCCTTTGTTTGTACGGGCCGCAGATGCTATTATTGCAGTGAGCCAACAGACCCGGCGCGATTTGCTGGCCCACTACGCCACACCCGCAGCGAAAGTTCGGGTGATCTACGAGGGCATTGACGACCGCTTTGCGCGTAGGTCGGATTACCAATCCGACCTACGGGGGCGTTACAGCCCGGATCGTCCGTATCTGCTGATGGTGGGCACGCTGGAACCGCGCAAGAACCACGCGACGGCTATGCGTGCGCTGGCCCGGCTGAAGCAGACAGGCCATCCCCACCGGTTGCTGATTGCCGGGGGACAGGGCTGGCTTTTCGAGCCGGTAGTTGCGCTGGTGGCGGAGTTGGGGCTAACCGATGACGTAACTTTTGCCGGACGCGTCCCCGACGACGACCTGCCCGCTCTCTACGCCGGCGCGGATGCGCTGCTCCTGCCCAGCCTCTACGAGGGCTTCGGTTTCCCGGTGTTGGAAGCGATGGCCTGTGGCACGCCGGTGGTCTGCTCCCACAGCAGCAGCCTGCCGGAGGTGGCCGGGGACGCCGCGCTTCTGGTGCCGCCCACGGATGACGAAGCGCTGGCGGCCGCGCTGGAGCGCATCCTGACGGAGCCGGGGCTGGCCGACGAGTTGCGGCAGCGGGGCACGGCGCAGGCAGCCCGCTTCCGCTGGGAGATGTGCGCGGCGGAGACAGTGGAACTCTACAGGGAAGTAGCAGGGAGAAGAGCGGACGCAGATTTTTTTGATTCGGATTGATTGGGGATGATTTCTCTGGAAGAATGGAACGCGGATTTCGCGGATCGGGCGAATTGAAACGGATACGAATCCGTATCCGAAGGAGGAAACAATGGAAGCTATCCTGGAAAAGTTGATAGAATCGCCCCGTCTTTCTCTCTTCCAACGCGCGATCGAGCAGGTGTTGGAGGCGGAACAGGCACGCCGCGTCCATTTTATTGAGACGATGGGCGACACGGGAAAAGCCGAGTTTATCAACGGGGAAGTCGTAGCGCAGCCACCGGTCAAATTGAAAGAGCAGTTGGCGTCGCAGCATCTTCTCATTCTGTTGGACAGTTATGCGGCAAGCCGAAGTCTGGGGCTGGCGACTTCTTCCCTACTGATCTCTCTGACCCGCAACGACTACGAACCAGACATCTGCTTCTTTCGCAGCGAAATCGCCGATACCTTCAGGCCGGATCAGATGCGCTTTCCCGCGCCGGATTTTATCGCCGAAGTGCTCTCCGATAGCACAGCCCGCAATGACTGCGGCGTGAAGTTCGACGACTATGCAGCCCACGGCGTGGCGGAGTATTGGATCATTGACCCGGTATACGAGATTGTCGAGCAATATCTGCTGGATGGCGAAGAGTACACGCTGGTCTACAAAGTCGGCTCTGGCGTCTTGAGCAGCCGGGTAGTGGCGGGATTTACGATTCCTGTGACTGCTATTTTTGACGCCGCGGCCAATCTGACGGCACTGCGCCGTTTGTTGCAGCCCTTTGAACCCTAACCACAAAGACACAAGGACACGAAGAAGAAAAAGACAGGTTCTGCTTCTTCCTTTGTGACTTTGTGTCTTCGTGGTTCAAATTCTTGGTTAGCGCTGAGAAATGATGTCCACCTTCAAATCCTGGCTGAGCAACTTTATTGACGTCGGCAACGAGCGCAATCCCCTCTGGATTCCGGCGCGGTTGCGCGGGCTGATCCGGCGTATCAGCGGGGGGGAGAGTTGGACGGCGCAGATGTTGCGCGGATTGCTTTGGCAATACCGTTGGCTGGTGGGGCTGGCGCTGGTTGCTAATATCGCGGCGGCTGTCTTTGAAGGCAGCACAATGGCGATTTTTACCCTGGCGTTGCAGGCGCTCTCTGGCGATCTGAGCAACGGGCTGACGATTAGTCTTGGCATTTTTGATCCGATGATCGAGCGGGTTGTAGCGGGCTATAGCGCCAGCAATCTCTTTATGATTTTCATTGGGATGGCTGTGGTCAGCCAACTGCTGCGCAGTGGCCTGCAATTTGGCGGGCAGGTGGCAACCTCCTATTTAGTGGCCTGGTTGGAAGGCGATCTGCGTCGCCGCCTTTTTCGTCAGTTCGTCTCGGTCAGCTACCCGCAGATCAGTCGCTACAAAGTGGGCGATTTGATCAGCTATGTGGAGCAGATTCTCCATGTGGGCGGAATGGTGTCGGGCGTCAATAAACTGATCAGCGATCTACTGATCGTCCTGGCCTACGTGTGTGTTCTTCTGTGGCTTTCCTGGCAGATGACTTTGGGCGCGCTTGTCGCGCTGCTTCTGTTGGTTGTGGGCTTGCGCGGTGTGACGACCAAACTCCGGGAAATTTCCCAGCGGTTTATGAACGCCACAATCAGCTTCAACGAAAACGTTCTCGAATACCTGCAAGGTATGCGTTTGGTACATACATTCGGTCGGCAAGAGTACGTCTTACAGACTGTTGAGAAGGTAATCAATGATAGTGTGGTTGCCCGGCGTCAAGGCGGAATCCGTTACGCGTCCATCACGCCACTCTATCAATCGTTGACAGTCATCGGTGTGGCTGGCTTTTTGGTGATCGGATACGCCTGGCTTGGCGGGGATATTTCTGCTATCCCGCGCCTTCTTACTTTCGTTTTTGTCCTCTATCGTCTACTGCCTTTTATTACAGTCATCAGCAATCAGTACGCCTCCCTCTATGACAATATGCCCTTTGCTGGACGGCTGGCGGATATATTGCGCAGTGACGACAAAGAATATCCTGAATCGGGCGCAAAACCGATGCGGAGAATCGATACGGAGATTGAATTTAGAAACGTTTCGCTCCGCTACCCAGAGAGAAGCCAGGATGCAGTTCACAATGTGTCGTTGGTCATCCCATCGGGCAAGATGACCGCTTTTGTAGGCCCATCGGGAGCCGGAAAATCATCGATTGTCAATCTACTCCTACGGCTGAATAATCCAACTGCCGGAAAAATTCTCGTCGCTGGTATTCCCATTCAGGAATATGAGTTGGATGGCTGGCGGGCGCGCATTGGTGTGGTTGATCAAGACACATTTGCGTTTCACAGCAGCATCCAGGACAACATCCGCTTTGGAAAACTTGATGCCACGCAGGAAGAGATCATCGCTGCGGCAAAAATTGCCAACGCAGATGGTTTTATTCATCAGTTGGGCGAAGGTTACGCAACGATCGTAGGGGATCGAGGCTATCGGCTATCGGGGGGGCAGCGCCAACGCATCGCGATCGCGCGGGCCATTGTGCGAGATCCAGACATACTTGTATTCGACGAAGCAACCAGCGCATTGGACAGCGCATCGGAGCGTTCGATTCAAGAGGCGATGGCTGAATTGCGTCGAGGCCGAACTCTTGTGGTCATTGCCCATAGACTTTCGACTGTGTTGGATGCGGATCAGATTTTCGTCCTGGATGAAGGGCAACTTGTGGAGCAGGGCCAACACGAGAGTTTGATGCAGATTCGCGGTCTGTATTATGGGTTATGGCAATTACAATCCCAATCGATGTCTATTCATAGCAGCCAAGACGAATACGTGGAAGTGCCTGTAGTATCTCCGACAATCCCACTTGCATAAGGTGAAGCTGGGAAAACTAGAAAACGCATAGGAATCACAATGAAAGTCGTTATTCTGGCTGGTGGATTGGGCACGCGACTGGCGGAAGAGACCGAAGTCAAGCCCAAACCGATGGTGGAGATCGGCGAGAAGCCCATTCTGTGGCACATTATGAAGCACTACAGCCACTATGGCTTTAACGAGTTTTTGATTGCCCTGGGCTACAAGGGTGATGTGATCAAACGCTACTTTCTGGATTATTTCAGTCTCAATGGCAGCCTGACAGTCGATGTCGCGAACGGTCGGGTGCAGTGTCACAACCAGGAGAGTGAGAACTGGCTGGTGCATCTGATAGACACTGGCTCTGATACTCTGACCGGTGGACGTGTCAAGCGCCTGGAGGCCTGGCTACGGGACGAAACCTTTATGGTGACCTATGGCGACGGCGTGAGCAACATTGATCTGCCGGCATTGTTGCGTTTCCATCGCGCCCACGGTCGGGTTGCCACGGTTACAGCAGTGCGACCTCCGGCTCGCTTCGGCGGCTTGATTTTCGACGGCGACTTGGTGGCTGATTTCACGGAAAAACCCCAGGCGGGTGAAGGTTGGATCAATGGCGGCTTTCTAGTCTTTGAACCCACCATTTTTGATTATCTGAAAGGTGATCAGAGTAGCTTAGAGGTTGATGCGCTGGAACGGTTGGCAGCTGATCGCCAGTTGGCAGCTTTTCGTCACGTTGATTTCTGGCAGTGCATGGATCATCTGCGCGATGTGCGGCTGCTACGAAATTTGTGGCAAAAGGGCGATGCGCCGTGGAGGGTATGGGCATGAGTGAGGAAATTCCGAACGTTTTTTGGCAGGATCGCCCAACCTTTGTCACTGGGGCAACAGGGTTGGTGGGCGGTTGGTTGATACGCAGGCTATTGGCCGCAGGTGCCCAGGTGGTCTGTTTGGTGCGCGATTGGGTGCCCCAATGCGAACTCGTCCGTTCCGGGCTGTTGAAGGCAGTAGCAAGTGTGCGCGGGGATATTCGAGACCAGGCATTGTTGGAACGCACTCTGGGGGAATACGAGATTGATACAGTCTTCCATTTGGCGGCCCAAACGATTGTCCCGATTGCGAATCGCAACCCCGTATCCACCTTCGAGGCTAATATCCAGGGCACATGGGCGCTGTTGGATGCATCTCGGCGTAGCCCTTCCATCAAACAAATCGTAGTGGCTTCTTCCGACAAAGCATACGGCGATCAGGAGCGCTTGCCCTATGATGAGCAGATGCCCTTGCAAGGGCGCCATCCTTATGATGTAAGCAAGTCTTGCGCTGATCTGATTGCCCAAAGTTATGCAACCACTTATCGTTTGCCGGTAGTCATCACCCGCTGTGGCAACTTCTTCGGCGGCGGTGACTTGAACTGGAACCGAATCGTGCCTGGCACGATTCGGTCTGTACTGCGCGGTCAACGCCCAGTCATTCGCTCCGACGGCCAGTTCGTGCGTGACTATTTTTATGTGGAAGATGGCGCAGATGTCTACTTGTTGTTGGCCGAACAACTGGCAAAAAATCCTTCGCTCGGCGGTCAGGCATTTAACTTCTCCAACGAGATGCCCATTACCGTACTGGGGCTGATCGAGCTCATTCTTGGGTTGATGGACAGTCGACTACAGCCGGACATTCGTCATCAGGCCAGCAACGAGATATATAGCCAACATCTGAATGCGGCTCGGGCACGGCAAGTTCTGGGGTGGCGGCCGAGCTTCTCCCTTGATCAGGGCCTGGAACGGACTATTGACTGGTATCGCGATTTTCTGGGAGCGGGTGCATGAGGGCATCTCCGGCAACGTGTCGTTCCTGCGATTGTGGTGACTTGGCATTGATCCTTTCATTGGGCAAACTGCCTCTGGCGAATCGGCTCTTGGCCCAGGAGCAGTTAGGCAGCCCGGAGCCGACATATCCCCTAGATTTGGTCTTCTGCCCTGGCTGTTCGCTGGTTCAGATCACAGAGACAGTACCAGCGGAAGAACTCTTCCGGGAGTATGTCTATTTTTCGTCTTTTTCAGATACGGTGTTGGAGAACGCGGCGAATGTAGCTGGGCACTTAATCGTCAGGCGCAGGCTGGACAGTAGCAGCTTAGTGGTCGAGATCGCCAGCAATGATGGCTATCTGCTAAAGAACTATCAGCACAGAGGTGTCCCGATCTTAGGTATTGAGCCGGCAAGCAATATCGCAGCGGTTGCCCAACAGCGCGGTATCCCTACGATCAATGAGTTTTTCAATGACGAACTGGCCCGCGGACTATCGGAGCAAAGCCAGCAGGCTGATGTGATCCATGCTAACAACGTAGTGGCGCATGTGGCAGATTTACATGGCGTAGTTGCAGGCATCCGTACATTGCTCAAGCCGGATGGCATTGGCGTAATCGAGAATCACTATGTCAAAGCATTGATCGATAATGTTGAATTCGATTCGATCTACCACGAGCACCTATGCTATTTCTCTGCCACATCCTTTGCCCATCTCTTTGCCCAGCACGGACTTACGCTGGTTGATGTGGAACAACTGCCCATTCATGGTGGATCACTGCGGGTCTTCTTCCAGCGAACCGATGGTCCGTGTTCCCTGCTCGCGGCGGGGGGTAGCAACCGGGTGGAACAGTTGCTGACAGAAGAAATAGGTTGGGGGGTAAAGGATTTTGGGTTTTATCAGGATTTTGGTCTGCGGGTGGATGAACTGCGGCAGGAATTGATTGATCTGTTGCTGCGCATCAAAAGGGAAGGGAGAAGCATCGCTGTCTATGGCGCGTCGGCCAAGAGTACGACCTTTCTCAATACCTTTGGGATCGGCTCCAATATGCTGGATTATGTGGTGGATCGCAGTCCAGTAAAGCAGGGGCGCTATACGCCAGGCACCCATTTGCCCATTTTAGGGACAGAAAGGCTACTGGAAACCCAGCCTGACTATGTACTGCTATTAACCTGGAACTTTGCTGACGAGATTATGGCACAGCAGCGGGAATATCGCCGTCGTGGTGGGCAATTTATTGTTCCCATACCGGTGTTGAAAATTGTGTGAGGACTTGACCTATGCGGTTTACCGAGACCAGACTCAATGGTGTCTTTATCATCGAACCAGAACCCATCGAGGACGAACGTGGCTTTTTTGCCCGCACTTTCTGTATTCGGGAATTCAAGGCGCATGGGCTCGATCCGTGCGTAGCGCAATCCAGTCTCTCCTATAACAAGAAGAAGGGCACCCTGCGTGGGATGCATTATCAGATTCCCCCTAATGAAGAAACCAAGTTAGTTCGATGCACCAGTGGCAGCATCTATGACGTTATTGTGGACCTGCGCCCTACCTCATCTACTTTCAAACGGTGGATTTCAGTTGTGTTGACAGAGGAAAACCGCACAATGCTCTACATCCCAAAGGGTTTCGCGCATGGCTTTCAAACCCTGGAGGATGAGACAGAAGTTTTCTATCAAATGTCAGAGTTTTTTGATCCTGCCTGTGCCAGGGGGCTGCCATGGGATGATGCAACGCTAAGTATTTCCTGGTTAATGCAACCAACCGTCATTTCTCGTAAGGATCAATCTTTTCTCCCTTTGACATTCCACAGGGCAGGTGATTAATAACAATGCAGGAGATGATATTTTGGGGCGGAACAGGACAAGCCAAAGTGCTGAGGGAATGTATGAAGCAGACTGGCTTGAACCTCGTCGCCCTATTTGATAACAATCCACGGTTGGTTGCCCCCTTTCCGAATGTACCTCTCTATCACGGAAAAGAGGGCTTTGAAGCCTGGTTTGTGCAAAAACAATCAGGCAACCCTATTGGGTTTTTGGTTGCTATTGGCGGCAATTTGGGGAAAGTCAGGCTTGAAATACAGGAATATTTAGAGAGTTTTGGGCTTGTTGCGCTGATGGCACAACATCCCACTGCGTTTGTAGCGGATGATGTGAAAATTGGTGCCGGGTCGCAAATACTGGCCCATGCGACCGTGTGTGTTGAAACAACAGTGGGGCGAGGCTGCATCATAAACTCGGCTGCCAGTGTGGATCACGAGTGTCATATCAGTTCAGGTGTCCATATCGCACCAGGAGCCCATCTGGCAGGATGCGTGGAAGTAGGCCCATTTGCAATGATTGGGATCGGGGCAACAATTTTGCCAAGAATCAAGATTGGAGAAGGGGCTACAGTTGGAGCCGGGGCCGTTGTAACCAAAAATGTGGTTCCTTATGATGTTGTGGTGGGAAATCCCGCGCGATCTATGCAAACCAGGAGTAGCAATGGATAAGTCAAAAGTCTTTGAAGATGAAAAAAAAGCAAGAATTGTGAAGATGGCGGAAGATGCAAACACACAAGATATCTCTGCCAAGTGGTTCATCGAAAGTTGCAAACACAATTATTCCTATAATTTTGCCTGGATGGGGCGCCCTATCATCCAGTTCCCCCAGGACATTTTGGCTCTACAGGAGATCATCTGGCAAGTCAAGCCAGAATTGATCGTTGAAACTGGCATTGCCCATGGCGGATCTCTGGTTTTCTATGCTTCTATGATTGAGCTGTTGGGCGGCACAGGGCAAGTTGTAGGAATCGACATCGACATCCGCCAACACAATCGAGTCGAAATCGAGAAGCACCAGATGTTTAAATATATTACATTAATCCAGGGATCATCTACGGATGAAGTCATTGTGGGCACTGTTCGCGAATTGGCCCAGGGCAAACGTAGCGTACTTGTCTGCCTGGATTCCAACCATACCCATGCCCATGTCCTTCGTGAGTTGGAGTTATATGCGCCAATGGTAACCAAGGGCAGTTATCTGGTTGTCTTCGATACAATCATTGAAGATATGCCCCCTGGGTTTTTTCCTGATCGTCCTTGGAACAGGGGCAATAACCCAAGGACCGCGGTCCGGGAGTTCCTGAAAACTACTGACCGCTTCGAGATCGACTCGAGTATTCCAAACAAGCTTTTACTTACGGTTGCCCCGGATGGCTACCTCAAATGTATGAAGGATTGACTATGGATCGTATCCCCGTTGCCGGCCCATGGATCACCCAAAAAGAGATCGATTATGTAACCGATGCTGTGACGCATGCCTGGTACGGTAGCCACAACATCTATCACGAACGCTTCGAACGCGCATTCGCTGATTACTTGGGGGTAAAGTATGCGGTTGCACTGCCGTCGTGTACATCGGCCATTCACCTGGCGCTGCTGGCCTTCGGCCTGGGACCAGGTGATGAAGTCATCGTTCCCGATATTACTTGGATTGCTACGGCAGCACCCATTGACTATGTGAATGCGACACCCGTTTTTGCCGACATCGACACCGAAACCTGGTGTATTTCCGCCGAAGCATTCGAGGTTTGCATCACCCCACGCACAAAAGCGGTTATCCCTGTCGATCTCTATGGTGGGATGCCTGATATGGATGCCATTTGCACGATCGCACAAAGGCACGGAATAGCTATTATCGAAGATGCAGCCGAAGCCATCGGTTCCAACTATCACGGCCTACGCGCCGGCAGTCTGGGCGATGTAGGGGTATTCAGCTTCCATGGATCCAAAACGTTGACTACAGGCGAAGGCGGTATGTTGGTCACAGATCGCGAAGATATTTTTCGTCGGGTTTTGTTTCTGCGCGATCATGGCCGTAAGCCGGGTGACGTGCAGTTCTATAACACCGAGGTAGCCTATAAATACAAGATGAGTAGTATGCAGGCCGCCCTGGGCTTGGCACAGTTGGAGCGCGTCGAAGAATTGCTCCAACGCAAGCGGGAAATCTTCGAGTGGTACCAGAATGCGCTGGCTGGGGTGACTGGTCTGACCCTCAACGCTGAGCCAGCAGGCACCCACAACAGTTACTGGATGGTAACGGTGATCTTGGATCCACAGTTGGGATTGGGCAAAGAACGGTTGATAAAGATGTTGAGCGAAAAAGGGATTGACAGCCGACCATTTTTCTATCCGCTAAGTTCTCTGCCAGCATACGCTGGATTAGCCCAGATCCAAGAAATGCAAGAACGCAATCGGTGTAGCTATACGATTTCACCCTTTGGGGTCAATCTACCCAGCGCACTAAACTTGACCCGCGCACAAGTTCAGCACATTTGCACTACACTAAAGGAGTATTGTGCGAGTGCCATCTGAAAAACCTCTCGTAAGCGTTGGTATCCCCACCTACAACCGCCTGCCTATGCTCCGGCGTGCGATAGAATCAGTATTACAGGAAACTTACAACAATCTGGAACTGGTAATTTCTGACAATGCTTCGACCGATGGCACACATGACTACTGCGCAGAGATCGCTCGAAACGATCCGCGTGTGTGTTACCTGCGCCACGAGACCAATAAAGGCGCACACGAGAATTTCCTGACCGCGTTGCGCTCTGCGCAGGGCACTTATTTTATGTGGTTGGGCGACGACGATTGGATCGATGCTGGCTACATCCCGCGCTGTGTCGAGACGCTGGAAAACAATCCCGAAGTAGCTCTGGTTTGTGGCAGGGCCAGATACTTCCAAAACGATATTCTGGTTTCGGAAGAGATGGGCATGTCTTTGCCACAGAATTCCACCCTGGATCGACTTGTCGGCTACTTCCGCGGCGTTTCGCGCAATGGCGAATACTACGGGCTGATGCGACGCGACCTGCTGTTGCGCACTCCCTATCCGAAAACCATCGGGGGTGACTGGTCTCTGATAGCGTCGATGGCGTGCCGCGGGAAATTTGTTTCGTTGCCAGCCGTCTCTATTAACCGTACTTTAGGCGGAGCAACCGCCAACGCGAAAAGCGTTGTCAATGTTTTGGGTTCAGCCGGTTTCCTGGCAAGCAGCACCTGGCTGTTTTGGTTGGCAGTTGCGGCCTATGCGCTGCGAGAGATCATTTTCGATCCGGCTGCCTATGCGCCCCTCAATCGTATCCACCGAATTTGGGCCGGCCTGTTGATTTTTTCAACGATCTTTCGGCGCTACGTAAGGCCCGAAATGGGCAATAGCCTGCGGCAAACGAAACTCTGGACAATTCTGCATCCAAGCCAGGAATAACTGGGGAAACCAATGCGTATCCTCTATATTGTCCCCCGTTATTGGCCTAGTGTGGGCGGTGCCCAAAATCTGGCGCGGGAAGTCGTGCAGCGTATGTCCCACTTGCACGAAGTGCGCGTCATCACCCAATTTACAGCGGACAGCGACTCATTTGTCGCCACTGTTTCCAATCCATCCGCCCACCAATACTTCGATCAGGATGTTCTGGTGCAACGGATTGGGCCGAGCGGCCTTTGGCAGCCACTGGTCCAGAGATTGGCTAGATTCTACGGGATGTTCCGGCCCGTCAATCCACTCTTTGCTTACGCGCTTAACCAGTCCCTTATCCGCCAATTTGTGACAATCCTACACGAATACAGACCCGCTATCGTTCATACAGTGCATGTCGGCCTGGTCTATTCTTCCGAGACAGCATTTGCGGCTGCCGAACAGTGTGCTATCCCATTCGTATGGACACCCGTTCCCCACATTGAGGGTGCCGGCTGGAGTGGTAAGCGATTCCATCGCCTGTACCGTGCCGCCGATGCGCTGATTGCCATGACGGGCCGGGAGAAAGCCTGGCTCATTGAGCAGGGCGCAGCTCAGGAGAGGGTTCATGTGATCCCGCCCGGACTGACCCAGCCACCCGCCAGTGACGCGCAGAGGTTCCGGGCCAGACACCAATTGGGCGATGCGCCCGTTGTTCTATTCCTAGGGCAAAAACTGTCCTACAAAGGGTTTGTGCAGCTCGCCGCCGCCGCGCCGATTGTGTGGGAACGGATGCCGGAAACCCGCTTCGTATTCATCGGCCCGCGCAATGTGGATTCAGAGCGATTTTTCCAAACACAGACCGATCCCCGCATTCTGGAAATGGGCGCTGTAGATGAATTTGAGAAGAACTCAGCATTTGCAGCCTGCGACGTTTTCTGTATGCCGTCAACCCAAGAGAGCCTCGGCATTGTCTATTTGGAGGCATGGAATTTCTGCAAGCCCGTTGTAGGGGCCAAAATTGACGCGCTGGAAGAGGTGATCGATTCCGGCGCTGACGGACTGCTGGTCGCGCAGACGCCAGAAGCCATCGCTGACGCTCTGTTACAACTGCTGAAGGACTCAGCTATGCGCCAGTCATTCGGGGAGGCTGGCTATGCAAAGGTCCGCCAACGATACGATTGGGATAAGCTGATACGGCAGATGGATTCGGTATACACGTCACTTCTTTCCCAATAGGAGAGCGCAGCGTCAGTATGACTTTATCCTATCGCGACAAACCCATCCTCATCACCGGCGGCCTGGGCTTCATCGGCAGCAACCTGGCCCGCCGCCTGATAGACACCGGCGCGGCGGTAACGCTGGTGGACAGCCTCATCCCGGAGTACGGCGGCAATCTCCACAACATCGCCGGGATAGAAGATCGGGTGCGGGTGAATATCTCGGATGTTCGCGACGAGCACGCGCTGAAATATCTGGTGCAGGGCCAGGAGGTCATCTTCAATCTGGCCGGGCAGACCAGCCATATGGATTCTATGCAGGACCCCCAGACCGATCTGGAAATCAACGCCAGAGCACAATTGTCGATTCTGGAAGCCTGCCGCAAATACAACCCGACGGTCAAAATCGTCTTCGCCAGCACCCGCCAAATCTACGGCAAGCCGGACTACCTGCCTGTGGACGAGCAACACCCCCTGCGCCCGGTGGATGTGAACGGCATCAACAAAATGGCCGGGGAGTGGTATCATATCCTCTACCACAACGTCTATGGTATGCGCACCACTGCCCTGCGCTTGACCAACACCTACGGCCCCCGTATGCGAGTGAAAGATGCCCGCCAGACCTTTCTGGGCATCTGGATTCGCCTGTTGTTGGAGGGCAACCCTTTTGAGGTGTGGGGCGGCGAACAGTTGCGGGACTTTTCCTATGTGGACGATACAGTAGAGGCTCTACTCCTGGCCGCCCACAGCGACGCATCCGACGGTAAAGTCTTCAATGTGGGCGGCGAGCCGGTGGTCAGCCTGCTGAAAACGGCACAAATGCTGATCAAAGCCAACGGCGGCGGCGAGTTCATCACCCGCTCCTTCCCCGCCGACCGCAAACGTATCGACATCGGCGACTATTACGCCGACGACAGCCTCCTGCGTAGCACTCTGGGCTGGCAGCCCCAAACGCCGCTGCTGGAAGGATTGCGTTTGACGTTGAATTTCTACAGAGAAAACCTGGCGCGGTATATTGGGTAGAGCCTGTTCCGTGACATCTCATTCCAATTCCCAGTCGCCAATCTCCAATCCCTTATGCGCCTCCTCTTCCTCAACCACAACGTCCGCTTCGGCGGCACATACTACCGGGCGATGCCGATGGCCGAGCAGTTGGCCGCGCGTGGCCACGCGGTGACGCTGCTCACCGTATCGCCCAAGCTACGCTGGCGGGCCGAGTGGTCAAGGGTGAACGGCGTGCGCTTGGGCGAGATGCCCAATTGGGGCCAGGAGTATAGCGGCGAGGGCTACGGGCCGTTGGACAATCTGCTGCGCATCGCCCACACCGGGATCGAACGCTACGACATCATCCACCTGTGCGATCATAAACCCAACGCCACCTTTGCCGGTTTCCCCGCACGGCTACGGGGGGCAAAGCTCGTCTCCGATTGGATCGATTGGTGGGCCGGGCCGGGCGGCATCAACGATGTGCCCCACCGCCGTTTCCCGATAGTGGGCCGTTTTGAAGCCTGGTGGGAAGAGCGCTCGAAGCTCTGGTCGGATGGGGTAGTGACAATCAGTTCCGTCCTGGCCGAGCGGGCGCTGGCCCTGGGCTGCCCGCCGGAGAAGGTGATCTTCCTGCCGACGGGCGCGGCCACTGAGCGCATCCAACCGGTCCCACTGGCCGAAGCCCGGCAACGGCTGGGCGTGCCGGTGGATCGTCCTATCGTCGGCTTTATCGGGATGGGCCAGGGCGATCTGGAAATTGTGATGGCGGCCATCCAGCAGCTTGCGGGCGTCTGGCTGATGGTGATCGGGAACAAAAATCCCGGCGTGGCGCAGATGGCCCAGCGTTTTGGCATCGCCGACCGCCTCTGGCAGACCGGCTTTGTGGCGGACGGGCAGGTAAGCGACTATCTGGGCTGCCCGAATCTGATGTGCCTGCCCCTGACCGACCGCGCCGCCAACTGGGGGCGGCTGCCTAACAAATTTTTGGACTATCTGTGCGCGGGCAGGCCAACCGTCGCCAGCCCGATTGGCGACATTGCCCGCTATTGTCAAGACTACGGCGTGGGTCTGCTGGCCGAGGATGACGGTTTTGCATCCTCACTGGAGCAGTTGCTCGTTGACCCGGCTTTGCAGGCGCAGATGGGCAGCCAGGCCCGTCACGTAGCCGAGACGGTCTTTGCCTGGCCGCGGCTGATTGGGGAATTGGAAGCGTTCTATGGGCGGATTCTGGCAAGCTGAAATTAAAAGAAGGACACGGATTGACACGGATTTTGAGGATTTGCACGGATTTTGAGGAGAAAAAATGACAAATGGACTGGCAGGCAAACGCATCGTCGTCACCGGGGGCAGCGGCTTTCTGGGCCGCCGGGTGGTGAAGAGGCTGGAAAGCGCCGGTTGCGCCGACATTTTCGTGCCGCGCAGCGCGGACTACGACCTGCGCCGCTTGGACGCAGTGGAGCATCTCTACAGCGACGCCCGCCCGGATGTGGTGATCCACATGGCGGCCCGCGTCGGCGGCATCGGAGCGAATCGGGAAAAACCCGGCGAATTCTTCTATGACAACCTGCTGATGGGTGTCTATACGCTGGAGATTGGCCGCCAGCGGGGGATCGAAAAATTCGTCTCCATCGGCACTGTCTGCGCCTACCCGAAGTTTACGCCCGTGCCTTTTCACGAGGACGATCTCTGGATCGGCTACCCGGAGGAGACGAACGCACCCTACGGGTTGGCGAAAAAGATGCTGCTGGTGCAGGGCCAGGCCTACCGGGAGCAGTACGGCTACAACGCCATCTATCTGCTGCCCACCAATCTCTACGGCCCGGAAGACAACTTCGACCCAGCCTCCTCGCACGTCATCCCCGCGCTGATCAAAAAATGTTTCGACGCCATTGAGCGGGGCGACGCCAGTATCTCCGTCTGGGGCACAGGCAGCGCGTCGCGGGAGTTTCTCTACGTGGATGACGCGGCCGCGGGAATTGTCCTGGCGACAGAACGCTACAACAGCCCAGAGCCGGTCAATCTGGGCGCACAGCGCGAAGTGCGTATCGCCGAATTGGTGCCTCTCATCGCCGAACTGACCGGCTTCACCGGGCGCATCGAATGGGACGCGTCCAAACCCGACGGCCAGCCCCGGCGCAGCCTGGACACAGGGCGGGCGCGGGATGCCTTCGGTTTTGTGGCAAAGACTGATTTCCGTGAGGGGTTGCAACGCACGATCGAGTGGTATCGAACCAGTCGAGAAAAATATTAAAAATCTGTGCGCTGATTTTTGCTTGGAAAGGGAATCCCGATGCAAGCGACACCAACCGCAAGGGCTGAAATGGACGTCCCCCTCTGCCTGCACCTCGACGCGCCCGGGGCAACGCTGGCGCGCACAGGCGGCAAGGGGCTGAATCTGATGAAACTGGCGCAGGCTGGTTTTCCTGTGCCCGGTGGGTTTGTTGTGACCACCGACGGCTACGACGCCTTTGTGAACGGCGCGGGGCTGGCGGGCTGGATGGCAAGCGAAGTGGCCGCTATGGACGCGAGGAACCCGGACGCATTGGTCGCGCTTTCGGATCGCATCCGCGCCCGTTTTCGGGAGAGCGTTCTGCCGCCCGCGTTGGCTGAGACAATCCGTGCCGCATACGCCGGGCTGGGGAAACCAAAAGTAGCTGTGCGCTCCTCCGCCACCGCCGAAGACCTGCCCGATTTCTCCTTTGCCGGGCAGCAGGACACCTTTCTGAATGTGTTGGGCGACGACCCGCTGCTGACCGCGGTGGTGGAATGTTGGAGCAGCCTGTGGACGGCGCGCGCCATCGGCTATCGGGCGCGCAACGGCATAGACCAGTCGGCGGTCTCGCTGGCCGTCGTCGTGCAGGAGATGGTGCAGAGCGCAGTGTCGGGCGTGCTTTTCACGGCCAACCCGCTCAGCGGACGGCGCACGGAGACGGTTATTGACGCCACCTTCGGATTGGGCGAGGCGCTGGTCAGCGGACAGGTGGAGCCGGACCACTACGTGACAGAGACGGCGACGGGGCGCATTATTGAGAAGCGCTTGGGGGCCAAGGCGACGGTCATCCGCGGGGTGGCGGGCGGCGGTACTATCACCGAAGCGGCAGACGCCCGCGGTCAGCAGGCGTTGAGCGACGACGCCATCGCCGCGGTCACCGCCCTGGGCAAACGGGTGGCCGACTTCTACGCTTCACCCCAGGACATCGAATGGGCGTATGCGGACGGCAGACTCTATCTGCTTCAATCGCGCGCCATCACATCCCTCTTCCCGCTGCCCAACTGGGGCGACGCCGACGATCTGCACCTCTTTTTTTCCTTCGCCGCGGTGCAGGGTGTGATGGACCCGATTACGCCTCTCGGTCAAGACCTGATCAAACTTTTCCTCAGCGGGGGCGCGTTTCTCTTCGATCTACCAGCGCCTGGCTACAAAGAACAGCGGGTCTTCTTCACAGCAGCCGAACGACTCTGGATTGATTTCTCGACGGTCATCCGCAACCGGCTGGGGCGCAAACTCTTCACTACGGCTGTGGGAGCGATTGAACCGGGCGCACGCGACGCGGTCGTCGCGATGCTGGACGATCCGCGCATTCTCGCCCGCTCTGGCCCGCCCGGCCCCACCACCTTCCGCTCTATCTTCACACTTCTGCGCAAAGTGGGGCCAAATCTGATCAGCGCCCTGCGCCGACCCGAACAGGCCCAGCAGCAGTTTCGGGCGATGGTCGAGGAGTTTGTCAGCGACACCGAGCAGCGCTTTGCCCAGGCCCACACCCTGGCCGAACGGCTGAAAACCCACGAGGCGATTCTGCAGCGGCTTGGGCCGCAATTGATGACCCGCTTTATGCCCTGTATGCTGGCTGGCTACATCCCGCTCAATCTGCTCCTGCGCATGGCGGATCGGCTGGGCAAAAGCGACCCGTCTATCGGTCAGGATACGGTTCTCGCCATCACCCGCGGTCTGCCTTACAACGTGACGACGGAGATGGACCTGGCCCTCTGGCAGACAGCCCAGACCATTCGCAAGGACGCGGCGTCGGCGCAATTGTTTGCAGAGACAGATGCCGCGGCGTTGGGCGCGGCCTGGCAGGCAAAACGTCTGCCCGCGGCGGCCCAAAAGACGACAGACGACTTTATGCGCCGCTACGGGATGCGCGGGGTGGCCGAGATTGACCTTGGCCGTCCGCGCTGGCGCGAACTGCCCGACCAGGTGATGCAGACGATCCGCAGCTATTTGACCATCGAAGACGAGAACGCCGCGCCGGAAGCGGTCTTCCGCCGGGGCGAAGTGGCCGCGGCCGCAGCCATCGAACAGTTGGCCGCGGCCGCGCAACGGGCCTGGGGGCGCGGCGGGCTAGTGCGGGCGCTGGCGCGGCGGGTGCGGGCGCTGGCCGGTGTGCGCGAAAGCCCGAAGTTCACCGCCATCCGGCTGATGGGCATCAGCCGGGCCGCGTTGCTGGAGAGCGGGCGGGAGTTGGTGACCGCCGGTGTGATCGAGCGCGCCGACGATCTGATGTTTCTGCATTTTGACGAGTTGCAAGTGCTGGCGATGCACGCGCCGGGCGATTGGAAGCGGCTGGTGGCGGATCGGCGGCGCACGTGGGAGCGGGAACGGGGGCGGCGTCCGCTGCCCCGCTTCCTTTTCAGCGACGGTTACGCCCTCTACGAGGGGCTGGGTGCGGGCGCGGCGAGCGCAGACGGGGCGATTGTGGGCAGTCCCGTCTCGCCCGGTGTGGCGGAGGGGGTTGTGCGGGTGGTCTTCGATCCCCACGGCGCGCAGTTGCAGCACGGCGAGATTCTCGTCTGCCCCGGCACCGACCCGGCCTGGACACCGCTCTTTCTGGCCGCGGGCGGGCTGGTGACGGAGGTGGGCGGGATGATGACCCACGGCTCGGTCGTGGCCCGCGAATACGGCATCCCCGCGGTGGTGGGGGTGGATCGGGCGACCGAACGCTTGCAGACGGGCCAGCGGGTGCGGATCGATGGCAGCAGCGGGCGGATTGAAATTTTGGGGAATGACCGCGAATAAGAGGATGACGCGAGTGGTTGACGTGTACGGATGTCTTTGGACAATCCCAACCGACCAACTATTCGCGCAATCCTCCCTTTCGCAGTAACCTACGCAATACAAACCGAGGAGAATCTATCGTGTCCAGTTTGCTTGCCTTCCTCTCGATCTTCTCCGGTGTAACGGGAATTTTCGCCTATCAGTGGATTACATTTGTGCCCTGGGTGGGAATCGGCTATCTCTACCACATCCGTCGTGTGATTTGGGCGTGGCGGCTGCTGACGGTGGGGCTGGCCCTGGCCGGCTGGCTGCTGACGCCCGGCGCTGACGCTACGGGTACGCTGGCATTCGCCCTCATCCTGGCCGCGCTGGCCGGGGCGAGCAACCCAACCCGGGTGCTGACCGCGGTGACAGACCCACAGCCGGTGGCCGCGGACAAGGCCGGACTGGGCGAAAATGCGCCGGTGTTGGGGCTGGCCTGGCAAGGTGAAAGTCGCGCCTGGTCATTGGAACTGCTGGCACCCCACCATCTGGTCAACGATTTTGTCGGCGACGAGCCGGTGCTGGCCGCCTGGTGACACGCCTGTCGCAGCGGCGTCGTGTACGCCGCCACAGTGGATGGACGTCGTTTGACCTGGGAAGTGGCCGCGGTCTGGCGGCGCAATATGATTGTCCGCGATCGGGAGACGGGCAGTCTCTGGCAGCACGCCACGGGCGAGGCATTGGCCGGTCCGCTGGCCGGGCGGCAACTGACACCCCTGCCGGGTACACAGGTGACGTGGGGCGTCTGGCGGCAGGAGCAGCCAGAGACAACTGCCGTAGCCAGCGCCGAATGGGTCAGCCACGTGCCCAAAGCCTTTGTCGAGTTTGCCCTGCGTAGCACCAGCCAGGACGGTCTCAATGTGCCGGGAATGCAGCGCAACGACAGCCGCCTGCCGCCGCATACCCCCGTCGCCGGGCTGGTGGTGGCGGGCGAGGCGCGGGCCTATCCGCTGGAAATGCTGCGCGCGGCGGGCGTTGTCAACGACGCGTTGGGCGGGCAGCCGGTGGCGCTGGTCTACGACAGCGCGGGGGAGCGGGTCTGCGCCTTTGACCGGCGGGTGAGCGGACGCGTCGTCAGCCTTGCCCTGCGCGCGGGCAAACTGTACGCGGCAGAGGGGGCAGGCCGCTGGCGCAGCGACGGCGCATCCCGCGTGGAGAGTGCGCCGTCGCTGCGCTGGTTGCCCCTCAGCCGCCAGCGCTGGCTGGGGTGGAGCGAGTTTCATCCGGGCGGAGATGTGAAAATGGCCGCTCCGTTCGCGACTTGAAGCGGGTGGCTGTGTTCTTGTATGATAGACGAACAGTTCCGTCCGCTTCTATAGTTTTACAGAAAAGAATTGTATCGTAGGGGCGCTTGCTTGCTGCGCCCGTCGCCTGTGTGCCGGGCGCAGCAAGCAGCGCCCCTACACATAATTTATATCCCACGAAAGCAGATTGCCTTGACCAATTCCTTGCACTTCGACGCCCTCGTCATTGACGGCCATTGCGACACCATCGGTGAACAGCTCAGCGGCAAGCGCTGGCTGGGGGATCGCGCGGCGGAGGGGCACATAGACCTGCCCCGTCTGCGTGAGGGGGGCGTGGACGCCCAGTTCTTCGCCTGCTACGTGCCCGTGCCCTACCAGCGCCACGGCGCGGCCACCCACGCGCTGGCCCGATTGGATCAGCTTCATCTGCTGGCCGAGCGTCTGCCCGACCAGTTTGTGATCGCCCGCACAGTTGACGACATCCGCCAGGCCAAGACGGCGGGCAAAATTGCCGCCATCGCCGGGCTGGAAGGGGCCGAGGCGCTGGACGGGGAGATCGGTCTGCTGCGCCAGTTCTACCGGCTGGGGGTACGCAATCTGGGGCTGGCCTGGAACTTTCGCAACGCGGCCTGCGACGGCGTCTCCGAGCGGCGTTCGGGCGGCGGGCTGACAGAGTTTGGCGTGGCGGTTGTGCAGGAATGCAACCGGCTGGGCATCGTCATTGACGCGAGCCATCTGGCCCCGGCTGGTCTGGACGATGTGCTGGAACTCTCGGAAGATCCGATTATCGCCAGCCACAGCAACGCTTTTGCCCTCTGCGATCATCCCCGCAACCTGACCGACGCCCAACTTATGGCAATTGCGGTCAAAGGCGGGGTGATCGGCGTGACGTTTGTCAACTCCTTCCTGCGCCGGGAACAGCCCGAACTGACGACAATTGACGACGTGCTGGAACATCTGGAGTATATGCTCTCCGTCGTCGGGGAGGATCACGTTGCTATCGGCAGCGACTTTGACGGCTGTACAACGCCCACCGACATCAAAGATACCACCGCCTACCCGCAGATCACCGCCCGCTTGCAGGAACGGGGTTACGGCGAGACAACCATCCGCAAAATTCTGGGTGGCAATTTCATGCGGATTTTCGAGAAGGTCTGGCAATAGCCAGAGAAACTCGGTTTTTTCAGAAAAAACCGAGTTTCTGATCCCCGCCCCAGAATGTATAATGAGCGTATGAGCGACGCGCAGCCGATTGCCCAATCAAATACCCCCCAGCCGCCTGCGCCCCATCCCGGCCACGAAAGCGTTGTCGAGATTCCGGCCCGCTGGCATCCGGCCACCAAACGGATGGTTATTGTTGTCCTGTTGATTGGTGGCGCGCTGATCTTCTGGATCAGCCGTCCTGTGTTGCCTCTGCTCGTCATCGCCGGGATGGTCTCCTATCTGCTCAACCCGATTGTGGACACCTGTGAGCGGCTGCGCATCCCACGCAGCCTGAGTACGCTCGTTCTCTACTTATTCCTGCTCGTCACGATCATTCTGACACCGATTCTGGTTGTGCCTGTGCTGATCAGACAGTTGACCGAACTGTTGATTGACGTGCCAGAGGTAACACGCAGTTTTTTGCGCTTTCTGCAGGAGTCGGTTACCAGCCTGCCCACGGCGGTGGAAATTCTCGGCTTCCAGTTCGACATTGCCGGCCCGGTGACCCAATTACAATCTACGGTCAGCGGACAGGCCGCGGTGAGCATTTTTCCCAGCGCAGCCCAGATTCTGGACTATATCAACCGGCTGCTGGTGACAACGACAAATGTCGTCGGCAACACCGCTGTCATCGGCTTCAATGTAGTGGGCGGACTCTTCAGCGTTCTGCTCTCCCTGCTCTTTCTCTTTTTTCTCAGCTTGTATATGACAAAAGACGCCCCCCGCATCCGTAGATATGTGGAAGAGCTGTTTCCTCTCTCCTACCAGTCAGAGGCGACCCTTCTCATGCAGGAATTGGGCCGTATCTGGCAATCATTCTTCCGGGGTCAGATCATTCTTTCGCTCACCATCGGCGTTGTTACTTATGTGGTTCTCACCTTTTTGGATATGCCTGGCGCGTTGATTCTGGCCATTGTGGCGGGCGCGTTGGAAGTAGTGCCCAATATCGGCCCCGTTTTGGCAATGCTTCCCGCTCTCATCGTTGCCCTGGTCCAGGGCAGTGACACGCTGGCGATCAGCAACTTCAATTTCGGGCTGCTCACCATCGGCGTCTACTTTGTCATCCAGCAGTTGGAAAACCAGCTTCTCGTCCCGCGCATTGTCGGCACGAGCGTCAATCTGCATCCGATCGTTGTGCTATGTGGGGTTGTGGTGGGGGCCAGCCTGGGGGGTATTTTGGGGGCGCTGTTGGCTGCGCCGACGATTGCCAGCCTGCGCGTGATTGTGAGTTATCTCTACGCCAAACTGTTGGACCAACAACCTTCCTTCCCGCTGGTCGAAGCAGCCCAGAGACGCAGCCGTACATCCTTTTACCGCCGGGTCATCCGTCCACGGCCCGCGCCCAAAGAAGAAAGCGCCGAGAACGCAGCCGGGGATCGGGGATTGGAGATTGGGGATCGGGGATCGGATTTTCTTCCCAGTCCCCAGTCCCCAGTCGCTAGTCCCCAATCCCCGATCCCCAGCCGCTAGTCCCCAATCCCCAAACTGGCGTGTACATCCACCCCCAAATCGCAGAATGAACCCAGCCCGGCGCGTTGCTGGCGATAGTAGGCCGCTGCGCCGATCATCGCCGCGTTGTCTGTGCAGAGGGCAAAGGCGGGGATATGCAGGGGGATGCCCAGACCGGCGAAGCGTTCCTGGGCGGCCAGGCGCAGGGGTCGGTTGGCGCTGACACCCCCACAGATGCAGACCTGGCGTGCGCCGAATTCTTGCGCGGCATCGGCTGTCTTCTCCACCAATACATCCACAGACGCAGCCTGAAATTCAGCCGCGATCTCGGCGGCTGTGACCGGCTCGGTGGGGTCGCTCCCCGCCTTCACCAACTGGCGGGTCAGGTTCAACACCGCCGTCTTCAACCCCGAATAGCTGAAGTTGAAGCGATGCTCGCCGCTGCGCAGCAGCGGGCGGGGCAGGGAGAAGCGGCCCAACGCCACCCTCTCGGCGGCTTTCTGGATGGCAGGCCCGCCGGGATAGCCCAGTCCCAGCAGCCGGGCCACTTTGTCAAAGGCTTCGCCCGCGGCGTCGTCCAATGTGCGCCCCAGCAGCCGGTACTCCCCGTGACCGGTCATCAGCACCAGCTCCGTATGACCGCCAGAGACGATCAGCACCAGCACCGGGAATTCGTCCGCCGCACCGGGGTTGCCCGGCATATCTGCCCAATTGCTATAGACGTGCCCCTCCAGATGGTTGACCGGGATCAGCGGCAGGCCAGCAGCAAAGGCCAGCCCTTTGGCCGCATTGACGCCGACGAGCAGACTGCCCGCCAGCCCCGGCCCGTGGGTGACGGCGACGGCGTCCAGATCGGCCACCCGCACCACACCAGCCTCATCCAGCGCCTCCCGGATGACGGTCTGGATGGCGAGGATGTGCTGGCGGCTGGCAACTTCAGGAAAAACCCCGCCAAAGCGCCGGTGCATCTCGATCTGGCTGGCGACCCGGTTGCTGAGTACCCGGCGACCATCAACGACGACCGCGGCCGCGGTCTCGTCACAACTGGTTTCGATGGCGAGGATGTGGGTCATCGGTTGCGCTCGCGCCATCGTTCTTCACGTATCTCGTCCAATCCGTCCAGCAAATCTTCAAGGGTGATGCCCGCTTCTTTCATTTTCCTTCTGAATTCAGCCCCCAAAATATCAACCTTCAGCGGACCGCGTATTCTTTCCGCGATGAGGGCGTTTATCTCATCCATTTGGGCTTCATCCAAACGATCTGCAAGCCACCGATCCAGCGAACGTTGCGATTCCCGGCTTTTTACACCGGACAGAAGCGCGACGGCAGGAATCATCTCATCCAACTGTTCCCAAAAGATGATGTCGCGTCCGTCGCTATCCTCCATCACACGCCAATCCGTACGCTCGGCAGCCGTCGCGTGCAATAGGCGTGGATACCATTCCAGGGGAACGGATACTGTCCGTCCATCGGCAATCTCTACCAAGAGTTTGTCCCGGCCAAAGCCGACGTGAGCTACGCGTGGTTGGGTTTCAATCGTTGCAATGCTCATTCCACATCTCCAGAAATATCTCGCAATTCTCAGCGACAATGCGCTCTGCATCTTTCAAATCGGTTGCTCGCAATCCTCGATTAACTGCCAGAGTCAACGATTCAAGCCAAAATTTGGCACCTGGCGCGTTGCGTTCTCGACCTTTTGCCAAGTGAATGTGCGGTGGCTCAACGCAGTCGTATGATACAAAGTAACATAAGAAACTTCCAATGCGTTTTGAAGGCATAGGGCGACGCCAAATGGATATGAATCTAATTTGATCACACAAAAATAGCTTTCGGTTAACTATACACCGATTGCTGTTGAGCGTCAACCGCTTTCCCTGGGCAGCGCCGCCCACACCAGCACCGCCAGCCCCACCACCCCCAGCCCCACCAGCGCGATGAGTTTGTAGAGCCGGTCATCCAGCACAAGTGTGAGCGCACCAAAGATGGCGCAAAACAGCCAGTAGGTTAAGACAATCGTCCGCTCGGCCAGGCCGATGTCCAGCAGGCGAAAGTGGAGGTGATCCCGCCCGCCCTGGCCCGGCGAGACGCCGCGCCGCCAGCGGCTGTAGATGAGCCAGGTCACGTCCAGCGCGGGCAGGCCGAGGACGAGCAGGACCGTCGCCAGGCGCGCCCCGCCGATGATGCCCAACGCGGCCAGAGCAAAGCCCAAAAAGAAGCTGCCGCTGCTCCCCATAAAGATGCGCCCGCGCACGTTGGCGGGCAGAAAGCCCAACGCCGCTCCCAATAGCGCCACAGGCAAGACCGCTACACTGGCCTGGGGCGGTTCGGCCCGCCAGAGCATATGCACGGCCAGAATCGCGCACACAATCGCCGTCACCCCCGTCGCCAGCCCGCTCAGCCCGTCCAGAAAGTTGACTGTATTCATCATCCCCACAAACCAGAAGATCGTCAACGGGCCGACAATCCACCAGGGGAAGCCCTCCTCCCCAAAGAAAAAGCCGGGCGCAAAGGGATTGTTGACGTGCTTGATGAAGATCAACCCGGCAATGGCGATGAAGCCGGCGACAAACTGGATGGCGTATTGGGGCAGGGCGGAGAAGTGGAAACGGTCATCCAGCAGACCGGCACCCGCGCAAAAGAGGCTACCAACCAGCAGCGCCAGCAGACGGCGGCCTTCGTTGGGATCGTTGCGGGGGGGCAGCCAGCGCGCCGCCACATCCGGGGGTAGCAAATCGGGCAGAAAGAGGACGAGCAGCGCGGTCAACGTAAACGCGGCGTAGAGGGCCAGCCCACCCGTGCGCGGCACAACCCCCCGATGGCTGCGCCGTCCACCGGGCCGATCAACCAGCCCCAGCCGGTGTCCCAGCGCGGCGGAGAGAGGGGTGAGGGCAAGGGCGAGGAGAAAGGAGGTGAGAAGGACGGTTAGGGTAAACATGACAGGGTGAGGGGGTGACAGGGTGACAAGGTGAATCACCCATTCACCCTGTCACCTTGCCAGCTTGTCATCGCTAAGGACGCATGGATTGTAACAGCCGCGGAAACGCAATCGCCTCGCGCAGATGGCCGATGCCGCAAATCCAGGCGACGGTGCGCTCCACGCCCAGGCCAAAACCGCTGTGGACAACCGAGCCGTACTTGCGCAGGTCCACATACCATTCGTAGGCTTCCATAGGCAGATTGTGCTTGTGAATGGCCGCGATCAGCTTCTCCGGGTCGCTCATGCGCTCGCTGCCGCCGGTGATCTCCCCGTAGCCTTCCGGTGCCAACAGGTCTACACTGCGGCAGACTTCGGCGCGGCCCGGCTCCGGCTCCATATAGAAGGCTTTGACCTGTGTGGGGTAGTGATGCACAAAGACCGGCTTGTCGAATTGGGCCGCTATGTACGTCTCGTGGGGGCTGCCGAAATCGTCGCCCCAGGGGATGGCCGGTACTGGATCTTCGTAGCCGGGCACCAATTCGCCCGCGGCCGCGGCCGCGTTGACCATCGCCACGGCTTCGTCGTAATGGATGCGCGGAAAGGGTGCCATTACGCGTTGCAACGAAGTGGTGTCGCGTTCCAATATCTTCAGTTCCTCGGCGTTTTCGCTCAGGCAGCGCTGGATGACGTAGCTGATCATCGCCTCCTCAATCTCCATCAACTGCTCCAGATTGCAGAAGGCGATCTCCGGCTCCAGCATCCAGAATTCTTGCAAATGGCGGCGTGTCTTGCTCTTTTCGGCGCGGAAGGTAGGGCCAAAGCAGTAGACTTTGCCAAAGGCGAAGATGTTGGCTTCGTTGTAGAGCTGGCCGGTCTGGGCCAGATAGGCCGGTTCGCCGTGGAAGTCAATTTTGAAGAGGGTCGTCGTGCCTTCCGCGGCGGCAGGGGTGAGGATGGGCGTATCCACATGCAGAAAACCGTGGCTGTCCAACCACTCGCGCAGGGCGCGAATCACAGTGGCCCGCACGCGCAGTACAGCCCACTGGCGCGAGGAGCGAATCCAGAGATGGCGGTTCTTCATCAGAAATTCCACCCCGTGCTCTTTGGGCTGGATGGGGTATTCCCCGGCCATCTGCACCACTTCCAGCCCGGTCACGTCCAATTCATAACCGCCAGGGACGCCGGGGGCGCGCTCGTCGGCGCGCACGCTGCCCGTCACGCGCAGGCTGCTCTCCTGGCTCAGGTCGCTGGCCGCGGCAAACTCTGCTTCGCTCACATTCTTTTTGAAGACAACAGCCTGACAGATGCCGGAGCCATCCCGCACCTGGAGGAATTGCAGGCGGCCTTTGCCCGTCTTGGCATAGAGCCAGCCCTGCAGGGTCACTTCTGCGCCGATATGCTCGGCCATCGCGCGGATTTGAATGATTGGGGCCACGTTGCCGTTCCTTTGCGTAGTGCGTGGTGCGTGGTGCGTAAAATAGTCGTCGGGAGCGTACACAGCGATTCAACGTTCCCTGGCCGGGCGCTGACGCTTCCAGTGCGGTCGGTACATCCCACACGGTTCACGTTTCACGATTCTTCTTCATCCCACCCCTCATCCCCCAACTCAAATATCACTTTGACAGGGACGACAGGGCGGTTGAGGTACTCGTCCAACTGCTTGCGGATGTCCTCCTCCAGCCGTTCCATGTGGATGGAGGCCTCGGGCGGGCGACGCTCGGTCAGGAAAGAGGTCTCGGAAACGAAATCGCCCCCCGCGTCCCGGTAGGCTGGGCGCACAATGTGGGTGTGAACGTAGACATCCAGCGGTTCCCGGTAGCGTTCCGGTTCCGGCACAACCGTCAACGGCGCAGAGCTGGTCTGTTCGTCGCGCCGCTGACGACGGCCGGATGCAGAGCGCCGGTTGGTGCTACTACTGTTGCCGGAGCGCCGTCGTTTGCGCCGTTTTTCCTGCTGCTCGTTGCGCTGCTCCGGCGCACGGTTGCCCTGCGGCTTGGGATCGGCCGGCAGACGGCTCTGATCCTTGGGCTGGCTGGCCGGTGCCTGCCCTGCCCCACCGGAATTGGCCGCAAAAGCGGATCCTTTGTTCCGTCGGCGAAAATAACGCCGGTTGGTGTTCTTGCCGCCGCCGCCAGAAGGCGGGTTGTTGCTTTTTTGTGGCTGTTCGTCTGCCATCGGTCTGTTCCCCTCCGAATGTCAGTTATCAGTAAACAGTAGAAGAGGATTCGTGTAGATGTGAGCGCTACCGACGGATTACTGTTCACTGTTCACTGATTACTACCTTTTGCGTTCTGCCAAAAAGAGCGGCGCTGCGGAGCCGCCCCCTGCGCTTACATTCAACAGTGCGCTCGTGCCCAGCCGCACACCGGCGTGTTCCACCGCGCTGCCCCGCCAGACATAAGGGTCCACATCCACCATCCGCTCGACAAAATGCAGCGCGCCCTCTTGCCAGATGGGAAAGGTGTCGCGGGGTGTGGGTACGCGGCGCTGGACGACGTGGGGTTCGGCCAATGCCCGCTGCAGCGCGGTTTCCCAGGCCGCGGCGTCGGTCTCCCAGCCCAGCACAACCCCCGTGCCGCCGTACTCACGCACAGGTTTCAGCACAAGTTCGTCTTTGGCTGACCGGATCAATTCGACCAGTTCTACCTCTGCGCCGTTGTAGCGGGTGGTCTGATCCGCCACCAGACGGCTCCAGGGCACATATTTCTGCACTGCTGCCTGCTCTGCCGGGCTGAAACGGCGCTGGTTTTCCTCGTCGCTGATCAGGGCAAAGAGCGCTTTGTTGGAGAGCAACTGGCAGTTGAAATGGTTGGCGATGCAGACCGCCTTCTGGGCCACGGCCTGCACCAGCGGCTGCGCCATCAACTCGGCGGGGTCGGGGTAGCGTTTGATCAGCTCGTTGACCACCACCCGCTTGTAGACAATCTCCACCGGGAAGTCGTCGCCCGCCCACAGACGGCCATCCCGCAGAGTCAATTCGTCGGGGTCGCAGATGACCACCCGGCTGCCCGCGGCTTGAAAAACCTGCTGCGAGAGCAGAAACTCGTTGCGGGTGCGCACTGTGCGCCAATCCACAATCGCGATGTTCGGGTACTCGACAGGCGCGTGACCGGTCGCAGCGCACCAGTCCCGGTATGTCTCCACCAGCGTTCGGTGTACCCGGCTACGCACAGGCGGGCGGGTCAGCCGATATTCCTGGGCAAAACGGCGCATTGGCTCAAATTCGGCAAAGAGATCGCCCAGCACATCCCCATAACCCAGACCGCCGGGGCTGTCTGCATTGTACTCCAAAAAGTGCAGATCGCCCTGATCCAGTGTGGGGCCGGGTAGCCAGAAGGCGTCCATACGCGCCGAGACATCGGGCGCGCCGTAGAGATCGGGCAGGGCGACCAGCGCAGCTTCGGCGGGCGAAAGGTGGAGCAGACGCTGGCAGTCCAATTCACCGCTGCGCAGGGCTGCGTAGATTTTGTGGAGCGCGCCGGTGACAGCTTCGGTCGCGGCGGCGATGAGGTCGTATTCCTGGGGATGCAGGAATTGGGGGCGTAGCACATTGCAGATGGCCCGCTCGCCAAAGTAGAGCAGATTCTCGCGCATCTGCTCTTGAAAACGCGCCCAGAGCGCGGCTGCGTCGCTCTCGCGCAACAGTTGGTGATAGCGTTCGACGGCAACAGCGGTGGGGTGCATTAATAGTCCAGCCGATAACCACAAAGACACAAAGGCACAAAGAAAAGCAAACAAGAGCAACCTAATGTTATTTTCTTCTTCGTGTCTTTGTGCCTTTGTGGTGAAGAAAATCTACTAGCCAAAGGCCGCCGCGTAACTCTCCCGCATCTGCCTCTGCTCCGGCATTGTCAGCGCCCGCTCGATCACCAAATCGGTCATAGCGTCCACCACCCAGTCAAAATGCCATTGGCCCAGGCTGGCGATGTCAAAGTCCGGCGCGCTGTTGGTGAAGTCTATGGCATAGGGGATGCCTTTGTGAAAGGCAAACTCGACGGTGTTCATATCGTGGCCCAGCGCCCGGCACAGCTTCAGCGCATCCGCCACCACTCGCTCGGTCTCGGTCGGGGAAAGATAGCCGGGCTGCTGCAAATAGCGCTCGTTGTGCGGCTTTGTCGGGTCCCAGGCGATGGGCAACACCTTCTCTCGCCCGATGCAGATGCAGCGCACGTAGCGATCCCAGTGGATGAACTCCTGCGCCATCAGCGACAACTGCTCCGACTTGTCGTAGGCAGCCAGCATCTCCGGCAGGGAATGGACAATAGTGACCGACTTCCAGCCGCCGCCCAGCGCGGGTTTCATCACCGCGGGCAGGCCGATGTAGCGGGCGATCATCTCCCAGTCCAGCGGGTGCATCAGATTGGTCAGGCTTTCGCCGGTGATGTCGGGGATGTAGGCTTTGTTGGGCAGGATGACCGTCTTGGGCACGGCCACGCTGACCCGTTGAGCCAGATAGTTGGCCGTGAATTTGTCCTCGACGATACGCGCAAAGGGGTTGTTGATGATGACCGCGCCCTGCAAGTGGGCGTGTTTGAGAAAAAGCTGGTAATAGGGCACTTCGTGGCTGATGCGGTCAACGATCACCGCGTAGGGCGTCAACGACTCTACGGCTGTGCCGCCCAGCTTCACCCACTCGGCTTCCACCCCCGCATTGCGCGCCGCCACCCGCTCGATCAGCGCGGTGGGGAAGGAGCGTTCGCGTCCGGCCAGAATGCCTACTTTTTTCATCGGTATACTCCTGTTGCAGGTGGAAAGTTGCAAGTGGCAGGTGGCAAGTGGTGTTTCATTCTCAATTCACCATTCACCATTCACTATTTTCTTCTCCCTACGGCACCGTCACACTCGCCACAACTGTCCCCTCTGGATTGCGCAGACGTGCTACCGCGCCGGACGACCAGACCGATTCGCTCAACGCCCAGTAGAGATTGATAGAATTCGACTCGCCGTTGCCACTGTGAACCCGCACACTGCCGCCGGGGAAGATGGGCAGGTTGCCAAAGGTGTAGACGGGGCCACCCTCCCGGCTGAGTGTCCAACCCTGCAGATTGAGCGCAGAGTCGCTGTCGTTGACAACCTGTACCTGCTCCTGGGCCAGATTGCCCGCCTGCTCGACGCGCAGAGCCAGGCCATCGCTGGCGGGTGTGGGCGCAGTGGCCGGCGCGGCTGCGCCCGCCCCAGTGGCCGAAGCGCTCCCCGCGCCAGGGATTGCCAGCCGCTGGCCCACAAAGACAAAATCGGGATTGGTCAGATTGTTGGCCTGCATCAGCGCGTCGATGGTCAGGCCAAACTTGAGCGCAATCCCCAGCAGGCTATCCCCGGCCTGCACCAGATAAACTTCCGGTGTGCCGCCTTGCGCGGGGGTGGTGGCTGTGGCCGCAATCTGTTCCGGGGTGGCTGTGGCCGCGGTTTGGGCCGATTGGGCTGCCGGCGTGGGTGTCACAATCAGAACCACCGGCGGCTCTGGCGTATAGAGCGCGGCCAGTTCTTCGGCGTCTGGCCTACGCTGTTCGGCCACCCAAACCACCGCCACAGCCATAGCCAGGCTGACAAATGCGTTGAGCAGAACGATAAAGAGCAGTTGACGGCGGGACATACGCGTTCGTTTCTGGTTGATTGGGTACACATGGGCCAACGGACAGCCCCTGACAAGGATTGTAGCATAAAAAAGAGGAGATGTCAGAGAAACGGGGTCGCCCTGCACGAAAATCATTACTTGCGTTTACGGGCATCTGTAGGTACTATAGCGTCATCATTTTGCAACCACAAAGACACAAAGACACAATGTAGAGTCAAAAACAGTAGAATCTGAAAGGGAGTCGGGCAATGCTTGCCAAAATCCAGAGTTGCGCAGTCGTCGGGTTGGACGCCGAGCCGGTGCAGGTGGAGGTGGACATCAGCAACGGGCTGGAAAAGCTGACCGTCGTCGGGCTGCCCGATGCGGCCGTGCGCGAGAGCGGGGAACGGGTGCGCTCGGCCATCGGCAACAGCGGCTTCTTCTTCCCCCAGGCCCGGCTGACGGTCAACCTGGCCCCTGCCGATCTGCGCAAAGAGGGACCCGCCTATGACCTGCCCATCGCGCTGGGGGTGATGGCCGCCTCACGCCAGCTTCTGGCCGATCTGGAGGATGCGCTGATTGTGGGCGAGTTGGGGCTGGATGGGGAGGTGCGCCACGTGGACGGGGTGCTGCCGATGGCCGCGATGGCCGAAGCCCAGGGCTACAAGCGCCTCTTTGTGCCCGGCGGTGATGCGGCCGAGGCTGCTCTGATCGAAGGTGTGACTGTCTTCCCCATCAACAGCCTGGCCGAACTGGTCTTCCACCTGAGCGGACGCAAGCCCATCGCACCCCACGTCAACGACTTTGCCTTTGACGAGGAGGATGCCGGCCGCTTTCTGATTGATTTTCGGGACATCAAAGGCCAGGAGCACGTGAAACGGGCGCTGGAGATTGCCTGTGCGGGCAGCCACAATCTGCTGATGAAAGGGCCGCCCGGCGCGGGCAAGACGCTCCTCGCCCGTGCCCTGCCCTCGATTCTGCCCCGGTTGACCATCCAGGAAGCTCTCGAAATCACCCGCATCTATTCAGTGGCCGGTGAACTGAGCAACGAAGGGCCGCTGGTGCGCAACCGTCCCTTCCGCGCCCCGCATCACACCATCAGTCACGCCGGGCTGGTGGGCGGCGGGCGCTGGCCGCGTCCCGGCGAGGTGAGTATGGCCCACCGGGGCGTACTCTTTCTGGACGAACTACCCGAATTTGGCTCAAAGAATCTGGAAACCCTGCGCCAGCCGCTGGAAGACAAAGTAGTGACCATCAGCCGGGCTGCGGGTTCGCTCACCTTCCCGGCCAACTTTATGTTCGTTTCGGCGATGAACCCCTGTCCCTGTGGCTATTTCGGTGACGACCGCAAGGAGTGTACCTGCGGTCTGGGCAATGTGCAGCGCTACCAGAGCCGCATCAGCGGGCCGCTGATGGACCGCATAGACATCCACGCCGATGTGGTGCGGGTGCCCTTCGAGAAGCTGGCGAGCCTGGATGGGGGCGAGACGTCGGCTCTGATCCGGGCGCGGGTGGAGGCGGCGCGCAAGGTGCAGGCCGCCCGTTTTGCCGCGGTGGGCAAACCCTATGTGCTGGTCAACGGCGATATGGGGCCGGCGGAGGTGCAAAAATTCTGCGACATTGACGAGGCGGGCAAGAACCTGATGCGCATGGCCGTGCGCCAGATGGACCTCAGCGCCCGCTCCTACCACCGGGTGCTGAAGCTGGCGCGCACGATTTCCGATCTGGCCGGGGAGGCGCAGATCGCTGTGCAACACCTGGCCGAGGCGTTGCAGTATAGGCCGCGGGGGCTGGTCTAAAGGGTGCGATTTTGATCGTCGCCTGTCACGCGCTGCCGATCTTTGATACGAATCACCAGCTTCAACCCCGACCAGACTGCGTCCAGCGCGGCTACTTTCACATCCACCAACCCGTGCGCCAGGGCGATCTCCCGCACGACATCCTCTGTCACGTCTGTCGTCACTTTGGCAGCCTTCTTCGGCCAGGAGACCCAAATCATCCCGTTGGGGACTATCTGGCCGCGCAGACGGGGCAGTTCGTCTTCCAGTTCGGCGCGCGCGGTCGTGAAGATGTGGATGAAGTCGAAGGGCGGCGAACCGTCGCTGCGGAGACCGCCGGGCAGGTCGCCGAGCAGTTCCCAGTAGTGATCCGGCCGGTTCAGAACCGCCAGCGCCATCCCTGCTTTGATCCCCAATTTCTTGACCAGCGGTGTGCCGGAATAACCCGCCGCTTGTGCCTCATCCATACGTTTGCATCCTTTCCGGTAAGTGGCCTGCGTCCGGGCGGCGAAACACACTTTTGATAAAATTACGTGTCTCTGCTAATTGGACTTTTGACAAAGGGAAAAGAAAACCATGTGTGCGAATAGTTGACGAAAAAGGAGAAATGAGTCAGAAATAGGGTATGGACATAAAACAGAGTACGAAACAACTAGAGCAGTTCCGGGACGAAATGTACAAGAACCTTGATAAC